>NZ_JBHUFR010000013.1:266494-313820 GCF_042680985.1 Paraburkholderia dipogonis | reverse complement strand
CGACCGGCCCATTTCGATCGACGACGCGGCCCAGGTCGCAGCGATGAGCGAGCGCAACTTCCTGCGCCGCTTCAAGAGCGAGATCGGCATGACGCCCTCCGACTATCTGCTTCGCGCACGCCTGAATATGAGTTGCCGGATGCTGGTGGAATCGCGTCTGCCCATCGATAAGATCGCGCGCCGCTGCGGCATCGGCAGCGGCGGGCAGTTGTCGAAGCTGTTCAGAAAATATCTGGAGACGACGCCGACAGACTATCGAACGCGCAACCATGTGGCGCAGCAGAAGCCCAACGCACAGGTACCGGATCAATGGCGCGAGTTCGATCCAGGTGTGCTGATCGAAGCCGACTACGCAAGTCAAGTCGAAGCGTAAGTCAGAACCCGGCGGTACATCGCTACCGCCGGAAAACAAACACGGCCACTGAAGTCTATGCAGGCGCGCGGATGCTTGAACGATCGTGCCGCGTTGAGTTCTTCTTATGTCATGTTCAGTCAACAACGTGACGCAATCCGCCTCTCGCGTCTCGAGTCTGCTTCGAACGAATACACTTGGCGTCGGCCTTTCGAGGGGCGCTTCTCTCAGTCAACCCCAACCCCCTCGATTTTCCCGCCTGCCGCTCCTTCGGGGCGGCAGGTTCTTTTTTTCCGGCCATATCAGGTTCGAGTCGCGTGTCCAACTACGCGCATGCGCCTCGCAGGGCACATGCATCCACGTCCTTGATTCATACGAATACTCCCGAACGGAGCGCACATGGATGAGAAAGTGACTTACGTGTACGAGTACACGGGTGGTTTCGGCACCTACCGCACTACTGGGAAAAGGTTTGCATGTCATCTCCCCCTTGTTGGCGACAATGTAGTCATGAAGGTGGAGGAACTGGGATTCGATGATGTGTTTAAAGTGAAGTCTCGACTCTTCGAATACGACAAGGCGGGCTCTCTGACCGTCACATTGACGCTATCGCATACCGTCGCATAGGATCACTATATATTTTTTGCGGCCAATATTCTTCTTCGTTAGTCATGTTTCTTATCAGGCCCACAATAGATATCTAAATTCACAACAAAACTTAAGGCCTTCCGGTTCTTTGCGCGATACCCCATCTCCGCCAGATCAATAGAACCGCATTCATTCCCACTCCAGACTCGCCCGCGTTTTCGAATTAAACCTGCCAATTATCCAACGAGTAATTCTCTTGCTCTGCAGAGACATCACGGCCTGGCAATTCTGGCCAACACCTTGGCAAATTCGGCCAGTCATTAATGCAGTGCAACAACGTTATGTAGCATTCGATCAAACAATTAAAGCGGCTTAGAGACAGCCGGCAAGTCACTCATTTCCGGGAAAGTACGATGGAGTTTCTTTGCAACGTGAAGCATAAGAATGCACTTCAAGCACCCGCTTTGCCACAGAGCGCCAGCGTAAACCATATCGGTATTGCATTGTTCAATGGATTTGCTCTGCCCGATGTGGCTTCCATCATTGAGATATTCCAGTCGGCGAATGCCCTGAGTGACACAGGCGAGCCCCGTCGAACGCGCTATGAGGTCTCGCTGTTGTCGGCATCGGGTGGGCGTATTGCCAGTTCTTCTTCGGTGTTCGTGTGGACCGACAGTGTCGAATCGCGCGGGCACGAGGACAACTTCCGCGCGCTTTTCATTGCAGGCGGCACCGGCGCAACGAACGCGTTCCGCGACGATCGTCTGATCGTGTGGCTTCGGCAGGCTTTTCCGAAAAGCGGCATGGTCCATGCAATCGCCGAGGGACGGCTGATGCTCGAAGCGGCGGGTTTCTCGAATGCCTACGGAGCGCGCGTCGAGAACGACCGTCACGCACGAAACGCATTCCCATCCCGGCCTCTTGCGGACTCGCCCAGCCCGCTGCGCACCGCCTTGCGTATCGTTGGCGACGATCTTGGACCGGAAGTTGCGCAGCAGGTCGCCGATTGGGTTGCGCCTCAAGGCGAAACGCAGTTCAGCACAATCCTGCGTAGCAAAACGGCATCGCATATCAGCGATAAGATCCAGGCGTCCGCGCAATGGCTCGAGGCCAACGGCGCCCGCCCGATATCGATCGACGACGCCGCGCAGATCGCGGCGATGAGCGAACGGAATTTCCTGCGACGCTTCAAGAGCGAAATGGGCGTGACCCCGTCGGAATATCTGCTCTATGTGCGACTCGACATGAGCTGCCGCCTTCTCGCCAAAACAAGCCTGCCCGTCGACAAGATCGCGCGCCGCTGCGGCATTGGCAGCGGTGGAAGGCTCGCGAAGCTGTTTCGCAAGCACCTGCTCACCACGCCGACGGAGTATCGAATCAGCAAACAAGGTTCGCGCAGAACATCGTAACGCAGGCCGGCGGCAAAGCTACGGTCTCGTTCCGGCGCTTTGGCAGATCTGGAATGCTTAAGCGGTACGCTCGAATCGCTCATCCAGCGTCTGAGCAAGCGCGTCCCACCAGTGCGGCCGCACAAGCCCGAAGCGCTCATCGAAGCGGTCGTTGTTAAGAGCCGAATTGCGCGGCCGTGCCGCACGCGTCGGGAACGCCTCGCTCGGTACGGGCTCGATGTGTGTGACGCGTACCCGACCTGAAGGCGCGAGATTGCGCGCATAGTCGATGATCGCGGAAGCATAGCCGTGCCAACTGGTCACGCCTCGCGATGTCAAATGAAAAAGTCCGCTCTGGAAGCGTGCTTCCCGGCGCTCGCGCATTGCTTGCGAAATCGCGTGGGCGGTCACGTTGGCAAGCATTCTTGCCGGAGTCGGTGCGCCAACCTGATCATCGACGATCTTCAACGCTTCGCGTTCGCCGGCGAGCCGAAGCATCGTCAGCATGAAGTTTGCCCCGCGTGTCGCATAGACCCAGGAAGTGCGGAAGATCAGATGATCGCATTCGGACGCGATGATCGCGAGTTCCCCGTCGCGCTTGGTCGCGCCGTACACATTCAGCGGCGCCGTCTCGCAGTCTTCTGAATAAGGCTCCGCCGACTTTCCGTCAAACACATAGTCGGTCGAGAAATGAACGAACAATGCGCCCGCGCGTTTCGCCGCGCGGGCCATGACGTCGACCGATTCGGTATTGACGAGCCGCGCCGTTACGCAATCGTCTTCCGCCTTATCAACCGCCGTATAGGCCGCGGCGTTGACAACGACGTCCGGGCGGTAAAACCTCATCAACCCGTCGAGCAGCGCCGGCTTGCTGAGATCCGCAACTTCGCGATCCCAACGGACCACGTCACCCAGCGGCGCAAGCGAGCGTGCAAGCTCCCAGCCGAGTTGCCCCTGTACGCCCGTGATCGCGATTCTCATCAGTAGACCTCAGCCTCGTTGAAGCGGCTACCAGCGGCGTCTTTCGACGAAACGAACGGAACACCATTCAGTTCCCATTCGACAGCAATGTCCGGATCGTCCCAGCGCAGCGTACGTTCGTGCTCCGGGTGCCAGAATGCAGTCGCTTTATAAAGGAACTCAGCGACATCCGACAATACGACAAAGCCGTGCGCAAAGCCCGGCGGAATCCATAGCTGCCGCCGGTTCGACGCGGACAGCCGCACGCCAACCCATCGCCCGAACGTGGACGACCAGCGCCGCAGATCGACCGCAACGTCGAACACCTCACCCACTACAACCCGAACCAGCTTGCCTTGCGGATGCTGGATCTGGTAATGCAGGCCTCGCAGAACGCCCTGCGCTGAAATTGAATGATTGTCTTGCACGAACGTATAGCCGCGCGCTACTTTCTCTTCGAACTCGACCTGATTGAACGTCTCGAGGAAAGCACCGCGTGAATCTCCGAACACTTGAGGCTCAATGACCTTCACGTCGGGAATCGCGGTATGTCGAACTTGAATGGTCATGTGTGGATGGCAGGAATGAGAGATGACAGATATCGGCCGTAGTCGGTCTTTTGCAAAGGCGCCGCGAGGCGGGCCAGTTGCTCGGCATCGATCCAGCCACGCCGGAATGCGACTTCTTCCGGGCTCGCAACCAGCAAGCCCTGCCTCTGTTGCAGCGTCGCGATAAACGTCGCCGCATTGATCAGAGATTCGTGCGTGCCGGTGTCGAACCAGGCAAAGCCTCTACCCAGCGTCTCCAGATGAAGCGCTTCGCGCTCCAGGTAGTGCCGATTCACATCCGTGATTTCCAGCTCACCGCGTGCGGATGGCTCGATATTCGCGGCAATATCGCAGACGTCGCTGTCATAGAAATAAAGACCCGTAACGGCAAAATTGGAACGCGGCTTCAGCGGCTTCTCTTCGATCGACAGTACCTTACCCCGAGCGTCGATCTCCACGACGCCGTAGCGTTGCGGGTCGTGCACGTGATAGCCGAAGACCGTCGCCCCTTTGGTTCTGGAATGCGCATTGCCCAGATGCGCGCCCAGATCCGCGCCGTAGAAAATGTTGTCGCCCAGAATGAGCGCGGAGGGTTTCCCGTCGATAAATTCGCGGCCGAGTATGAACGCTTGAGCAAGCCCGTCCGGCGACGCTTGCACGGCGTAGGTGATCCGCATGCCCCACTGGCTGCCGTCGCCGAACATCGCCGCGAAGCGCGGCGTGTCATCCGGCGTCGAGATCAGCAGGACCTCGCGAATGCCCGCCATCATCAGCGTGGACAGCGGGTAGTAAATCATCGGCTTGTCGTAGATCGGCAGCATCTGCTTGGAGATAACCCGTGTGATCGGGTACAGCCGCGTTCCAGACCCGCCGGCGAGAATAATGCCCTTACGGTTCGAGTCCATCGTTCACGCTCTCTTGAGTATGCTTTCGGGGTTCCAGCGCCGATATGCGCCAGAGCGGATTTCTTCCAGCCACGCACCGTTTTCAACGTACCACTGCACCGTCATCGACAAGCCGCTTGCAAACGTCTCGCGCGGCACCCAGCCGAGCTCGCGGCGAAGCTTCGTGGCATCGATCGCATAGCGCCGGTCGTGTCCCTTCCGATCCGTGACGAAAGCGATCTGCTCGCGATAACTGCCGCTCTCGCGTGGCTTTATCGCATCGAGAAGATCGCAAATGAAATGAACGACTTCGACGTTGGTTTTTTCGTTATCGCCGCCGATGTTATATGTCTCCCCCGGCGTGCCACGGGCGAGTACCGTACGGATCGCATCACAATGGTCGCGTACGTACAACCAGTCGCGCACATTGCGGCCATCGCCATACACCGGTAGCGCGTCTCCGCTCAGTGCTCGTTGAATCATCAACGGAATCAGTTTCTCCGGAAACTGGTAAGGCCCGTAGTTATTCGAACAGTTCGTGGTCAGCGTGGGCAATCCGTAGGTGTGGTGGTACGCGCGAACGATGTGATCCGAACTCGCTTTCGATGCCGCATAGGGACTGTTTGGCGCGTACGGCGTCGTCTCCGTAAATGCCGCATCGTTGGCCGACAGCGAACCGTACACTTCGTCCGTCGACACGTGCAGGAAGCGAAACGAACTACGTTCCGCATCGCTTAGCCGCTCCCAATACAGTCGCGCGACATCCAGCAGTTCACCGGTACCCGTCACGTTTGCATCGATAAACTCACGTGGACGGTCGATCGAGCGATCGACGTGACTTTCCGCTGCAAAGTGCACCACGGCACGCGGCCGATATTGTTCAAAGATAGCGCTCATGGCTGCGCGATCGCCGATATCGCGACACACGAACACGTGACGAGGATCGTCGTGCAGCGCTTGCAACGTGCCGTAATTGCCGGCATACGTCAATTTGTCGATATTGAGTATCGGCTCATCATGGTGGGCAAGCCAGTCGATGACAAAATTCGCGCCGATAAAGCCGGCGCCACCCGTTACGAAGATCATTTGAAGTTCTCTTAGATGACGGCTCTTACATTCTGAATCGTAAAGGCGCGACTATTTTTGCATCGGCCATATAGTTGGCGCATTCCGACATTCGCCAGTTTCCTGCTTGAGTCACTCTCACTCGTTCACTCATTCAGCTCGATCCCGTGAGTCCCCGGATTCAATCCCTGCCTATTCGCGTCACGAAACTCGCTCGGCGTGAGAGAGAGTCGGCGTCTGAATATTTTCGCAAGCCGCTCGCCACTTCCCATTCCGCAACGTCGCGCGATCGTATCGATCGGCACACTGGTTCGCTGGAGCAGACTGCACACGACACCCAATCTAATCTCGAGCAAATACTCCGAGGGCGTGATCGATGCCTCCGCCCTGAAACGACGCAAAAACGTTCGTTCGCTCATATTCGCGACTTCGGCCGCGTGCGCAATCGAGATCGGGTGCATATAGTTCTCTCGCAGCCAATTTGCCGCCGCTCTGATCGGCGCGGTCCATTCCATCGATGAAGCATCGACGGTTTGCGCATCGCGACTGCCAGTCGACGTCCCAGGACTCGCGTGCTTTCTCGCAGCATTGCGCGACGATGTGAGATAAAGCAGGATCTGCGATTCGATCTGTTTTCGCGCATGCGCGCTGGTCGCCGTCAGTGCCGCGACAAACGACACCCCTGCTTCCGTCATGGATGGCGCCAGTCTCGAGCGCGCGCGAGCACTGCCCAATCGTCGCCCGCGCCGCGCTGTACCCGGCGAAGCCATCACGAATCGATACAACGAGCTATCGCTATCCCACACGACGACATCGGCTCGCGCCACCAAGGTCGACACGGCGCGCAACACATCCGGTTCTTCCGCCGCCCGCAGCCTGCACTTCGCACCCACCACAAACACACCGTCGAATTTCTCCGATAAACGAGGTTCGACTGGATCCGTCCAAATCCGGATTGAAAGCGAGTCATCAACATAGCCGCCGCCAATCGACAGTAACGACACCTTGAATATCAGCCCAGGCGACGGCGCCTTTTCCTCCACGATATCGTTGCAGTGAGCGCGGTTAAAGATATCCGCCAGCGCGTCGACTTCCTTGATGGAGAACCCGGCGAATACGACTATCGCAATCTTCACTTCCGATTCCATGGAAGGTGCCGCGACGTTACCGGAGAATGCTCCTTTAGCTCTCGTGCGGTTTGTGTACGGGTGCATGTTCCTGTTTCCGCGGGCAGCGCTGGCTTTGTCACTTATCCTGACTGCCGATATTACTCACAGCGTGCTGTCGACAATGATCGCTGGCTACCGGTGCCATGGATTTGTCTGAAATAACGCTAGCCACTGTGCCCAACGCACCCAGCATGCACTTTCACTTCTTGAAAACACCGACAATCTGCTGATGTTCGAATACCAGTAACGAAGTAATCCGCCGTTGGTCGAGCAAGGCCAACGCGTCCTGTACGCGCGTTGCGGGAGACACCATCGTGGGCTCTCTCGACATGAAGTCGCGCGCGCACTTTTCGAATGCATGGGGTCCGTGGACCTCGATCAAACGGCGAACGTCACCGTCGGTAATCAGGCCCCAGCCTGTTTCGTCGCGAACGATTGCAATCCCCAGACTGCCGCGCGTCATCTCGCTGACGATTTCCATGACCTTCGCATCGGGCCCGACGAACGGAAGCTTGTCGCGAACCATCTCATCGCCCACTGTGCTCAGCAGTCGCCGGCCAAGCGATCCCCCCGGATGAAAACGCGCGAAGCCTTCGGGCTTGAAATCTCGCGCCTCCATTAACGTCACGGCGAGCGCATCGCCCATTGCCAACGTCGCGGTCGTCGAAGCGGTCGGCGCCAGTTGAAGCGGACAAGCCTCTTTCTCGACACCGATATCCAGATGACAATGCCCCGCGCGGGCAAGCGTCGACTCACGATTACCCGTCATTGCGATCACGAAATTGTAATTGTTTCGCAGAAACGGGAGCAGCTGCACAACCTCGTGGGTCTCGCCCGAATTTGAAATGGCGAGAAACACGTCGTCACTGGTGACCATTCCGAGGTCACCGTGATACGCCTCGCCGGGATGCATGAAAAACGCCGGCGTGCCGGTGCTCGCAAAGGTCGCGGCGATCTTCTTACCTATGATTCCAGACTTGCCCATGCCGCATACGATCACACGGCCGCGCGTTTCGAGAATACGCGCTATCGCCTGGGCGTAGTCGTCGTCCAGACCCGATGCGAGCGCGGCAATCGCACTGGACTCCAAAGCGAAAACCCGTTTCGCCGACGTGATGTAATCGTGAGCCGTCATGATCTCCCCGAAGCGTTCACAAATAGTATTTCCCTCACTCGCGCTACGTCCTCTTTCGTATCGACACCCGGCGGCGGGGGCTCCGGCCATTCAAATACGCGGATCGGCATACCTAGCCAGATCGCGCGCATCTGTTCCAGCCTTTCGAGTTCTTCAAGTTCGCATGACGGTGTCTCCGTCAGCCGGTAGAGCGCCGAGCATCGATAGGCGTAGATACCGATATGACGCAAGTACGCGGACAGAGGCCACTCGTCCCGCGGAAGATCTCGGCAAAACGGAATCGCGGAACGTGAGAACACGATTGCCTGACCGTGCGCGCCGACCACGAGTTTGACGACGTTTGGATCAGTCAAATGGGACACTTCCGTCAAAGGCACCGCAACAGTTGCCATGTCGAAAGCCTGCGCGTTCGCGCAGAATTGCACGAACGACGCAAGCAACGGCTGTGGTACGAGCGGTTCGTCGCCCTGCACGTTGACGACCAGATCGTCTGCATTCCAGCCCAATTCACGCGCGACTTGCGCGCACCGATCAGTTCCGGACTGATGTTCGGGGTCGGTCATCCGAACGGGAATCCGGTACGCCTCCAGACTTCCGACGATCCGCTCGTCATCTGTCGCCACCACGATGTCCACCGTCCCGGGTAATGCCGCTCGAACAGCTTCATAAACGCGCACGATCATCGGTTCGCCCGCCAGATCAATGAGCGGCTTGCCCGGCAAGCGAGTCGATCCAAAGCGAGCTGGAATCACCACGTGAATCGAAGCAAGGTCACTGGACGATCGCACTGCGCACCTCCCCGGTCAAAAACGATTGATACATCTCGTCAAGTGTCATTCCGTCGGCCAGCAACACGTTCTCGGCGACTTCACGGGCGACGCCGTGGCCGCCGCGCGCGCGCGTGACATGGTCTGCGTGACGCAATACAAGCACGTGTGCATCGCCGGGGGCGAACGCACGTCCCGCGCGCAACATCACAGGCAAATCGATCACATCGTCGCCGACGTAGACGATCTGCTCGTCCTGCAATCCCCGCTCCAGTTTGATCGCCTCGTACGCGGACAACTTGTCGCGGCTGCCGGTCACCACCACGTCGAAACCGAGTTCTTTTGCCCGGCGTGTCAGCGGCGCACTCGATCGACCCGACAACACGCCGCTCGCAATCCCGTATTCCCGCAGCAATCCGATCGCCACGCCGTCGCGTACGCTAAAGGACTTAAGGTACTCACCATCGCCGCTGAAATGCAGCGAGCCGTCCGTCAGCACGCCATCCACATCGAATAGAACGAGGCGGATTTTTCCTCGATACTCGCGTGGCCTGCTCATTGAATATCCAGCGCAGGGAAACTCTTGATCAGATCATCAAGGTCTTTCATTTGCCGGAGGAACGGCTCAAGCACGGCAAGCGGAAGCGCGCTCGGACCATCACAGCGCGCGTGGTCTGGATCTGGATGTGCCTCGAGAAAGAGACCGCTCAATCCGACCGCGAGGCCGGCACGTGCGAGTTCGACAACCTGGCGGCGCCGACCGCCTGATGCGGCACCGCCCGGATCGCGGTATTGCAGGCTATGTGTCACGTCGAAGATCGCTGGCGCGCCATCCGACGCTTCGATCATCTGCCGGAAGCCGAGCATATCGACCACCAGATTGTCGTAGCCGAACGAACTGCCCCGCTCGCACATAATGACGTTGTCGTTACCGACTTCACGGCATTTGCCGACAATGTGAGCGACCTGCGTCGGGCTCATGAATTGCGGTTTCTTGATGTTGATCACACGGCCCGTTTTGGCAATAGCCACGACCAGGTCCGTCTGCCGCGCGAGAAATGCAGGCACCTGGAGCACGTCGACCACCTCCGCGACCCGTGCGGCCTGTTCGACCTCGTGTACATCGGTGATGACCGGCACGCCGAACTCACGTTTGACCGCTTCAAAGATGCTCAGACCTTCGTCGATTCCGACCCCACGGTATGAATGGATCGACGAACGATTCGCCTTGTCGAACGAAGCCTTGAAGACGAATGGAATGTTCAACTTCGCCGTCGTCTCGACATAATGGCGGCAGGCATACAGTGTCGAGTCGAGGTCTTCGAGAACGTTGATGCCACCGAACAATACAAACGGCAGACGGTTCGAGACCGTCACCGCGCCTGTGATTTCTACCGCACGATCGTTTATCTTCATCGCTCACGTCCACGCCAGAAAGAGTTAGAACGGTTGACCTCGACCTTCGTACCCGGAGATATCCGAGCACGGCGATCTTCAGTCCTTTGGTCTCATGCGCTGCACGCGTTGGCGCTAGCTACGCGTCTCGCCACCGTATTCGTAGGCTGCATAGCGATAGGAGCCATATTTGGAGCCATAGCCATACCGCGCGTGCGACAGGTTCAGCCCGTTAAAGAGTACGCCGTTTGCCTCAACCCCGTTCTGGGCAAGCCGCTTGACCGACTCCGCGATCTCGCCTGCTTTTGTCACCGCCGCCCGGGCGACCAGGAACACGGTCCCGGCATTCGGCGCGAGAATTCCGGCATCGGCGGCTGCGAGTGCGGGGGCCGTGTCGATCAGCACGATGTCGTACCGCTTCGACAGCTCTTCGATACAAGACGCCACCCGGTCACCCAACAGCAGTTCCGCGGGATTTCGCGGCAGTGTTCCTGTCGAAACAAAGTCCAGTCGAGCAAGCAGATCGCGCCGCACAACCTGGTCGAATGTCGAGAGACCCGACACCAGCTCTGAAAATCCGCCACCGCGTTCGAATCCGAACGACTGATGCAAATGTCCCTTGCGCAAGTCACCGTCGATCAGCAGCACTTTTTTGCCGCCTGCCGCGAGCACTGCCGCAAAATTCACCGACACGAACGACTTACCGACGGCCGGCGCTGAGCCAGTCAACAGTACGACGTTGTTTCGCGCATTCACCATCGCAAACTGCAGCGCAGTTCTTAGACTACGTAAGCTTTCGATAGCCGGATCGCTCGGCGAATCGGCGGCGAGAACGTGTGTACCCGCTTTCTTCGCACTCGACACCCGGCTTAGCTCCTGTTGACGCTTGCTCAATGGGATCGTCGCATACACATGCAGCCCCGTGCGGCGCTCCAGCTCAGTTGGGTCGCTGATGCCGCGGAACAGCATGTTGCGCACAAAAGCAAGCACCGCGCCTGCAAACAAGCCGACGACCAGCGATCCAGCAAGGACGATCAACTTTTTCGGCTTCACCGGCTTCTCAGGAATCGCCGCCGTGTCGACCAGACGCACATTGCCCGTCTTGCCCGCCTTGACGAGTTGCAATTGCTGAAAGTTGTTCAGCAACGACGTGTAGAGATCGGTATTGACCTGAACGTCGAGTTGCAATTGAACAATCTGCTGCTGCACGTCGGGCAATTGCTTGATTCTGGAAGATGCCGCGTCGCTGTATTGACGCAATGTCGCAATCTGCGAGTCGATCGTGCGGATCGCCGGATGGTGTCCATTGAATCGCGCCGCCAGCCCTTGACGTTGCTCCTCGAGCTCAAGTAACTTGGTCTTGGCATCGACGGACTGCTGCAATACCACCTTCGCTTCCTCAGTCAGGTCGACGCTGCCGAGTTTGTTCCGTGCCGCCGTGTACCGCTGCTGGGCCTCGTCGAGGCGTTGCTTGATCACGGGCAATTGCGAGTTCAGAAACTCCAGAGATTGCGCGGCTTCGGCAGACTTTCGTTCGACATTCTGCCGGATGTACTGATCGCCCACTGCGTTCAACTCCGCCGCTACGCGCACCGGGTCGGTATCGAGCAGACTTGCAATCAATACGCCCGATTGCTTCACCTTCTCTTCAACGTCGAGGTTGTTTTGCAAGTCGGTGATACTCTTCATTCGCGAATGGCGTCGAAGCACGAACTGCGTATCCGGCCGGCCTTTAATGGATTTCACCCAGAGAAGGATCTTGCCGCAACACGACGGTACAGACTCGACCCGTCCGATCTGCCCGACGAATGGGTCGGTAAGATCGTCGCCGGTCAGCCGGTAGTGCGTCGCGTCGATCGCCGTCAGGCGGAACTTGTCGTCCTCGAGCGATTCCGGCACGTCGAACTGCGCCACATCGATATGCTCGTTCCCCCACGCGTAGCCACCCACGCCGAACAGGCCGGGCGTGGATAACTCCTGACTGCGGCGCGCTATCCAGTTCCCGATCAACGGAAAGTAGCGCGGCTGTGCGTCGATAAACAGTTTGAGGTTGTCGACCGCACGCGTAACGACCAGGCGTGACGCCAGAATCTGGCTTTCGGCGGCAGCCGTCGATTTCACGTCGAACAACGACGAAACATCGCCCAGCAAGCCCTTTTCCGCCGAGCTCTCCGGGCTGTCTTCGACCTGTATGAGAAGATCGGCTTCATAGACCGGATTGCTCAGGAACGCGTAGAGCGTGCCGGCCACGAGGAAGAAGGCGACGACAATGCCGATCAGCCAACGGCTTTCTATCAGCACGTCGAGAATCGTCACGAAATCCAGTTCTTCTTCACTATCGGGTGCCCCCGTGGGAGGCAAATTAGTTTGCGTCATCAAATAGGTGCCAAGGTAGCGAGAGGAAAGACGCCTGCTCGGTTAAGCCACAATTTTGAGTCGCTCGACCCAGTCTTCGATCGCGCGGTCAATCAAGGTGAGGCACGCTTGAAAATCTGAACGCTCGCCTCCGTAAGGGTCGAAAATATCCTGATCGATGAATTCGCCCAGCCGAAATACCTTTCCACGCGTGGTCGGATAACGATCGACCACGCTCTGTTTCTGTTTGGCGTCCATCACGAAGATCACATCCGACTGCGCGCACAGTGGCGCCGAGAGCGGGCGGGCACGGTGATCGTCGATCACGATGTCGCGCTCGCGCATCAACTCACGCGCGATCGCGTCGGCCGGGTGGCCGACAAGCGCGCCGAGTCCCGCGGACTCCACCCGGACATGGCGTAGCCGTGTGCGCAGAAGCCCCACCGCCATCGGGCTTCGGCAGATGTTGCCAATACAGACCACGAGAACCGATTGGACCATGTTCAGTTACCCGATGCAGTTCGTTGCAGGTAATACGCACCGGTCGCACTGCCCACCAGAGGCGTCACGACGCGGTACCACCTGATCACGCCTGGCGCGTCTACATACACGACGTCGTCCGGCTTCATTTCAAACCCGGCGGCAAGCACCATTCCGGTCGGCGACTTGCTGTCGAGATGGAATATCTTCGGTAGTCCATCGTCCGATTTCGCGCGCACCACATAGATTTCACCCGCATCGCCGCTCAACTGGTTGACACCGCCCGCATCGCCAAGCGCATCGCTTAGCGTCAAATGGCCATTCGTCTTGAACACGACAGGTCCAGGCTTCACGACTTCGCCCGACACCACGACCCGATGTTCGATCAAGGGCGGGACGCGGATCGCGTCCTGGTCACGGATCGCAATGTCCTTCGGATTGATTCCGCGCTTCTGCATTTCGGGAAGATTGATCCGATGTGTAATGCCGCCGCGAGTCAGTTCGATTCTGCTCAGATCGCCTGTGGCCGCAACGCCGTTTGCCAGATTCAGCATCTCGGCCAGAGTCATCGGGACATCGGTGATCTGCTTGACGCCCGGCTGGCGCACTTCGCCATCGATATAGGCTTTCTGACTGCGGTATCCGATCACGCGCACCGTTACCTGCGGATCGTTGAGGTTCTGCTTCAGGTGATCGATCAATTCCTGCTGCAATTGCAGCTCGGTCAGTCCACTGGCCCTGATCTTCTTCACATAGGGAAACTGGACATAGCCGTCCTTGCTGACCACAAAACCAGGCAAGCTTTGGGCCGCCATGCCGACGGTAGCCGGAGAAGCGCCCGAATCGGTACCGATCGCATAACTCAGGTTAGGCATCACCAGTTCCGGGTGATCCCAAACGATGATCGACAGCACGTCCTGGGCTCCGATCCGATAAGGCGCCGGTGGCGCGATCAACGATGCATAGCTGGTGTCGGCCGCTATGGCAGCCTTGCGCGCTGACGATTCCTGCTCGATCAGCTTGAACGTAATCGGAGTAATCACCGGCACTGAAGAAGGATCCTCGGGATCGATCGGCTTATGTGGATCGAAACTCATCCCAGGCGCAAATGCGCAAGCACCAAGCGCGACCACCGAACACAGGGACAAGCGTTGAATAAGTGATGCAAAGCGATTTCTCATTGGCAGTGTGCTAAGGCAGTGTGGATCTGCGGACTTCGAAATGACTGGCGGAAAGAGCGACGATCTTTGGTCCGTTCGACCGCCCTTGAATGTCAGTCGCGCTTTACGGCTATGAGACCGCATCGCACAGTCTGCCGTCGCTTTCTTGACGGCTTGTCTTACCGGGATCGGATATTACCGATGCTGCGACGCGGCGAATCGCGTTGACCGAAAACGGCATGCATTTGGCGAAATACGGAAAGTCCCGGGCGAAGCTCAATGGTTTCGAGGCCCAGGCCCTAAGGCTTCTCACCCAATATGGATAAATCGGACATCAAGTCGCCGCGCGGCTTCCGGCCGATGTCAAAACGCGATCAACGCGTGCGTTGAGTCGATTCGGACGATTCATTGCCGTTTTCCGTCATCGGATTTTTCACCGCCAACCTCGTGGTTATGATGCGACGCAAAACCGGTTAGCGCCCGCAAACAAATCGCTAGGGGAATGCAAATGCAATCAGTCAAACCGCTTGGTTTTCATCCCGGCACTCGCGCACCTGCCTTTCTTTTCGCGTTGCTCGATGCGTGTTTCGTACTGGCGGGCGCCGCCATTGCGTATGTATTCCGTTTCGACGATTTCACTGCGTGGAGCGATCCCACGCTGCTTCTCGTTGCCTTCAATACGGCGATGACCGTTCTCCTATTCCCCACGCTCGGCATCTATCAATCGTGGCGCGGACGGAGTCCGCTGGAGATGGTGACGCTCGTCACGATCGGCTGGGTGGCCGTCTTCGTTCTGGGACTCGTACTGGTCTTCACGACACATCAGGCGCACACCTTGTCGAGGCTCTGGTGTGGGACGTGGCTCGTCACGTCGCTTGTGCTCTTCGTCGGCTTGCGGCTCGCGAAGTATCAACTGTCGAAACAGCTATGGAGTCGCGGCATCAATGTACAACCGGTCGCTATCGTCGGTGCAAATCCGCTCAGCCTTACGCTGATCGATCGCTTGCGTAAGAACGCCCAGTCGGGGTTCTCTCCGGAATGTGTATTCGACGAGGATCCGCTTGCCTCCAAGTACGCCGGCGGACTCCCGGTGGTCGCTTCTCTCGACGGACTTGCCGATGCAGTGCGTACCCGAGGCATCAAGGAAATCTGGCTGGTTCTGCCGCTGCGGGAGGAAGCGCGTGTGCACGCCGTATTGAACGCGTTCCGGCATGACTTCGTGAACGTCCGCTTCATTCCGAACGTGCGTGACTTTTCCCTCTTCAACCACTCGGTTTCGGAGGTCGTCGGGCTATCCGCAATCAATCTATTGGCATCACCGTCCGCAGATCCGCGTTTTGTACCCAAACAGATATTCGACCGCACATTCGCGGCTCTCGCATTGCTCTGTTTGTTGCCGCCGATGCTTGTCATCGGAATTCTCGTGAAGTTGTCGTCGCCCGGACCGGTTTTCTTCCGCCAATGGCGCAAGGGTGCGAACGGCAACGAATTCCAGATCTACAAGTTCCGGACGATGGTGGTTCATTCGGAAGATGCCGGCCAGTTGACTCAGGCCAAACGCCGCGATCCCCGTGTGACGCCGATAGGTGCGCTGCTCCGCAAGACCAGTCTGGACGAGTTGCCGCAGTTCATTAATGTTCTCAAAGGCGATATGTCTGTGGTAGGTCCGCGTCCGCATGCCTTGCAGCACGATGAACTCTACAAAGACCTCGTGCATGGCTACATGTTTCGCTACAGGATCAAGCCCGGCATTACGGGCTGGGCGCAAATCAATGGCTATCGCGGCGAAACCGACAAGATCGAGAAAATGCAAGGACGAATCGCGTTCGATCTCTATTACATCGAGAACTGGACCTTTGGTCTCGATCTCAAGATCGTTCTAAAGACCTTTATTCATGGTTTCAGCGGCGCCCACGCTTATTGAAGATACGCGTTTCTTACGTGCCACACGCATTCGTGTCGGCTACTCGCTCAAATTGTTGCCTCGCGCCCCAGGATTAGCGCTGTGATTCACCGCTGCGATTCACCGTGAATGCAGCCCCTTTATTGACCTTTATTTCTATCTTCGAGCTCGCATGAATATCCTGATCACCGGCGGTGCCGGCTTTATCGGCAGTGCACTCGCGCGTACCCTTAACCGCCTCGGCGACACTGTTACCGTACTGGACAACCTCTCTCCGCAGATTCACGGAACTAATCCCGATGACTCGCCCTTGTTCAAGTCGCTGCCTGAATCCGTGCGCTTCATCAAGGGTGATGTACGCCGCCGTGAAGACTGGCTGGCCGCACTGGAAGGTCAGGAAGCCGTCATTCATCTGGCCGCGGAAACGGGTACCGGCCAATCCATGTACCAGATCGACCACTACGTCGAGACCAATGTGCGCGGCACGTCGCTGATGCTCGATTTACTCGCCGAAGCGCGTGACGCCGGGCATGGCACGGTCCGCCGGGTCGTCGTGGCGTCGTCCCGTTCCATCTACGGCGAAGGCAAATATCGCGGGCACGCGGGCTACGTATATCCGGGCGCGCGGAAAGCCTCTGATATGCGCCTCGGACTGTATGATTGCCTTTGCCTGGAAACCGGCGAACGCCTCGAACTGGTCCCGACCGACGAAACTTCCAAGACTCATCCAAGCTCTGTCTACGGCATCACGAAACTGTTCCAGGAGCAACTGGTTCTGACCGTCTGCGAGACGCTCGGCATCGGCGCGATCGCACTTCGCTTTCAGAACGTGTATGGGCCGGGCCAGTCGCTGCGCAATCCGTACACCGGCATTCTCTCCATCTTCTCCACGCTGCTGCTTCAGGGCAAAGACGTCAACATCTTCGAAGACGGCCTCGAGAGTCGCGACTTCGTTTATCTCGACGACATTGTCGAATCCATTGTGCTCGCGCTCGATGCAACGAATAAAGCAGGCGTCGCCTACAACGTCGGATCAGGCAAGGCAACCAGCGTGCTTCAGGTTGCGCAAACGCTGAAGCGCTTCTACGGCGCCACCGGCGCACTCAACATCACAGGCAATTTCCGTCTCGGCGACATCCGCCATAACTACGCGGATCTGAAAAAGATTCGCAAGGAGCTCGATTTCGAGCCGAAGGTGTCGTTCGCAGAAGGTGCGATGCATTTCTGCAAGTGGGTCGAGGAGCAAACCATCTCTGATGCAGGCTACGACCAGTCGGTCGCCGAGATGCGCAGTCGCGGGTTGTTGAACTAAGCGCCCCCTCACTCTTCAAGGAATTCGCGATGAAAATTGGCATTGTGACCGTGCTTTTCAAATCGGACCCTGTGATCGCAGGGTTCATTGCGAGCATGAACGCTCAACGATTCACGGATTTCCATGTCCTATGTATCGAGAACGACGTTGAAAACCGGGCCTGCGAAGCGGCAATTCGCGCGGATCTGATGGTCCCGTTCACGTTCATTCGCAACAAGTCGAACGTGGGCGTCGCCACGGCGAACAATCAGGGACTGGACTTTTTTCTTCCGGATGAGAGCTTCACGCATGTCCTCTTCCTGAATAACGATATCGAGGTCGATGCCGATTTCCTCCAGCGGCAAGTGGACATTCTGGTTGCCAATCCGCGCGTCGACGCCTTGGCGCCGAAAAGTTTCTACTACGACACGCCCGGCAAGCCGTGGTACGCCGGTGGCAAACTGAGCTACCTGAAAGGCGGCTGCCGTCATTTCGGTCATAACAAACCTGATCGACTGACCGAAAATCTGCTGTATCCGGTCGACTACGCGCCAACTTGCTCGCTGATCGTCAAATCGAGGCCGTTAAAGGCGTCGGGAATCCGGATGTGGGAAGAACTCTTCGTCTACTACGACGACACGATCTTCTGCCTCGAATTGAAGAAGGCCGGAATCAAGATGTATTACACACCCACCATTCATCTTCAGCACAAGATCAGCTCTTCGACGGGCGGCAGCCGTTCAGATTTCTCACGCTATTACTTGACGCGCAACTGGCTTTACTGCGGACTGAAAACACGCAATCTGGCCGTCGCCGCATCGGCAATCGTGTTGACCGTTTTCCACGCGGTGGCACGTCACAAGATCGAACTTCGTGCAATGCGCGACGCGTTCCTGATGAAACGGACTGTCGCATAACCACGTTCGACATCGCATCCTGCCGGCGCCTGGCTCGCTCACACACCATGAAAACTAAAGTTGTCACGCTAGTTTACTACCATCCCATGGCGCGCTTCTTCTGCGCGATAGAGGATGCATGGAAACAGCTGGATCCCGACGTCGAATTTCTCCATTTAGCGGTTTTCCCAAGTGCGTGGGCGTACTTCCGGTTGCATGGGCGTGCGACCAAGGCGCTGTCATGGAAGGCATTTCTGACGAGGTCCAAGGACAGTTCGACTGACCCGGACGTGATATCGGCTCTGATCCGCTTCCACTCGTCCGATCCGGGTATGACCGATCCGCAACGGGACGCGCTTAACCGCCAGGCGCGGGCGATGCTCGAAGTGAGCCGATCGGTGATCGAACAGTTCGATCCGGACGTAGCCATTCTCAGCGGCGATACACGCTTGCCGGCCGAAGTGTTGATGCGCACACTGACCGATTCACGCGCGGCAACGTGGTTCTTTGAGCAGGGGCCGTACCGCACGACGCTACTGGATCGCGAGGGCGTCAACGCGAATTGTTCGTTCCGGACGGCTCTCGCCGATCTTCCCGCGACGGGCCCTGAGTTGGTCGTACCTAATCAGCGTCCGAGATGGAACAATCGTCTCTACTCGATGGTCGACAAGTTTATCGTTGCGCAGTCCCGGCTTACCGGCTTGCTGCCGCCCGATCTCCGTCCGTATCGACTGGAAAAGTGCCCATCTTCGCGTTACAAGGCATTGGTGCGCCAATCGGACGCCGTGTCCGACAGGCGAAAGACGCTCCTTCTCGCCATGCAGGTGCCCGAGGACGCGAACAACATCTATCACAATCCACTTCAGCTCAGCGATGCTGGACTGATCGAGTTCGTCATGTCGGGTATCCCTCCCGACTGGAAAGTCGTCGTCCGAGAGCATCCGCTGTACCGCCGCAAATACAGCGCGGCATTCTATGCGCTGGTGGCGCGCATGGAGAGAATCGAACTCAGCGGCCGGTCGCTATCCGATGATATTGCCCGGACATGCATAACGGTCACGGTCAACTCATTGACGGGACTCGATGCCTTCGCGGCCGGCCACAGGGTCATCGTGCTTGGCGAATCGTTCTACGATCATCTCAACGGAATCCTGCCGGCCCGGACGCCAGCCGAACTCGGACATCTGGTCGAACACCCCACCGACAGGTCGAAGCCCGCGCCGAATATGTTACTTGGCGCACTGGTCGACCGGTACTTCTTCCCCGGCCACTTCACCGACGTCGATCTCGGCTATACGCACGGTATCGCCGCGCGGGTAATGGAGTCGCTGCGCGTTGAGACTCGATAAAACAGATATGACGCCAGCCGGACTTCCGCGGTCGCCGACCATTGTCAAACGTATTGCGTCGAGTTTCATCTTCAGGCTATCGGGCGCGGTGACGAATTTCTCGTTCGTGATCTTTCTCGGGCGTTACCTCGGCGCGTCGCAGACGGGTCTTTACATGATTGGCCTGGGTTTTCTGTCGGTTCTGTCGACATTCTGCCGTCTCGGCCTCGAACAGATCGTCATTCGCGACGGTGGCCCGATGGTGCGCGACCGTCAGTGGGCACAGCTACGATCCTTGTATCGACAAACCATGCTCCTCCCCGCTGCTGCGAGTCTCACCCTGACGCTTACGGTCATTCTTCTATCGAAGCCTTTGGCGCTGTATGTTTTTCACAAGCAAGAACTTGCCTCGGTACTGGTGTGGTTCGCAGTAGCGTTGTTACCCACTTCGATCGCGATGATGCACGTACCGTTTCTGCAGATCATCGGCAAGCCGGAGAGAAGCATTGCCGTTTTCAGCGTCTGGGTACCGCTCCTCTCGTTTCTTTCACTGTTCTGCATGCCGCCGTCGAGCGCGGTGACGGCGGCATATATTTTCGTCGGCGCATCGACACTCAACCTTGCTATTGCATACATTCCCTTCACTAGATTCATGCGTAGCGCCGGTGGTCTCATCAATCCAATCGGCCCGGTATGGAATGTCCGCTTGCTACGACCGGCACTGCCGCTGCTGATCGGTAACACCTGCCAGATGGCGCTGCTCTGGATCGCCGTTTTTGCCGTGGGGATTCACTCTTCTCCTTCTGACGTAGGCGGGTATTCGGTCGCACAACGCGTTGCGCTGACACTCTCGGGATTCCTCGTTCCACCGATCGACGCGCTAGTCGCGCCCAAGCTTTCGATGATGCGCGGCACCGCCAGCAAGCACGATATCGAGTGGATCGTTCAACGCGTGTCGGCTGCGCTGCTGATCCTCGTGTCGGGTCTTTTCGTCGTATTGGTCTTATCGGGCCACCAACTGTTGCGGCTGTTCGGCAATGACTTTGGAGCGGGCTACGGCCCACTCCTCTTCTTGAGCGCGGGACAACTCGCCGTGGTCGCAAGCGGTTCGATACGTCCTCTACTGGTCGTTCACGGACTCGAAAGAATCATCCGTAATGCGATGGTGATCGCGACCCTGGTGTGCATAGCCCTTGCCGCGATTCTCGTGCCGACGCTTGGCGCAACCGGCGCGGCACTCGCTACCGCGCTTGCACTGGCGGGCGAAAAACTCGCGGAGGGACTTGTGGCGTGGAAGGTTCTAGGTATCTGCGTTTACCCGTCGCTGTCGTTCTACCGGCGTGAGATCGCCACGCTCCTTAAGCACCACGCCAAACGCACTCAAACGGAATAGCCACGTGAACATAGGCATCTTCTTCAAGGTCAGGAATCGTCTCAGGACGTCGCTTCAGGGCCTGGTGTATCCGTTTTTCTTCGCGCGATTCGGGGCACGTTCACGCATTCTGAGGCCAATCCGGATCGACGGATCGGACAACATCGCGATCGGCACCGACGTATTCATCAACAATTTTGCATGGATCGAGACGATTCACGCGTTCTCCGTGCAACCCAGACTCGATATCCGGGACCGCGCATACATCGGTAACAGTGCGCATATTATTGTCACCCACTCGATCGAGATCGGATGCGACGTGCTGATCGCCGATCGAGTCTACGTCGCCGACTATATTCACGGATACGAAGACATCCACAAACCAGTCAAGACGCAGGATCTGATTCAGCGCCGCCCGGTCAGCATCGGCGACGGCTCGTGGATCGGCGAGAACGTCGTGATACTCGGAGCAAGAATTGGCCGCCACTGCGTGATCGGCGCTAATGCCGTCGTCACAAGCGACATCCCCGATTTCTGCGTCGCCGTCGGCGCTCCCGCCCGCGTGGTTCGACACTGGCATCCGGACCGTAAGCAATGGTTAAAGGGTGAACCTTCCGCGCGCAACGCCTGTTCCGCTAGTGTCATAAACGAAATCAATCATGCTTAGCTCTCTCTTCAGGCGCGAAATCCGCGCCTCGTTACTGCTGACGGCAATTCTGCTTGTCAGCGGCGGTTGGATCGTTGTGGTTCGAGTTGGTAATTCCGCAATGATCGCCGCAATCGTGGTCGTTCTATTTTGCAGCTTCCTTGTATCGGTACGCTTTCCTCGAGCAGTCCGCGGTAGCTATGGAATTCTGGTTATCGCAATCTTTGTCGCCAGTTATGCGCAGGACTTTCAGATCGACGACAAGGAACTCTTCGTCATTTTGAAAGCGCTGATTGCGGGCGTCGCATGCATTTATTTCAAGCGGACACGCCGTGATTTTCGTGAGCTTTTTGTCGACGTGATGTATTACATGGCGATCATCTCGCTAGTGCTTTATCCGCTCGCCTATGTGGCCCCCGGCATCGCACGCCATATCGATGACGAATACAACACGGTCTTCGGCCTTCTCTATGTCCGCTCGACCGATTTGCAGCGCTTCAATCACTACCGCAATCAGGGCATCTTCTGGGAAGCCGGTGTGTACGGCGTCATGCTGACGATGGCCTTCGCCTACAACTTTTTGAAGTACAAGAAGCGGCCCAACTGGGTGTTTCTTCTGGCGGCTCTCTCGACTCAATCCATGGGAGCCTTATCGGTCTTGATGCCATTCGCCGCTTATTGCTACTTGCATCAACGCCAGCCGAGACTCGCGAATCTCGCGGCGATCATGTTGGGCGTCGTGGTGGCACTGGTACTGGCCGCCCCCGGCGCGATCGACGACGCCTTCTCGACCCTGTTCGGTCGCTCGCTGCAAGGCGACTCGAGTATCACCGTGCGAATCAACGACATGACACTCGGCGCGCGTGCCGCAGCTGACAGCCTGCTGGTCGGCCGGCCAAGCGGCGACCTCGACGCCTACAACGCGCTGGCGCTAGACGAGTATGGGTACATCAAGGAAAACGACGCCGGCATATCGAACTCGATTACCGGCATGATCTACAAATACGGCGTACCCGTCACCGTCATCTATTGCTGGGTTCTCTGGCTCCGCGTGCGTAGAGATTTCGGCGGTATGGCGCCACTTGTCTTTGCTGTTTTCGCAGGCTTGCTGATGATCGAACCACTCGGTTTGTCAATCTTCGTCTTCATGCTTCTCGCCTATCGAGACTATCCGTCGGTCGCCGGCCGGCAATAGGTTCGACGTGTCTCACAAGCGCCATTTTCAATGCTTTTGTAGTAGTTACCCGGATCTGCCAAAAGTATGTCGAATTAAGACAGTCCACGCACAACACATAGGTTGCTCAGTAGAGTCACATCGAACGAGGCATACAGGATAGAAGCACATGAGCATTTTTCCAGTTGTTCTATGTGGCGGCAGTGGAACGCGGTTGTGGCCGATGTCTCGTGGCGGTCAACCAAAACAGTTCCTCACGCTCGCGGGCGAGCACTCGCTGTTGCAGACTACGCTGAGACGCGTCAATGCTCTCGACAACACCAAGCCGCCGATTCTGGTTTCAAATGCCGAATACCGCTTTCAGCTTGTCGATCAACTAAAGGAAATCGCTCTGGACGTCTCTGCGATCATCCTTGAACCGGTTTCTAGAAATACCGCGGCGGCGATTGCAGCCGCGGCACATTTCGCTATTCAGGATGATCCCAAAGCGCTGTTGCTCGTGCTGCCATCCGATCACGTCATTCAGAATGCAGACGCGTTTCACAATGCCGTCGAGACCGGCATCGCTCTGGCGCGCGATGGACGGCTCGTCACATTCGGAGTGGTGCCGACTGCGCCGCATACCGGGTTCGGATACATCCGGAAGGGCGAGTCGCTGGCAGACAAGGAGCACGAGGCATACAACGTTAGCGCTTTCGTCGAGAAGCCTGACGCCGCGCTCGCCGCCGAACTGCTGGCCAGTGGCGATTACTTGTGGAACAGCGGAATTTTTCTGTTTGGCGCAGGCGCCTACCTGGACGAACTGAAACGATACGAGCCAGACGTTGCCCGTCTCGCGGATCAAGCGTACAAGGATGCTCGTCCTGATCTGCAATTTCTCAGGCTCGGCAAGGATGCCTTCACCGACTGCCCAAGCATCTCGGTGGACTACGCGGTTCTGGAGCGTACCGATCGCGCAGCGGTTATCTCTGTCGACGATCTCGGCTGGAGCGATATCGGATCATGGTCCGCACTGCATGAGATTGCGTCGCAAGACGAGCAGCGCAATGCGCTTATAGGCGACGTGCTGCAAGATTCCGTGTCGAATTCCTATATCCGCGCCGAACACCGCATGGTCGCGGCGATTGGCGTCAGCGACCTGGTAATCGTCGAAACGGCAGACGCTGTGCTCGTCGCACATCGCGATCTCGCCAAGAACGTAAAGACTATCGTCGACAGTCTCAATGCAACGGGACGGGCAGAGTCCGTTACGCATCGGCGCGTGACGCGCCCGTGGGGTTCGTATGAATCCATCGACCAGGGCGAGCGCTTCCAGGTCAAACGGATCGTTGTCAATCCCGGTGCCCAATTGAGTCTCCAACTGCACCATCACCGCGCCGAGCACTGGATCGTAGTCAGGGGTACGGCGTTAGTTACGAACGGCGACCGCGAGGACTTACTGACGGAAAACCAGTCTACGTATATTCCCGTTGGCGTATCGCACCGGCTGTTCAATCCGGGAAAGATCCCGCTTGAACTGATCGAAGTCCAATCCGGAGCGTATCTCGGCGAGGACGACATCGTTCGGCTTGAGGACCGTTATGGCAGAACCGGCACTGCATAGCGCTTAAGCGCTGCTCGCGCACGCTTCCACGGAGGCGGCCTAGCGCATCCCATTGCGGCGATCCTGGGCATATCAGGCCGACAAAGACCGACAAAGACCGACTCAGGGTCAGCTCAACACGATTCTCAAGTAGTTAGTTTTCCAAAGTCTCCGATTGAATTTTCAGTCGGAGCGCTTCGTCACGTCTTATCGACCTGAGGCCTGTTAAATGACCACCAAATGCACGATGTTCGGGATAGAGATAGACGCCATTTCAATGGACACGGCGGCGAAGACGTTGGCGCGGTGGCTGGAATCGCCGCACGCAAGATGCCGTTACGTGGTCACGCCGAATGTGGACCATATCGTCAAACTTCGAAACTCTCTGGCATTCCAGGCCGCGTATGCGGGCGCGTCGATGGTACTCGCCGACGGCAAGCCGCTGGTACTCGCATCGCGGATGATGGGTCGCGCATTGAAGGAAACCGTGCCCGGCAGCGACCTCGTGCCGAGTCTCCTTCATCAGGCACGGTCCATGAATCAGCCCATGCGCGTGTTTCTGCTCGGTGCCGGCTCCGGCGTTGCGGAGCGTGCCGCGCGGATCATTACACAACGCTGGCCGAACGTTCTGATTGTCGGTACGTATTCCCCTCCTTTCGGATTCGAAACGTTGCCGTCCGAGTGCAATCGCATTCTCGACGAGATCGCAGCAGCCGAACCGGATCTGCTGATCGTAGGACTCGGCGCGCCCAAACAGGAACTATGGGTACATGAGTACAGGGCTCGCATCAACGCAAAGGTGGCGATCTGCGCGGGTGCGACGATCGACTTCATTGCAGGCGAGAAAGCGCGCGCTCCGGTCTGGATGCGCAGGACCGGCCTCGAATGGCTGCACCGGATCGTCACGGAGCCCCGGCGTCTGTTGCGCCGCTACGCACACGACGCTTTGGTATTCCCGACTGTCCTTGTCAAGGAACTCGTCAGCAACGCAGTTGCACGCAATAAATGATCGACTAACGAGAGTCATACCGTGACTAACCGAAGACAGGCAATCAAGGGTGCCCTCGCAGGCACGATTCTCAGCGCGGCGGCGGCCGTCAATGGACAAACGAAACCGGACGCGTCATCCGTAGATACGGGGTTGTCGAAAGACACGCCGTCGGGAGCAGGCAACGCTCAATCAATCGCATTCAAGGCAGCGGCGCCGACGAGTATCGTCCGGACGGTGGCCGAAGAGTTGAACGATGCCGATATCAATCCCAAGCGATTTGGTGCAAAGGGTGATGGCCGCTCGGACGACAGCGTCGCGATCCAGTCCGCGATCGACCTGCTCGAATCACGTGGCGGCGGCGTGGTTCGCTTTCCTGCTGGGCGCTATCGCTGCAATGTCGTCCTGAAGAACGGCGTGTCGCTGGTGTCGAGTAGCACGATGTTCGGATATCTTCCGGGCCATATTTCCGGCGTGACTCTGGTACAGGCCGATCACGGCTTCGTGGTCGATACTCCGTCGACGCTCGTGCGCGGAATCGGCATCAGCGGTATCAATTTCGAAGGACGTGGCGCAAATTTGAATGGTGGCGGGGTGCGCTTTCAACTGGTCAAATGGGCCGCTATTCGACGTTGCACTGCCAACAATTTCGCCGACCAGGGCTTTCAGCACGTCGCAGGATTTGGCGTCGTCTTTGAAGATATTCTGACGACAAACGTTTTACTCAATCGCCAGCGCGACCGCATTTCCGGATGCATCGAAACGTTCGGCACCGACGATTTTCTCAACCGTATCGAAGCCAACCCTTCTCTGATCGCGGGTCGCGGCCTGATGACGCCGGACCTTCTTCTGTGCGGGATTGTCGTTGGAGGCGCAAATAATTTCCTGTCGAACTGCATTGGCGAAGACGCCGAGCGCGGCATCTACATCGCACCGTTGCGAGGATCACAGCACCGCATTTCGCAGTGCCGGGGCGACTCCAATATTGGTCACGGGTTCTATGTCGATGGCAGCGCGATATGGAGCACGTGCTTCGGCTACAACAACAGTTCCGCCGAGGTCGGCACCTATAGCGGCTTCTACATGTCGTCGAAGTCGCGCTCGAACGTGCTGACCTCATGCCGCTCCGAGGGTCGAAAAGAGCGTCTTCAGAAGTATGGTTTCGAGGATTACGTCAGTGAATCCGACCCGGATGCGCGCAATCAATACTTTGCATGCGCGGGAAGCTTCAATCAGGCTGGACTGTTCCTGGTGCAGAACCATGAAGGGTCGAGCGTATCAGGTGCGCCGCTCACCACCAAGCCGCCGGCTGGGACGCGGATCGTCAACGTCACCGGCTCAGGTCTCGTGGTGCTCGATAACTACATGACGCCCACGGAAATCTCGTATTTCTCCGGCGCCGCCGATGGTCAGACGATTCGCGTATTGGGGAATCCTAATGTGACGATCGTTCACGGATCGGGCATCGTGACGCGCTCATCGAAAGACGTTGTGCTGAAAGCGGACATGATCTACGCATTCACCCGATACGTCGACAAGTGGTACATGAATTGAGCGGAAACAATCGAAGTCCGCGCGATGCCGGGTAAGCGGATGAATTGAATGAAAATGTGCCTGGCGGGTGGTGTCTCGTCTTGAGCCCGCCTCGCACGGTGCTATTTCAGAATCGACAGCAAATCGGCAACGCTTATATCTGGCAATTGCTTGGAAAGCATGTCCCAGACGATCAGATCGTGCATTGCATTCGCATCTTCCGCAGTTGTCCACTCACGCGCGCCGACTATGGAATCAGCAGTCTCGAAAGCGGCGTTAATGATTGTCTGAATTTCTTCTATACGCATGTATGCGTTATCGGCTACGTTCAGGACTTATTTAGCCCTGCGCGCTGAGAATATGGCAAACCGCCGAAAAAATTCTGCGGATCCGGTTCAGGGGGGCGAACTGCCAGCAGCAACTCCATGATAGCGAGAGTTCCCACCGGAAATTACCCAGGAAAGCCCTACCTTGAATAAGATCGAATCGAGTGACATCTCGTAAGGTTGAGCGGGAGTAACGAGCGGAGTCTTTCTGATTCTTTTCATAATATGCTCTCGCATAAGCGATATGCATGAAGACGCTATACATTCCGTCTCACTTCTCGTGGAATTTTATCGCAACACGCATAAATCCGTTCAATTCAGATTCTGGATACGTTCGACGGCGGATTTTCTCCACTAAACCGGAAATTTTTTCAGCCAGGTCGTGAACAGCCAATGTGTTGGCCAAATCGGACATGTAATAATTACGCTAGAATTGTTGTATAGCATGCAAAGATAAGAAAAAATAGAGAGTTTAGGGCAGGGCTTCGAAGGCCAAAACATTCCGGGGAAAAGCAAATGGAGCTGGTACAAACTCTGCCGCGCTGCTCGCGGCAAAGTGCCGTGAGAACACCGACGCGTGAGCTGACTCGCGTCGACATTGCGTTGTTTAACGGGTTTGCGCTGCCGAAAGTGGCGGCGATCATCGAGATCTTCCAGAAAGCGAACGCATTCGGCGCATCACAGCAATTGCATCCGCGTTACGACGTCTCATTGCTGTCGGCTGCGGGCGGCCGTATTGCAAGCTCGTCTTCGGTATTCGTCTGGACGGAGAGTGTCGACTCGCATCAGGTCACGGATGACAGACATCTGCTCTTCATCGCAGGCGGCGCGGGCGTACCCCATGCCTGCCGCGACGAACGCCTGAGCAATTGGCTGCGTCGCAGGCATCCATTCAGCGAGATCGTTCATCCGATCGCCGAGGGCAGACTGCTCTTGGAAGCGGCAAAGCTTCCTAGCCGCTACTGTGCCCTCCTTTATGGCGACAATGAAACGAGCGACTACTATCAAGTACGAGCACTGAGCGAAGCTCCGACTGAGGTCGCCACAGCACTGCGTATCGTGGAAGAGGATATGGGACTGGAAGTGGCGCGCCATGTCGCTGAATCGGTTGCGCCTCAGCAGGATATGCCTTGGGACATGTCCGTTTCCCGCAGCGGAACGCCAAAAGTTAGTGAAAAGATTATGGCGTCGGCGCGCTGGCTGGAGGAAAACGTCGACCAGCCTGTTTCTATCGACGCAGCCGCGAAGGTGGCCGCGATGAGCGAGCGCAACTTCCTGCGCCGCTTCAAGAGCGAGATCGGGATGACACCCTCCGACTATCTGCTTCGCGCTCGTCTTAACATGAGTTGCCGGATGCTCGTCGAGTCGCGCTTGCCTGTCGATAAGATTGCACGGCGTTGCGGTATTGGCAGTGGCGGTCAATTGGCCAAGCTGTTCAGGAAGTATCTTGCGACGACGCCCACCGATTACCGCATGGGCAGGGAGGCGTCTCCGGCGGAGCAAGCCTGATCGACTGTCTCGTCTAAGCCCCTCAGACGGAGAAAACCGCGATTTCGTTTGCCGCCCGTTCTTCCTGAATCTTCCGCGAAAAAGTTATTTTCAGCGGATTTCGCCAATGATATTCGGACGTAGCATCGTCACACGCTGAGTGGGTCGCAACAGACCCTCGCCGCTGTCATCGATGATGTTGACGCGCGCGCCATGCGTTCGCCACGGCGGTGCTGCCGCAAAGCATGCATGTATCCGTTTTAGCCAATAGCGGTGCCTGTTCCGCCATCTCACATCAATAGTTGGCTTTCGCCTCTATGGTTGCGCTCGACCACCCAGAGTCGATCTTCCAGACAATACGCAAACCTCCAACGTCTGTATCGCGAACACCCCGGACAACCCATGCTCAAAGTTACCAAGGCCATATTTCCGGTGGCGGGTCTCGGCACCCGGTTCCTCCCTGCCACGAAGGCGAGCCCGAAAGAGATGCTCCCGATTGTCGACAAGCCGCTGATCCAGTACGCGGTGGAAGAGGCAATGGCAGCCGGCATCACCGAAATGATCTTCGTCACGGGCCGCAGCAAGCGCGCGATCGAGGACCACTTCGATAAGTCATACGAGGTCGAGGCCGAACTCGCGGCACGCGGCAAGGACAAGCTGCTCGAACTCGTGCGCAGCATCAAGCCGAGCCATGTGGACTGTTTCTACGTGCGTCAGCCGGAAGCGCTGGGCCTGGGCCACGCGGTGATGTGCGCCGAAAAGCTGGTAGGCGACAACCCGTTTGCCGTCATTCTCGCGGACGACTTGCTGTACGGCACGCCGCCCGTCATGACGCAAATGATCGAGGTGTTCGACCACTATCACAGCTCGGTGATTGGCGTCGAAGAGATTCCGGCTGAGGAGACCAGGTCGTACGGGATTGTCGACGGCAAGAAGTGGGAAGACTCGATCATCAAGATGTCGGGCATCGTCGAGAAGCCGGAGCCGAGCGTGGCGCCGTCGAATCTCGGCGTGGTCGGCCGCTATGTGCTGAAGCCGCGCATCTTCGGACATCTGCGTGCATTGAAGCCGGGCGCGGGCGGCGAATTGCAACTCACGGACGCAATTCAATCGCTGCTCGCCGACGAACAGGTGCTGGCGTACAAGTATCACGGCACGCGTTTCGACTGCGGCAGCAAGCTGGGTTATCTGAAGGCGACCGTCGAGTTTGCCTTGCGCCACCCGGAAGTGGCTGCCGATTTCGAAGAGTACCTGCTTGCGCGCTCGCCAGTGCCCGCATGTTGACAGACTGATCTGTCGCGGATGGGGCCGACAAGCCACCACCGATTTTGCGAAATAAAGAATAGGCGTTCGGCCGACGACCCGTGAATTTTGACGTTATCGGCCAAGACCATGGTTCATTCAGCCGCGCCTTCGTGCCGCTAGCGTTGCATCAGTAATATCGAACCCTGTCGCTCGTCCCTCGACGTCGAACGGATGATCTTCAATCTAAGGCGGTTTAACGTAGCGAGTGCACAGGAAGTCATGGGCGAGTTTATTCCAGAGTATTTGGTCCGCGAACAGGCAGCCGTGGGCGCGCTCGTATTGTTCGCCATTCTGCGCATCGTTTCCGCTGCTGTCGCCGTCGAGAGGGGCTGGCGCATATCCGTCGTGCAATCCTATTGCATTGCGATTGCAGTACTTTACTGTCTACCCCAGTTGTTCGATCTGTTCATGCATTCGTATGGAATGCAGGCTGCGGCTGCGGCCGCCGAACTCGAAGGTAAAGCGGCGGGCTCGGCGATTGCACTCTTTTTCGCGCCGATTCTGAGTCACAAGCTCGGCTACGAATAGGCACCCCTCACGTTCAAGTCCTCGCGGTGTTTTCGACGAGTCGCGATCAACCCCCTTGCATGCACCTGCGGCCCGCGTGATTGAAATCGACGACACGCTTTTCAAAGCGAGGCCGCAGCAGCATCTTCCCCCACTGCCGCATCCGCCGACGCAACATCAGCCGCAACATGCGACAGCTTCATCATGCGCGGCTGAAGCAGCAGCGCGACGAGCCCGCTCCATCCGGTCTGGTGCGAAGCGCCGACGCCGCGTCCGTTGTCACCGTGAAAGTACTCATGAAACAGGATGAGATCCTGCGAACGCGGGTCGGCTTGCAGCATCGGATAAGCCGCCATCACGGGCCGCACACCTTGTGCATTCTTGAGAAAGAGCGTGGTGACCCGCCGCGCAAGGTCGTCGGCAATCTCGCTCAGCGAAAAACATTTGCCCGATCCTGTCGGATAGTCGACACGAAACTCATCGCCGTAGTAGCGATAGAACTCATACAGCGATTCGATCAGCAGGTAGTTGACGGGTATCCAGACCGGTCCGCGCCAGTTCGAATTACCGCCGAAAACACGGGAGTCCGATTCGGCCGGCTGGTATTGAATGCAGACTTTCACTCCGTCATGGTCGAACACATAAGGTGCATCGCGATGCACGAGCGATAGCGTCCGCACGCCATGCTCGGAGAGAAACTCGTTTTCATCGAGAGCGCGGCGCAGCAGCGTTTTCATCCGGTGTCCGCGCAACAGCGATAGCAGCGTGGTATTGCCCTTGCCCGGCTCGGTCCAGCGCGACACCAGCCTGGCCAGATTCGGCCGATGATCGAGAAACCAGGCCAGCCGTTCGCGCAATCCCGGCAGATGGCCATACACGCGATCTTCGAGCACGTGAACGGCGAACAGCGGAATCAGCCCGACGATCGAACGAATGCGCATCGGCACACGGGCGCCGTTCGGAAGGTGGAGTACGTCGTAGAAGAATTCGTCTTGTCCGTCCCATAACCCCGTTTTGCACCCTTCGCTGCAACTGACTGCTTCCGCGATATACAGAAAGTGCTCGAAGAACTTCACTGCAATTTCAACATACGCGCTGTTCGTCATGGCCAGTTCCAGGCCGATCTGCATCAGGTCGAGCGCGTACGAGGCCATCCATGCCGTGCCATCGGCCTGATCGATGCGGCCGCCGGTGGGCAGCGGCGAAGACCGGTCGAAGATGCCCACGTTGTCGAGCCCAAGAAAGCCGCCCTGAAAGATGTTGCGATCATCCGCGTCCTTGCGGTTCACCCACCACGAGAAATTGAGCAGGAGCTTGTGAAACATGACTTCAAGAAACTCGTGATCGCCAACGCCCGTCACCTCGCGGTCGAGTTCATACACACGCCATGTAGCCCACGCATGAACCGGCGGATTGGCATCGCCGAACGCCCACTCGTAGGCAGGCAATTGTCCGTTCGGATGCATATAGCGTTCCTTCACGAGCAGCAGCAATTGCTTCTTCGCGAAGTCGGGATCGATCATGGCGAACGCGACCGCATGAAACGCGAGATCCCACGACGCGTACCATGGGTACTCCCACTTATCCGGCATCGACACGATGTCGCCATTGCACATGTGCCGCCAGTCCGCGTTGCGGCCATGCCTGCGTGCTCTCGGTGGCGTCGGTTGTCCGGGGTCGCCGTCGTGCCAGCGCGTCACGTCGAACTGGTAGTACTGCTTCGACCACAGCATGCCGGCGAGCGCCTGACGCTGCACGAGCCGCGCATCGGCGTCGGCAATGTCGTGCTGAAGCGCCGCGTAGAACTCATCGGCTTCCGCTTGCCGGCGCGTGAAGAGCGCTTGCATGTCGAGAGGCGCGGCATCCGCAGCGGCTTCGGGACGCCAGCGCAGATACACGACCGAGCGCTCATGAGGCGCGAATTGCAGGCTCACATGGGCGGCGGCACGAGTGCCCTTGTCGCGCCGGACGGCCTGCTCGTCGCCATCGATGAGATAGTCATTGAAGCCGTCCTTGAACGGCCCTGCTCCATCGATGCCGAAAATACGGCGTACATTCGTTTCGTTTTCGCAGAAGAGCCACTCGATCGGCTGTTGCGCCGACGCCGTGACGATCATCGTGGCGTGCGCGGGATGGCGCGCGATGACGCGCGTGCCATCCTCGGTGTTCGACTCCAGCGTAAGCGCCGGCTTGCCCGGCTTGCCCGACCAGGCCCATCTGTTGCGCGCCCAGAATTGCGGCAACAGATGAAGCGCCGCGCGCTGATCCGCGCGGTTTTCGACGGTCACGCGCATCACGATATCGTCGGGGGTGTGCTTCGCATACTCGACACAAACGTCGAAGTAGCGGTTATCGTCGAACACGCCTGTATCGAGGATTTCATATTCGGGCTGATCCGCGCCGCGCCGCAGATTTTCGTCGATGAGGTCCTGATACGGGTACGCGTCGTGAGGATACTTGTACAGCATCTTCATGTACGAATGCGTCGGCGTGCCGTCGAGATAGAAGTAAAGCTCCTTCACATCCTCGCCGTGATTGCCTTGCTCGTTCGCCAAACCGAAGAGCCGTTCCTTGATGATCGGATCGTGCCCGTTCCAGAGCGCGAGCGATACGCACCAGTCGAGCGGGTCGTTGCCGAATCCGGCAATGCCGTCCTCGCCCCAGCGGTACATGCGGCTGCGCGCATGATCGTGCGGAAAGTAGTCCCATGCGGTGCCGTATTCGCTATAGTCTTCGCGAACAGTGCCCCATTGCCGCTCGCTCAGATAGGGCCCCCAGCGGCGCCAGCGGTCGAGCTCCGGACCATGGAGCCGGGCACCTTCTTTCGACTGGAGCAGCGTGATTGCGCGTAGCGGTGGCATGGAACCTCCCGACCCGACATTGACCATCCTAATGATAAGCGCCATCGCACCGCAACGAGTGAACCTCGGGGCCGCCTCCTGTTGCATACTTGAACGGAATATACCGCCGGGAACATCGCGATGAATACGGACCTTGCTCGCTCATGGTTGAGTTTCAACGCACCTGTGGCCGCCGCGCAAGCCGCCGGCCGCCCGCTCGTGGCGCTGGAATCGACCATCATCGCTCACGGCATGCCCTATCCGGAGAACGTTCGCACTGCGCGCGAAGTGGAGGCCGTAATCCGCGGCCTGGGCGCCGAGCCGGCGACTATCGCATTGATCGACGGGCGAATCCGCATCGGTCTTTCGAACGACGAACTCGAACTGCTCGGGCGCGCAGATCAGGTACACAAGGTCAGCCGCCGCGATCTGCCAGCCGTGCTGGCCAGCGGAGAGCTTGGCGCCACGACCGTGGCCGGCACGATGATTTGCGCCGCCCTGGCCGGCATCGAGGTGTTCGTGACCGGAGGCATTGGCGGTGTGCACCGGGGTGCGCCGGAAACCTTCGACATTTCGGCCGACCTGCAGGAACTGGCGAAGACTTCAGTGGCGGTGGTCTGCGCGGGTGCGAAGTCCATTCTGGACATTGGACTCACGCTGGAATATCTGGAAACGCACGGCGTGCCGGTGCTCAGTTGCGAGCAGGACAATTTCGCCGCGTTTTATACGCGCGACAGCGGTTTTCGCGCGGACTTCCGGCTGGACGAAGCGGCGCAGCAGGCACGCTTCATCCGGACCAAGTGGGACTTGGGGCTCGTCGGCGGCGTGGTGTTGAGCACACCGGTGCCGGAAGCGGCAGCGATGAAGTCCGAGGAGATCGACGCGCTGACCCAGCAGGCGCTCGCCGAGGCCACGGTGAAAGGTATCACCGGTAAGGCCGTGACGCCCTTTCTGCTGGCGCGCATCAAGGCATTGACGAGTGGACGCAGCCTGGCGACAAACATTGCGCTCATCAAACACAATGCCGAGGTCGGCGCGAGATTGGCGCTGGCGTTGGCGCGTGCGGGGCGCGGGGCGTGTTCAAATGGCCGATGACCTCGTCCTTTGTTTGGGCCCGTGAGGCACTATAGTGAAGACTACCTTCACTCCACGGCAAGAGGCCTTTCATGATCGCATGCAACCGTCGCACCTGGGCCAACGGACTCCTGGTCGCAACATTGCTCTATTTCCCAACCGCCCACGCCCAACTCGGCAACCTTCTCAATCAGGGCGGAAACGGCGCGGCCGCCGGTGGACTCGGCAGCCTGGGCGGTTTAGGCAGTGGGCTATCGTTGCAGTCGCTAACGTCCGGCAGCACGGGCAATGTCGCGGGCGTGCTTGAATTTTGTATCAAGAACAACTATCTCGGCGGCGGTGCGTCGTCGGTCAAAGATGGGCTCATGAGCAAGCTGCCGGGCGGTTCATCGTCGAGCGACAGCGGGTACACCGACGGCGCCAAAGGCATTCTGAACAGCGGCGACGGTAAGCAGGTCGACCTGAGTGGCGGCGGTCTGAAGGAGCAGATCACGAAACAGGTCTGCGACAAGATTCTGGCCCAAGGGAAATCTTTGCTTTAAGCGAGTGACGGCGGCCCGACGTGAAATGGGTGGCGGACCGGCTTCGTTCGCGTAGCACGCGGCTAAACGACGGCGAACTCGCGTGTGACATCGCTCGCGGACTTCAGGCCGGCAGCTTGCCTTTCCTGCGTAACACGCCGACTACCTCTTCGATACTCGCGTTCTTCAGCAGACGGCCACCGGCCGCCGTCCGTTCGGCGTTGATGGCGTCGATGCTTCGCTGCATCGCGGAAGCCTTGGCCGCGATATAGACGGCCATGCCATAACCGAAGCGCTCAATCAGATCGTTACGCAGAAAGGTTTTCATAGTTCAGGGCGACAGCGAAACCAGCAGTTTATACGCAATTGAGAATCATTCGCAATTATACCGGACTGTGAGGATGACAAACGTGCCGGGCCGCTGAAGGGCGATATGTGCTGGCGCAAGCGTGGGACTTCCACGACTCGGAGTTGAGCCGATGTCTCCCGATACTGCATCGCGCGGGAGCGCATCGGCTACTGACGTGGTTCGTGGAGAGCGCCGGCCAATCTCATGACCGCCGGCATCTGTTCCATCAGGACGACCTTCGTCCGGGAACAGTCTAGTTAGGGCTCGAGTTTCACGGGCGTCATGCGCGGCATGAGCAGATGAATGATGCCGAGCGCGACCAGATAAGCCGATGCGCCGACAGCGAAGAGCACCCAATACTGACCGGTGCGCTGCAACGTCTCGCCGATGACGCCCGAGTAGAAAAACGAGCCGATCATCCCCGCCACGCCGCCGATACCGACCACCGTGCCGACCATCCGGCGCGGAAACACGTCGCCGACCGTCGTGACGAGATTTGCCGACCATCCCTGGTGAGCCGCCGCGGCGAGCCCGACAGCGAAAACTGCGTACCAGAGGCTCTGAAAGAGCGAAAGTGTGGCAATCGGAAGGACGCACAGCGCGCAGACGCCCATCGCGATCTTGCGTGCGACATTAGGTTTGTGGGAACGCTGCATCAGCCTGGACGACAGCCATCCTCCAGCCACGCTGCCGACGGACGCCATCGTGTAAATGACGATCAACGGCAGCCCAAGATTGGCGATGTCGATGTGCCTCGACTCATTGAGCCATTTAGGCAGCCAGAACAAATAAAACCACCACACCGGATCGGTCAGCAGTTTGCCGAAAATGAACGCCCACGTTTCGCGGTACTTCAGCACTGAAAGCCAGCTCACGCGTTGTTCGACGCTTTCGTCCCGATCCGAGTTGATGTAATCGAGCTCGCGCTTCGATACCGACGCATGCTCCGCCGGAGGACGGTACACGAGCAGCCACACCGCCAACCATACAAAACCGGCCGCCCCTCCCGCAATGAACGTCGCGCGCCAACCCCACATGACAGCGGCGATCGGTACGAATGCGGGCGCAACGATACCGCCTACGGTTGCTCCCATGTTCCATAGGCCCGTGGCCAACGCACGCTCCTTCTTCGGAAACCATAGGGCCGTGGTGCGAATGGCGACGGGGAAATTGGCCGCCTCGCCGAACCCGAGCAAACCGCGCACCGCTGCGAAGCCGGGGACGGTCGCCGCTATTGCGTGCAGCATCGCGGCGAGACTCCACATCGCCATTGCGCCGCCGTAGACCACCTTAGTGCTGATCCGATCCGCGATACGGCCGAACGTCGCGAGACCCACCGCATAGGCGACCGTAAACACCATCACGGTCTGCGCGTACTGAACCTGAGTCCAGCCGATGTCTTTTTGCAGCAGCGGTGCGAGCAGCCCGAGCATCTGACGATCCATGTAGTTGATCGTCGTTGCAAAAAAGATGAGTGCGCAGATGGTCCACCTATATCGTCCGACGGCCGTTTGGTCGGCGACGGAACCGGCTTCTAACATTTTCATCGTGTCTCCGGGAAGTTTCTAATCACGCAAACTGGTTCACCTATCGCCTACAGCGCGAGGGCGGACCGCCCCTCGCGAGGCTTCATTCGGGAAAAGAAGACGACCCCGGCGGCCACCACCGACATCAAGGCCAGCCCGGTGAGACCGCCTTCGATCGAGCCGGTTTTCTGCTCCAGCAAGCCGAAGGCCGCCGGCGCAACGAAGCCGCCGAGATTACCGATTGAATTGATCAGCGCCAACACTGCCGCTGAAATCCGCGCGTCCAGGTAGCCCTGCGGAATCGGCCAGAACAACGCCGACGCGGCTTTAAAACCAATCGCCGCAAAGCAGATCGCGACGAACGAGAACATGGGACTGCCCTGGCCGGCCGCATACATGCCGAGCGCGGCGATCAGCAGCACGCACGCGACCCATGCCTGCTGAAACTTGAAGCGCGCCGCGAGCATCGCGAAGAGATACATCGCCACGATCGAGATCAGCCACGGGATCGAATTGAAGAGCCCGACCTGAAAATCGTTGAAATGGCCCATCTTTCGGATGATGCTGGGCAGCCAGAACGTTGCACCGTAAATGGTCAGCGAGACTGAGAAATAGATTACGCAGAAGATCAGAATCTGCGGGTCGCGCAGCAGAGTCCAGACGGACGGCATGACCGCATGCGCCGCATCGCGCTCGCGCTGCTCCTCCTCTATCTCGGCGACGACCGCATTCTGCTCGGCGCTGCTCAGCCATCTGGCGTCGCGCGGTTTCGAATCGAGCCAGAACCAGATGAAGCCGGCCAGCACGACCGAGGCCATGCCTTCGATCACGAACATCCACTGCCAGCCGTGCAGACCCCCGCCGCTGATCAGCATCAGCCCGCCGGAGATAGGCCCGGAGAGTATCGAGGCGAGCGCCGAGCCGCTGAGAAAGATCGCCATCGCCTTGCCTCGCTCGTCACGGGGCAGCCATTGGGTGAAATAGAAGATGACGCCCGGAAAGAAGCCGGCCTCGGCGGCGCCGAGCAGCAAGCGCATCGCATAGAACGACGTCTCGCCGCGAACGAACGCCATGCCGACCGCGGCCAGACCCCACGTGAACATGATGCGCGTGAGCCAGGCCTTCGCGCCGAAGCGCTGCAACAGCATGTTCGACGGCACTTCGAAGATCGCATAGCTGACGAAAAAAAGCCCCGCGCCGAGTCCATAGGCGGCAGCACCAATGCCAAGATCCGCGCTCAGATGCTGGCGGACGAAGCCGATGTTCACCCGGTCGATGTAGTTGACGACGAACATCACGACGAAGAGCGGCAGCACATGCCACTTGATCTTGCGCACGGCGCTTGCGAGTGCGTCCGCTCGGTCCGGGCCGGCCGCGGCCGGAATGGATCTGCTCATCGGCTTGTCTCCTTTGTCGACCAGAGTTAGCGCTTTAGCGCTTACTCTGGTCCCATGCACAGCAGTCGACCAGAGTTAGCGCTTTAGCGCTTACTCTGGTCTCACGCACAGCGGTCGACCGCAGTTGGCGCTTTAGCGCTTACTGCGGTCCCATGCACAGCAGTCCCATACAACAAATTTGCCAAGTGGCAATGCGCATCGCGCGCGGGACGTCCGTTCGCGTTAAAAGCGCGGGTTCTTGCCACTGAAACTCGGGTCGTACTTCCGCATCTGCTTCAGGTCGTCGCGATTGCGCACGCCGCACGACAGATACTGGGCGTGCAGTTCGGCCAGCCGCTCACGGTCCAGCTCGACGCCGAGGCCCGCTGCGGTGGGCACGCGCACCGCGCCATTGTCGAAGCTCACGCGACCGCCCTTGATGACTTCTTCTTCCTGCCACGGGTAATGCGTGTCGCACGCGTAAGTCAGATTAGGAATGCTCGCCGCGACATGCGTCATCGCCATCAAGCTGATGCCGAGGTGCGAGTTCGAGTGCATCGACATACCGAGATCCCACAGCTTGCACATGCGCGCGAGCGTCTGGGTCGCTCGCAGACCACCCCAGTAGTGATGATCCGACAGCAACACCTTGACCGAACCCATCTCGGCGCCGCGGCGGAAATCTTCCATGGTCGTGATCACCATGTTGGTCGCGAGCGGCAGGCGGGTATGTTTCGCCAGTTCGGCCATGCCCGCGAGCCCCGGACAAGGATCTTCGTAATACTCGAGCAGCTCGTCGAGTTCGGGGGCGGCCGCAATGCTCGTTTCGAGCGTCCAGTTGGCGTTCGGATCGAGGCGCAGCGGCACGCCGGGGAAAGCCTGATGCAGCGCGCGCATGCATGCGATCTCGTGCGCCGGCTCGAATACGCCGCCCTTGAGCTTGATGCTCTGGAAGCCGTACAGGTCGATCATGCGACGCGCCTGCGCGACGATCTGCTCCGCGCCAAGGCCTTCGCCCCAGGCATCGGGCGCATAGGGCTTGTCGATGTGTTCCGCGTACTTGAAGAAAAGGTAGGCGCTGTAAGGCACTGCGTCGCGAACCTTGCCGCCGAGCAGATCGACGATCGGCGCGCCGACTATTTGCCCCTGCAAGTCGAGCATCGCAACTTCGAGCGTGCTGATGACTTTCGGCGCATTCTTGGCCGAATGCGAGCCGGGGGCGAGTTCGAATTCGACCGCGCCCGAGCCCGGCTTGATCGCCGCACGCACGCGTTCCTCCATCCGGTTCAGGTCGAACGGCGACAAGCCGATCACCAGCGCCCTGGCCTGCTCGAGCACGCGCAGCATCGGCTCGTCGCCATATGTCTCCGAGATGCCCACGCGGCCATCGCTCGTCTCCAGTTCGACGATGGCGCGCAACGCCCACGGTTCGTGGATGCCGGCAGCGTTGAGCAGAGGGCCGTCGCGGAAGGCGATCGGCGTGATTCGCACCTGAGTGACGGTGATGTCGCGAGTCATGGCGGCAGTCCGGTAATGAGAGATTCAACGTAGATGGAGGCATGGTAAAGCACTAATGTATTAGTGCGTCAGTGGGGAAAACCCATGGCCCGTCGTGCCGGAAAACGGCCGCACACTTGCAGGGAGCGGGTAGGCGTCGGCTATAGTATTAATATTTCAGCGGGTGGAAATCGCAGTGCCCGCCTACGCCCACGCTTCTGGTTCCGCCATGAAAATCAACGCTTCCCCGACGAGGGCGACCCGGCTCGACCGGTCCCGCCATGCCGCGCCGCAAGTATTCGAACGCCTGCGCGAAATGATCCTGTCGCTCGAACTGGCGCCCGGCACGGTGCTCTCGCGCGCAGATCTGGCGACGCAGTACGGTTTGAGTCAGACGCCCGTGCGCGACGCGTTGATGAAGCTCGGCGAGGAAGGCCTCGTCGACATTTTTCCGCAGCACGCCACAGTCGTCAGCCAGATCAACGTGACTTCTGCGTTGCAGGCGCACTTTCTGCGCCGCTCGATCGAACTGGAAATCGTGCGCACGCTTGCGGAGCAGCACGACGCCGCGCTGATCGCCCGGTTGCGCGCCACGATTGCCGGGCAGATGGAAGTGCGCGACCCGAAGAACATCGAGCAGTTCTCGCTGCTCGACCAGGCCTTTCATCGCCAGATGTACGAGGCGGCGGGCGTGCCGCAACTCTGGGATCTGGTGCGCCGATTGAGTGGCCACATCGACCGGCTGCGCCGCCTGCATCTGCCAGTGGAGGGCAAGACGATGGCGGTGGTGCGCGATCACACCGAGATCGTCGATGCAATCGAAAGAGGCGATGCCGAGGCTGCGCAGGCAGCGCTGCGCAACCACCTCTCGGGTACGCTGAGCCAGGTCGATCAGATCCGCACGAGGCATCCGGACTTTCTTACGGACGCCTGAATACAATCGGAGGGGCGTGAGTGAGCGCCATCGCCACTCGATTAGCCCGTTTCGGCTATGGCGAAGGCCCATGTCTGCCGGGATTTTCGTATCGTCTCGTGGAGATGTCCTCGCCACGCCGTAAAAAAGTCTCGGCCGCTTCACGAAGTGGCTGCGTGAAGCGGCCCAGTCGTTTCGCGACAAGTCCGCGGTGACCAACAATGCGCCACCTGGACCAATCGTGCCGATCACGCAACGGCTTACCGTAAAGGACGGGTGCTGCTCGCGGGCGACGCCGCGCATCCATTCACCTCCCGGCGGCCAAGGCTTCAACCTCGGTCTAGGCGACTCCATGCATTTCGGCGCGAAGCTCCCGCACCCCGCGTCCGAGCCTCCGACGCAGCAAAGTCCGCAACGTCGCCGAGTCTGCGTAGCCCACCTCGCTCGCGATTCGCTCGAGGTCGTAACCAATCGAGACGAGGTTCTGCGCGCGTTCGATTCGCAAGTCCTGGAAGAAGGCCAGCGGCGACTTACCGAGCACGGCCTCGGTGCGTCGCTGCAAAGTGCGCGGTCCGACCGACAACGCAGCGGCAGCAGCCTGAAGCGAAAACCCCGACGAAAGATTGTCGCGAGCCCATCGCTCGAATCGCGCGACCAGCGGATCGGCGTGAGCGAGGTGATCGGGAATGATGTATTCGGACTGGGACGAACGCTTGTCGATGAGCATGAAGCGGGCAACCAGCGTCGCAAGTTCGGGGCTTGCCTGACGCAGCAACCAGAGCGCAAGGTCGAGATGGCCCATCGCGGAACCAGCCGTCACTACGCGTTGCGAGGCGACGACCATGCGTGAATCATCCAGACTGACAGCCGGATAGCGTTGGCGGAAGAACGGTGCGAGCGACCAGGTCGTTGTCGCCTCGCGATTATCCAGAAGCCCGGCTTCGGCCAGCAGGAAAGTCCCGATACAGGCAGCCGCGACACCGACGCCGTCGGCATGCCAGGCACGAAGGCAGGCCATCGTCTCGCGTACGTCCGGTCGGCCCAGCGCATCGATCAGGCGCTCCGGCTGTCTGACGTTCGGCGCAGGCACCACCACCCAATCCGGACGGCGAACGGTGCTTGCCGGTTCGACCGCGGTCGACAAGCCATGCGCGGTGCGAATGCGTTTGCGCACGCCGACGACCTTGACATCGAAAGGAGACGCTGCGAAGCCTTGGGCCATGGCCAGTTCGTTGGCCGTCGCAAAGGTATCCAGCAGGACCGTGAGCCCCGTGTCGAACAGGCCGTCCAGCGCGAAGATGACCAGTCTCATGTCGCAAATAACCCCATTAATGTCATTTACGACTATAGCCTCGCGCCTGTCGGGCGTCTAGACTGCACAGCAATACGGCCAGGGTTGAGCGCCGGCTAACCATTCAGTCAAGCCGCTGGCACACAGTCGCGCTTGCAAAGGAGAAAGCATGAGCAGTTCGATAGAAGCTGAGCTCGACCGTCCGATCTGGGCGGCCCTCACAACGAAGCAGGCGCACCTTGGATATGGCGATGCACTTGCCCGTCGATACCACCCCGACGTGGCGCCCTTCGCCGCTTTGGCATTGGAAACGCCCGCGGCATACCAGGCGCTGCTTCAGCTTTTGCTGCCTCGCGAGCAGGCCGCCGTCCTGCGCTCCGATGGCCCGGTCGATGCGATAGACGGGCTTCAGATCACGCACGCGGGCGTGATTCATCAAATGATCGCCCGGCACGGCAAAGCAGAAAGCGCGGCCGGCCACGACGTAATCCGCCTGGGTGACGCGGACGCGAAAGACATGCTCGACCTCGCCCAGAAAACCAAGCCTGGTCCTTTCGGCAAGCGAACGGGGGAAATGGGTAACTACATTGGAATTCGCGACCAGGGGCGTCTAATCGCGATGGCCGGCGAACGGATGCGCGTCGACGGATACGTTGAGATCAGCGCCGTTTGCGTAGATGAAGATTATCGGGGACGTGGCCTTGCCGGCCGGCTCATCAAAGTCTTGCGAAGAGAAATTGAGCAACGGGAAGACACGCCGTTTCTCCACGTGTTCAGTAACAACACCTCCGCGATCGGGTTGTATGAGCGTCTGGGCTTCGAATTGCGCCGCACGTTTCAGCTTACCCGTGTAGGACATGTTGATTCGCGTTCGGCCATAGCGCCTTAAACCCGTCTACAGAGAAGTCGAATCGGGCTCGCGTAACCACAAGCTTTCGCAGCAGCCTGAAAATACGTGTTGGGCCGGCACCAGGCCGGCCCAACCGACTTGTCAGGCAGCCGGGGGCGCGATCCGTTGCTGTATCGCGCCACCGGCGGAACGCTTCATCAACCGATGCGCGCGTTGCTGACCGTCACCGACGGGCCATTCTTGTCCCAGTCTTCCAGGCTCAGCCCGGTTTTCTTCCAGACCGGGTTGGCGCTGGTAATCGATCCATTCACGACGTAGCCATTCAATTGCAGGCCCTGAACGTTGAACGAGCCGCCGGGACTTCCCGTATCCGTATGGCCGGTAATGCTGATGCTGACCGTCTTGTTGACCGGACCTGGGAAGAAGCCAAAATAAACGTTAATCCCGCCGCCGGCGCAGTTATTCGTCGTCGGGCTGACGATGCGGATGTTTTGAAACACGGCGGTATTGTCATTCGGTTCGATATCGAGACCGGCACCGGGGGCCGTTCCGCCGATATTTTCCCAAAGCGGGCTATTAAACGTGATGCCGCTGCCGCTGATAATCGATACGCCCTGGCGACGGCATCCGGTCGCGTGGTGCGAATTGACCGTGATGTTCGTGCTGTAGCCGTTGCTCTTGCTATCGCTGTTATTGATATAAATGCCGTCGCCCCAGCAATTGATCGTGGTCGGAGACGTAATGGTGCAATTCGTTGCGCCATTAATCGAAATCCCCATGCCCCACTCGCCCGACTTCGCCGAATTCAATTCCTTGCTGCCGTCGAGATACGGGCTTTCGAGCGTGACGTTATTTACGTCCGCCAATCGCAGGATTTCATACGTGTCGGTATTATGCGCGAGCAGTTTGATCGAAGCGCCGCTTGCAAACCGCACGTGGCTATTGGTGCGCAGGTCGAGGCCGGCCACGTCGATCCGGCTCTGGCCGGTAATCAGCAAAATCTGTCCAATGGAGCCGTCGATTGCGCGCTGGAGTGCGACGCGGTCGTTGGTGGTTCCATCGCCCTTTACGCCGAAAGACGTGTCGAGAAGAACGCCTTGAGTGCTGGTCGGCGAGCTCGCGCCAGCCGGGGAGCTTGCGGCTGCCGGCGAGCTTGCCGTTGCCGGCGCGCTCGCGCCGCTCGACGAACTGGCGCCGCGCGGGTTCGATGCGCCGCCGCGTCGGTATCGGTCCGCGACCGCGTCGGGACTGGCGGAATCGCCACCGCCGCCGCATGCGGCGAGCACGAACGCGCCGCCGCCGGCCAGCAAGGACGTCAGAAATTTACGACGGACCGTGAGTTCAGTGTTAGAAACAGGGAGTCTTGCCGCTGGTGTATTCTTAATCATTCAAGTCTTTCCAACTATGCCGGCGCGATCAAAAGCCAAAGCCCAGGCGAACGACCGCAACCATACAGGCGTTAACAGGGAAATTAAGCGAGATAACGGGCGCAAAAGCCCGACGCTTAAATACGAGTTACCCCGCGTAATCGGCAATGCGAATACGCGCAGGCGCAAGCGAATACCCGAAGAGATCTCCGCTTAAAGCAAAGAGAACTTCAGGATTGGTAAAGCAGATCTTCCGGAAGGGGTCACCAGACTTGCATTTCGATGGCGCATAATGCGGCCGATGAGATGCACAGTAATAGCTAGAAGGTAAATTATTACCATCTCTTAATAATCGTATCAGATTACCAAAGTCAGTCCTACGTCACACTTGTTACAATATGTACATCATATCATCATACTTTTTGAGAAATCCGGAAGAAATTCCCTGAACCTCTATCTTTTCAACGACTTCCGTACCGATGCTTTTGTCTGTTGAATAGTAAATTTTTCTAAAAGTATGAAGATAAAAACGTATCAGAAACGACACATTTTTATTGTCTGATTAAATATTAGTTAATATATGAGTAATTGATTAGAAAGGAATTGATTACGAAAAATTTTCCGCTGGCCTGCTGCCAGGTGCCAGCCGTGTGACGGATAGGCCGAATCCCGCTGAATCGGTGGTTTTCGTCGAGCATCGGACACCGGCGCACGTGCTACTCGCGCATCGCAAGGCTTATTCGTCGATAGATTGATTTATTCGCGCCACAGCATAAAAACAACGCATTTGGCGTATTTTTTATTTCGTCGGACGAGTGCGGGCAAATGGTCTCATTCCGATTTATGGGCCGCCTTTATCCGCAGGTCGCTTTTCCCCGAAAATACATTACTGTGGCAATCGTTAGCGCTATGTGCGAATTCGCACAGTCCGCGTGAAATTAGCTTAAATCGCACAACAACTACGGGTAAGTCCTTAATCGACTTTTTCAAAAAATATATGCGCAATCATTGACCGTTTGTTAAAAGGCAAACGTCGCCCGGGTTAAATTCATTCTCTGCTTCGTGCAATGTTGTTTAGCGCACCGAACCGGCCTCTAAAGAGCGATCCAATCGACCAAAACGCTCAATACAAAAAGAGGCTCACACTGATGCACTACGAGACAAGAACATTGCGCGGTGCAGTTGCAAAAAACGTTGCAACGTCCGCTTTTTGCCACCCGGCCCCAGTCGGCGACAGCAACCAGACCGGTCGAGGCCAGCCATGAAGCCGATCGCATTCGGTGGACGCTTTGGATGGCTTCATCCTGGAGAAGGCACGCATGGCGTGGTGCTTTGCAGCCCGTTTGGTCATGAAGAGCCGTGGTGCCACAAGGGTATCCGTTACCTCGCAGAAGAACTGTCCGCGTACGGTATTCCGGCGCTGCGCTTCGACTATCTGGCAACGGGAGACTCCGCGGGCGTGGACGGCAATGCCCATCACCTCGAAGCCTTCGTGTCCGATGTCGTCGCGGCCGTCAAGCGTCTCAAGGAACTGACCGGCGTGACCAGCGTGACGCTCTGTGGCCTGCGTCTCGGCGGGGCGCTTGCAGCGCTCGCATCGCGTGCATGCGCGGCCGACTCGCTCGTGCTGCTCGCGCCCGTCACGCGCGGGCGCACCTATCTGCGTGAACTGGCTGCGGTGCGCAAGGTCTGGCTCGACAATCTCGCCCCGTTCTTGCGCGCCGCGCAGCGCGACAAGCCGTTCAACGTGCTGGGACAGATCTACAGCGACCGGCTCTGCAGTGAACTGGACGCGCTCGATCTCTCGAAAGCAATGGACCAACACGCTCCGGTTCTCACGCGTGCTCTCGTGCTCGATGCACGCGCCCGCGCAAGCGCCTCGCTGTGTTCGACGCTGCGCGAACGCGGCGTCGCGGTCGAAACGGGCTTGCTGGACGGCTACCTCGAATATATGGACGAGACGAAGTCGTCGACTGTGCCGGCTCGCGCATTCGGAGAGGTCGTGAAGTGGATCGTGGACGGCGCCCCGGGAATGCGCGTCCACAACTCGATGAACAGAGGCGCGCGGCCGAGCGTGTCCCTCGACGACGAAGCCATCATCGAGACGCCCGAAGCCCGCGAGCGCCCGGTCATCTTCGGCGCCAACGGCCTGTTCGGCATGTTGTGCGAACCGCGCGGCAGGGTCGCGTACGGGCCCGTCATGCTGATCACCAATACCGCCGGCAGCGTGCATCATGGCGACAGTCGGCTATCGGTTCGGATCGCGCGGGAAATGGCCCGGCGCGGCATTCCATCCATGCGCATCGACGCGCGCGGCATCGGCGACAGTCCACCGCGTACGCCACAAGGGCCACTCGATCTGGTGCCGAAGATCCACGCATCCACGACCATCGAGGACGTCGCGACGGCCGCCGCCTGGCTCAAGCGCAAAGGCTATCAAACGGTCATCTCGTTCGGGATCTGCTCGGGCGCCTACAGCGCCTTGCGCGCGGCGCTCGTGGAGCCGGCTCTCACGGCCGTCATCGCGGTCAACATCGTGCGTTTTTACATACCCCCGCATATGTCGATGGCGGAGCTGGAGGAGTTGCAGCGTAACTCGCTCAAGCGTGTCGGGCCCGCGATATTCAAGCCGTCCAAATGGTGGCTCGTCCTGAGCGGAAAGCGCAAGTTCCTGCCGATCGCGCAGGCCGTCGGATCAATTCTGCTCGCGCGCCTGCATTCGCATCGGCTGGACGCGGCCGCCAACCGTACCGGCGCGGCCGAAGCCGATACGTTGACGCACCCGCACGGCGTGGTTCACGCGCTCGAACGCAAGGGCGTGCGGACTCTCTTCGTCTACGGTTCGAGCGACGAAGGAATGGACCAGCTCAATGCGCATTTCGGCAAGCGCGGCAAGAAGCTGTCGCGCTTTTCGCATGTCAAGGCGGTCGTCTTCGATGAGCTCGACCATGCGCTTTTCGATCCGCGAGCGTCGGCACAAGTCATTGCACTGAGCGAGGCGTTCATCAAGGATCTGCATCAGAAGGCGGCGGCGCCCAAGGTCGTCAATCCGCTGTTGGCCGTGCAGCAGCAGCGCTGAGCGAGAAGCCGCGCCTCGCCTTCCGGCAAAGGGGCGAGGCTCGGTCTGCTTCGACGGG
>NZ_JBHUFR010000013.1:0-266484 GCF_042680985.1 Paraburkholderia dipogonis | reverse complement strand
TCGACGTAGCCATGCAAGTGTCGACCGAAAATGGCGCACAGTTCGCCACGTGTCAGACGCGACGCGACCGATGGTTGTTGACAATAAACAAGCCGCCACGCTATGTTCGGGAGACTGACGCTACGCCGTCCATTCTCCACTGCAAACCGCTCATCGATGACCACGCCAAGCCCTTCCAGCGCGATTGAATTGTTGCAGCGGCACTCCCTTGCCACGCTAGTCCAGGAAACGCTCGAACGGGGCATCGTCTCCGGGGAATTCGCGCCTGGGGAGAAATTGAACGAAGTGGAAGTTTCCGCTCGACTGAACGTGTCTCGCGGCCCCTTGCGCGAAGCGTTTCGCGCGCTGGAACAGGCGGGCTTGCTAAAGACCGAAAAAAACCGCGGCGTGACGGTGCGCGCGCTGTCGCTGCGCGAGGCGGAAGAAATCTACCAGGTCCGCGCGATGCTGGACGAATCGGTTGCCCGCGCGTTGGCCGAGCAGATGGCGCCCGAGACGCTTGCAACGCTCAAACGCATCATCGCCTCGATGAAAGCCGCGAAGAAAGATCACGACCTCACCCTGTACACGACATTGAACGTTCAGTTGCATGACGCAATGGTCTCCGGTGTCGGCAACCAGCATCTGCTCGAAACGTACCGGCATCTAGTCCGCCAGCTCGGTTTGCTCCGTCAGGCCGCCATCGAATCGGAAAAAAGCGCGCTGACTACGTCCGTGACTGAGCACGAGAAAATCGTCAACGCGCTCGCGAAAGGCGATGCGGAGCGCGCGGTCGCTCTAGTGCGCGAACACGTTACTCATGGCCTCGCCAGAATGCGGCGCGCCCACGAACGCTGGGCGGCTTCCGCGAACCATACGGTTAAAACCTGAGCCAGGCTGAACGGCCGCGTTAGGCTTTATCCGACTTGCCGGCGGCGTTCGCCAGTTTGCTGAGCAAACGATCGACGAGCCACGGCTGCCGGTCCTCGTCTTCCGCGCGTTCCTTGCGGCGAATGGCGTCACGCACGGTAATCGAGCCCACGAAGCGGATCGGTTCAGGTGGGAAATAGCCCAACGGCCCGTTCGTCAAAGGACTGCGTGTCCACTCGTTGTCCAGATCGAGCAACAGCGAAGACAGAATCTGCCCGCCCATATAGGTCGGCCCGACGCCGTTCCCGGAATAGCCGAATCCGTAGAGCACGTTCGGCGCATTGTCGAGCCGGCCGAAAAATGGGAAGCCGGTGACCGACCGGTCCGACGGGCCGTTCCAGCTCGCCGTGACCGGCACGTCGCGCAATGCGGGAAAAAAATCGTGCAGGCTGCGCGTCAGATCGGCTTCATAGGGCGAGCGCTGATCGAACACCGGCGCGATCCGCCCGCGCCAGGCAAACGTATTGCCGCCCTTGCCCAGCATCAGCCTTCCGTCGGGCGTGCTGCGATAGTAGTATACGAAGATCCGCGAATCGAGCACCGACACGCCATCTTTCAGGCCTATCCGATGCAGCAGTTCGGGGCATTTCTCGGTGACGATCATGTCGCTGGACACAACCGCCAGCGTGCGTTCGAACTGCCGGAAACGGCTCGCCATCCATGCATTGATCGCGAGCACGAGTTTCGGCGCAATCACACTGCCGGCCGGCGTGCGCACCGTCACGCGTTCGCCGGCGTCAAACTCCAGCATCGGCGTGCGTTCGTAAATGCGAATGCCCATTTCGATCGCGACGCGCCGCAATCCGCGCACGAGCTTGCCGGGATGAACCGTCGCCGCGATCGGCGAATAGACGCCGCCGAGATTGCGCGCCGAACCCGAACGGCTCGCCACTTCATCCGGTGAAAGATGCTGGTACGCATTGATGCCGCGCTCGCTCAATGCGGCGATCACCGGATCGAGCACGCCGATTTGCGCACGCGAGGTCGCCGTGTAGAGCGTGCCGTCGAGGCGCAATTCCGCATCGACGGCATGCTCCACGCAGAAGTCGCGAATCCGGCCGACAGCCGCTTCGGACGCTTTCACCAGCCGAACCGCTTCGGCTTCACCAAACAGCCGCCGCAGCGTGAAAAACTTCGTCGACCACGTCAGCAGACAGCCACCGTTTCGGCCGCTTGCCCCCGCGCCGCACAGATCGCTTTCGATGATCACGATGTCGAGTTCGGGCTTTTTCTGCTTCGCCTGGATGGCAGTCCACAAACCGGTGAAGCCGCCGCCAACAATGCAAACATCGGCAGTCGTCGCGCCTTGCAGCGCGGGCGCCAATGATCCATCGGCGAAAAGTGCTTGTTCAATCCAGAACGGACGCATAAATGGTTCGCCTTGATATAACGGTTTAACGCTCTTCGGAGGAAAGGAAGGTTTCCTCCCTGTTTGGCCGGGAAGAAACCTTCACTCTGGTCTGTTTCAGGCCGCCGCTTGCGCCGATACCCGCTTGATCTCCATTGCCTTCAGCGTGTCGGCGATCGCGGCAACCGCGCCAGGAATGCCGGATTCGCCGAAGTGCCCGATACAGCCGACGCGGAATGTTTCCAGCTGGGTCAACTTGCCCGGATAGAGGATGTAGCCGCGCTTCTTCACTTCCGTATAGAAGGTCTTGAAGTCGTAGTTGGGATCGTCGGGTGCATGGAACGTGACGATGATCGGCGCCTGAATCGAAGGATCGAGAAAGGTCCGAAAACCGAGCGCAGCCATGCCTTCGATCAGCGCCCGGCAATTGCCGGCATAGCGTGCGCCGCGCGCTTCTAGGCCGCCCTCTTCCATGTATTGCGCGATCGCCTCGTCGAGTGCCGCGACGACATGCGTGGGCGGCGTGAAGCGCCACTGCGTGGTGCGGTTCATGTAGGCCCATTGATCGTAGAGATCCATCGCGAGCGACGGGCTGTTTCCCTCACAACGTTCCAGCACACTGCGGCGAATGATCACGAAGCCCATGCCGGGTACGCCCTCCAGACATTTGCCGGACGCAGCCACAACGGCGTCGAAGGGCGTTCTGCGCGCATCGATGTCGATCGCGCCGAATGAACTCATTGCGTCGATGATCAGACTGCGCCCGTGCTTCGCGACAACCTCGGCGATCTCATGCAACGGATTGAGCACCCCGGCACCGGTTTCGCAATGCACGAGTGCCACATGCGTGATGGCCGCATCGGCCGCGAGGGCGCGATCCACATCCGCGGCTTTGATCTGCGTGTCTTCAGCGTAGTCGATGGTCTGGTGACGGCGGCCAAGCGCACGGCAAATCTTCGCGATCCGTTGGCAATACGCGCCGTTGCTCGGCACGAGTACGTGTCCGTCGCGCGGCACCAGCGTACCGATCGCGGCTTCCACGGAGAACGTGCCGCTGCCCTGCAGGGGCACGCATTCATGCGTGCCCTCGCCGTGCACGATCCGCAGTGTCTGCTGACGGATACGCGCGGTAATCTGATTGAAGTCGCCGTCCCACGAACCCCAGTCGCGCAGCATCGCCTGACGCGTGCGGTCGGATGTGGTGAGCGGACCGGGAGTGAGCAGAATGGGTGCGGAGGACAGTTTCACGGTAACTCCTTATCGATCTTTGATGAAGACGCGTTTTAACCACGGCGCGGCGTGCGCCATGCCTGGGTTCTGCGCAATACGCCATGCGACACGCCGGCAAACAGCAAACACGCGAACGCCGCCGTCACAAGGACGAGCGTGGCCATCGCCGCGGCCGGTCCGATTTGTCCGGCGTCGTCGAGATTGAGAATGGCAACCGAGGCAGGCTGGGTGTCGGGGGAATAAAGAAACGCAACCGCGGACACCGTGGTCATGCCGTTGACGAACAGATAGCGCGCAATCTGCAGGATCGACGGCAGGCAAACCGGCACGGTCACACGCAAAAATGTCTTGTAGAAAGGCACTTTCAGCGAAGCCGAGACCGCTTCGAATTCGTTGTCGATCTGACGAAGCGCGGTGACTGCCGTCAGATGGCTGGACGAGTAGTAATGCACGACCGTAACGATTGCCAGCAGCGCGAGCGTCCCGTAGAGACCGTTCAAAGGATTGGCAGGCGAGTTGAACAGAAAGATGTAGCTGATGCCCAGAACGAGACCCGGCACGCCCATCGGCAGAATCGCGCACAGATTGATAAACCCGCGCAACCAGCGCGGCCCGCGCGTCTTCTCCACGAGATACGCGCCGCCGAACACGATGATCGTCCCGCCGATCGCCACGCACGCCGCCATTTTCAGACTGTTTTTGTAGGCATCGAAGATCCCGGCGCCAATCAGTCCCATCTTGTAGTGCTGTAAGCCGAGGCTCATCTGATACGGCCAGAACTTCACGAACGAGGCGAACACCGAAATACCGACCACCGCCAGCAAAAGCGTACAGACGATCGCGCAATAGCCGAGCATCGCCATGTCGAACCCCCGCGCCGGCTTCGGTTGATAAGGCGTGGAGCGCGCGCCGAGCTGCGATTGCTGCTTGCGGCGAATGAAGAAGTCGACGGCGAATGCAACCAGTGCCGGGCAGAGCAGCAGCAGGCTGACCACCGCGCTCCGGTTGAAGTCTTGCAAGCCGATGATGAGCTTGTAGATATCGGTAGAGAGCACGGAGTAAGGTCCGCCGATCACCACCGGCACGCCGAAGTCGTTGATGCAGATCGTGAACGACACCATCGTCGCGCTGATCAGACCATACTTCGCGCCAGGCAGCGTGATCGTGAAGAACTTGCGCGCGCGGCGCGTGCCCATCGCGTCGGCCGCTTCATATAAGCGGCCGTCGGAGAGCGAGAGCGCCGTGACGAGAATCATCAGCACGTGCGGAAAAGCGGCGTAAACCAGGCTGCATACGATACCCGGCAATCCGTAGATGGAATGCCCGTGCAGCAGCGGCTTCAGAATGCCGGAGTTGCCGAACCAGTAGATGAACGACACGGCCGACAGCAGCGTCGGCGCGAGCAACGGAAGCAGCGCGACTGTGCGCACGGCGTTTTTCATCGGCATGCACGAGCGGGTCAGTGCGTACGCGAATGTAAACGCCATCGGAATCACAATGGCGGTTACGAGGCAAGCGACCGTCACCGAATGCAACGTCGACGTCCACACGCCCGAATCCACCAGATAGCCGGTGAAATTCGCCAGTCCGACAAAGCGGCCGTCCGCGTCGACAAAGCATTTGCCGATCACCAACGCCAGCGGCAAAAGCAGAAACATGCCGAGAAACGCCGACATCAGCACGAGTGCCAACTGCGCGATGCGGTCATGCCAATGGCTCTTCTGGCGAACTTCGGCGTGCCCGTCGTCGCCGCTGCGATGCTCGATCAGAACGGCGCTCATTGCAGTCGCTCCTTCGCGGCGGAGAAGACGCACACGTGTTCGCGGTTGATAGCCAGGTGAAAACGCGACCCGGCCTGCAAACGGGTACGGTGCATTTCGTGAAACGACAGGTCGGCGACGATCTCCTGGTCGCCGAGGCCGTCCACCTTGAAGCTGACCCGGCAAAATGCGCCGAGGAATTCCAGTTTCTGGACCGAGGCTGACAGCAGGTTGTCCGCCTCGCTGCCGGGCGCACTGAGATGGATGTCTTCCGGACGCACGAACGCCGAAACTGTCGAGCCCAGGATCGCGGGCCCCGTTCCGCATCCATAGCGCAGGGAGATCGAGCCCGCCTTGAGGCTGCCGTCGTGCGTCACCTCGGCGGGAATCAGATTGACCTTGCCGATGAAGTCGGCAACGAACGGCGACGCCGGCTCGCGATAGATTTCGTGCGGCGTGCCGATCTGCTCGATCACACCTTGATTCATCACGACGATCCGATCCGCCATGGATAGCGCTTCTTCCTGATCGTGCGTGACCATGATCGTGGTCACGCCGAGGCGCTGCTGCAACTGGCGGATTTCCTGCCGCAAGCGCACGCGCACCCGGGCATCCAGTGCCGAGAGCGGCTCGTCGAGCAACAGCAGGCCCGGCGACGTGGCAAGCGCACGCGCGAGCGCAATGCGTTGCTGCTGGCCGCCCGACAACTGGTTGGGATGCTTGCGCTGCGCGTCCGGCAATCCAACTAACGCCAGCAATTCGTTCACGCGATCAGCGATCGCCGCGCGCTTCATCTTTCGATTCACGAGGCCATAGGCCACGTTATCGAAGATGGTCAGATTCGGGAACAGTGCGTACGACTGGAACACAATGCCGTAGTCGCGAAGCTGCGGCGGCAAACGCGAAATATCGCGGCCGTCCTGCATGATCTGGCCGGCACTCTGTGTTTCCAGTCCGGCAATGATGCGCAGTAAAGTGGTCTTGCCACATCCCGACGGCCCGAGAAAACAGAGCATCTCGCCCTTCTTCACGCCAAGATTGATGTCCTCCAGAACCGGCGTTTCGTTGAACCGCTTATAGACTCGCTGCACGCTCAAATACGCTGTCATCTGTTCCTCCGCTCCCGCTTGCCTGCTCGCTCGCATGGCGGCGACGCACACCGTGCGCCGCGTCGCCGCATCGTTCGGGGCGCACGGTTCGCGCGCCTCGCCATTCCTCAAGATCCGGCTCGACCCGGCCTACTTCTGCTCCTTGCTGCCGTAGCGTTTTTGCCAGTCGCCGAGAATGGCGTCGCGATTCTTTGCGGACCAGGTGAAATCGTTTTTCACGAGCAGTTCCGAATAGTTGTCAGGGATGCCCGACAGTTTCTTCGCGACGCCGGGATACGCCACGATCGCCCACCACTGCGCCGTGATTTCATTCGCCTGCTTGCTGGCCATGAAATCCGCGAGTTTTTTTGCCGCTTCCGGCTGCTTTGTCGTTTTCATGATGCCGGTGGCTTCCATGTCCCAGCCGAGCCCTTCTTTGGGAAAGATCAGGTCGATGGGCGCGCCTTGTGCCTGCAATTCGTGGCCGCGGAATTCGAATGAGATGCCGATCGGAAATTCGCCGGTGCCGGCCAGCGTGCAGGGCTTTGAACCCGAGTGCACGTATTGCGCGACGTTCTTGTCGAGCGCGTCCATGTACTTCCAGCCCTTGTCGTCGCCGAACGTTTGCAGCCACGAGGTCACATCCAGATAGCCGGTGCCGGACGACACCGGACTCGGCATCACGATCATCCCCTTGTAGACCGGCTTGGTCAGGTCCTCCCATGAGGTCGGCTTGGGCAGGTGGCGCTTCTCCGCTTCGACGCGGTTGTAGCAGACCGTCGCGCCCCACACGTCCATGCCGACCCAGTGCGGCGGCGTGTTCGCATCGCTGTACTTGCGAGTCAGGCTGTCGAAGCCTTTCGGCGCGTAGGGCATCAGCATGCCCTGCAGATCGAGAAGTGTGAGGCTCGATGCGGCCAGTCCGAGCACCACGTCGGCACGCGGATTGTTTTTCTCCGCGAGCAGTTTGGCAGTGACCGCGCCCGTCGAATCGCGTACCCAGCGGATTTCGATATCTGGATTGGCTTTTTCGAAGGCGTCCTTGTACGGCTTCATGGCTTCGTCCTCGAGCGCCGTATAGACGAGCAACTGCGTTTTCGCATGCGCGGCCTCCATTGCGCCCAACGTCACGGCGGCAGCCACGAGACAGCGCAGCGCCACGTTCAAACGACTTCTGCGATTGGCCAACCCCTGCTTTTCCTTCATTTCCAGACCCCTTGAGAAAGTGGCGTCGCGGCGAGCGACGAAAACGACCGGTGCTACGGGACCACAGCTTGTTGCAACCCTCCTGACGACTGCTTTTGGGAAAAATCTAAATGTTGTCTGTTGTTGACAATCTACAAAGCATCAATTTTAATGTCAAGTATTGCCACACTTTGCCACATAATGCCTCATCAACAACACCCGACTTACCCCTAGCCGAAAGGACACGTCATGAGCGAAACACCGGTTTCCATCGAAGTGAACGGCCGCAGCTACAACTGGATGCATCGACCCGTTGTCGTGGTTTGTGTAGACGGCTGCGCGTATGAATATCTGGAGATGGCGGCGGCGGCAGGCGTCGCACCGTTTCTTGGCAAGCTGTTGCGCCCGGGTACTGCTCTCAAAGGCGAATGCGTGGTGCCGAGCTTCACGAACCCGAACAATCTGTCGATCGTCACCGGTGTGCCGCCCGCCGTGCACGGCATTAGCGGCAACTACTTCTTTGATCGCGACAGCGGCACTGAGGTGCTGATGAACGACCCGAAGTATCTGATCGCGCCCACTGTGCTCGCCGGGTTCGCTGAGCGGGGCGCCAAGGTGGCCGTGGTCACGGCAAAAGACAAGCTGCGCAGGCTGCTCGGCAAAGGCCTGAAGGGCGTGTGCTTCTCGGCCGAGAAAGCCGACGAAGCGACGCTCGAGGAGAACGGTATTGACGGCCTGCTCGAACTGGTCGGCAAGCCGGTGCCGAGCGTGTACAGCGCCGACCTGTCCGAGTTCGTATTCGCGGCCGGCGTGCGGCTGCTCGAAACCCGTGAAGTCGACCTGATGTATCTGTCCACCACCGATTACGTCCAGCACAAGTGCGCCCCGGGCACGCCCGGCGCGAACGCGTTCTATCAGATGATGGACGGCTATCTGCAGCGGCTCGACGAGTTGGGCGCGATTGTCGCGATCACCGCCGATCACGGGATGAACGCAAAACACAACGACGACGGCGAACCCAACGTGATCTATCTGCAGGAGCGCTTCGACCAGTGGCTCGGCGAGGACGCTGCCCGCGTGATCCTGCCGATCACCGATCCCTACGTCGTGCATCACGGCGCGCTTGGATCGTTTGCGACGGTCTACCTTCCCCCGTCGGCGGACGTGGAAGAGATGCGCCGCGAACTGGCCAAGGTTCCCGGCATCGAACTCGTGTTGACGGGCGCTGAAGGCTGCGCGCGTTTCGAACTGCCGCCGGCGCGCATGGGCGACCTGATCGTGATCTCAACGCGCGACGTGGTGCTCGGCACGCGGCGCATCAAGCACGACCTGTCCGGTCTCGATGTGCCGCTGCGTTCGCATGGCGGCCTCGCCGAGCAGATCGTCCCGCTCCTGTTCAATCAGCCGGTCGCGAAATCGGTCGGCGAGCGGGCACGGCTGCGCAACTTCGACATCATCGACATCGCACTCAATCACCTTCAATGAACGGGGATCGGACATGAACGCTGTTGTGGAAACCAAGGCTCAATTGCAAGCACGTCACGAAGCATTGCGTATCGGCGGCGAAAAAATCTTTCGCGACGAAGTGATCGAAGTGCGTAACCCGTACGACGGCACGCTCGTCGGCACGGTTCCGAAGGCGACAATCGAAGACGTGCGACGCGCGTTCGAATTCGCGCGCGCCTATCGTCCGGCATTGACCCGCTATGAGCGCGCGGCGATCCTGCGGCGCGCCGCTGAAGCAGTGCGCGCGCGCACGGAAGAAATCGCCGCGCTCATCACCGCGGAAGCGGGCTTGTGCAAGAAAGACTCGATCTACGAAGCCGGCCGCGTCGCCGACGTGCTGGTTTTCGGCGCGGGCGAGGTGTTGAAAGACGACGGCCAGATCTTTTCGTGCGACCTCACGCCTCACGGCAAGAAACGGCGCGTCTACACGCAACGGGATCCGCTGCTTGGCGTGATTTCCGCTATTACTCCGTTCAACCATCCGATGAATCAGGTCGCGCACAAGATCGTGCCGTCGATTGCGACGAACAATCGTATTGTCGTGAAACCGTCGGAGAAAGTGCCGCTGTCATGCTACCTGCTCGCCGATATTCTCTATGAAGCAGGCTTGCCGGTGCAGATGTTGCAAGTGCTGACTGGCGACCCGCGCGTGATCGCCGACGAATTGATCACGAACCCGGCCGTCGATCTCATTACGTTCACCGGCGGCGTCTCGATCGGCAAATCCATTGCTTCGCGAATGGGCTACCGCCGCGCGGTGCTCGAACTCGGCGGCAACGACCCAATCATCGTGATGGAAGACGCCGATCTGGACGAAGCCAGCTCACTCGCCGTATCGGGCTCTTACAAGAATTCGGGCCAACGATGCACGGCCATCAAACGCATGCTGGTGCACGAAGCGGTTGCCGACCGTTTTACCGACCTGGTCGTGGACAAGACCCGTGCGTGGAAATATGGCAATCCCGCGGATGGTTCGGTGGACATGGGAACGGTTATCGACGAGGCTGCCGCTCGATTCTGCGAGCGCCAGGTCAACGATGCTTTGTCGCGCGGCGCCCGTCTGCTTGCGGGCAACTGCCGCGAGGGCGCGCTTTATTCGCCGACCGTCGTCGATCGCGTCACGCCCGACATGCCGCTCGTCAAACACGAGACATTCGGCCCCGTGTCGCCAATCATGCGCTTTTCCAACATCGACGAAGCGATCCGTATGTCCAACTGCACCGACTACGCGCTGTCGTCGTCGATCTGCACGAACCGCTTCGACTACATTACGCGCTTCATCACCGAATTGGAGGTAGGCAGCGTGAATGTGCGCGAAGTGCCGGGTTACCGGCTCGAGCTCACACCGTTCGGCGGCGTAAAGGATTCGGGGCTTGGCTACAAGGAAGGCGTGCAGGAGGCCATGAAGAGTTTCACCAACACGAAGACCTACTCGCTGCCATGGTGAGTGCAAGGCGCTAATGCGTCTGTCGCGACGAATTGTCTCTGACCGCAGATGGCCTGCATAACGGTGGCTGCGGGCAGGGACATTCGTCGATTCTGTGGCGGGAAATATGCGGCCTCAGTCGCCTGAAGACCGTGCGTGATTCCAGGCGTCAAGCAGGCGTACGCCACGATCTCAACCAACATCTCCTCACGCGCGAGGCCCGCCACCCCAAATGATGCTCGATTTGGCAACGGCGCCGCGAAATGCCGCCGATACTCCGCTCCACGCCAGCTCGAATGCGAGAACACAGCCCGCGAGGCCCGCGCACGAAGTTTTTGCAGGCTGCGCGCCGCCTGCCTGGACGCGCAGGCGCGAGGGTGTATGCCTCCTGCCGCGTTGCGCCGAGAAGCGCGCCGATCGCTTCCATGCCGTCGAAGCCGATTGCCTGCAACCACACCGCCGCTTGTGCCGCATCCTCATAGTCGCCTTGTGCCCAGCCACTGCCTTCCAACTCGCTACGGCACAGCGCGTTCAATTCATTAAGCGCCATTTTCATGTTGATGCGCCTCCTTTCTCGTTGCCGGCGAAGCAAAAAAGCTCGTCGAGCACTACGAACGCGCGATCAGCCGGTTCACCGCGCGTTATCCGGGCATCCAGCTTCATGTCGAAGACGGCACGGCTGCTTATATCCACGATCGGGTACGCTCCGGCGCGATCGATTTCGGCATTGCCGGAGAACCCGGGTTTGAATCGGAGCTGAATTTCACGTCGCCGATCGCCGATGTGATGCGCCTGGTCGTGAATACCGGCCACGCGCTTTTCCGGCAACGCCGGATCAAATGGAGCGATCTGTCGGGATACCGGATGATCGGCAACGGCACGATGCGCACTTGCCTTCGGCGGGTCGCGAGGCAGCAGCGAAGCAGGACGAGATCTTCATTGCCAACACGACCACACTGCTGGCCGCGGTGGAAGGCGGCGTGGGGCTCACGGTGCTGCCCTACCTCGCGAAGCAACGCTATCGCGATACGCTGCGGTTCATTCCGCTCGACGCGCCGCGAATTGAACGTACCGTCGGATTCGTCGAGCTTGCGGGAAGATCGCTGAGCCCGGCCGCGGATGCGCGGCGGGCAAGCTTCGTGGAAGACCTCGATGCTTCACAGCTTCCAGAGCTGGTGCGCCGGCTCTCCTGATCGAGTCTGATTTTTCTAATTTCCCGCCGATGACAGCTCGATGCGCTTGCGCTGCAAAAACCGGCGCACGGAAGGATCGCGCTCAAGTCCAATCGCAAGATCGTACGCGCCGAGCGCTTCAGCCGTCGCGCCGGCGCGCGCGAGCAGATCGGCGCGCGCGGCCCAGTACGGCTGGTAGTCGGCCAGACGCGGATCGTTGGCATACGGCTCGAGCGCATCGAGCGCCGCCCGCGGGCCGTCCCGTTCCGCCAGCGCGAGCGCGCGGTTCACCGCGACCACCGGCGACGCCGCAATCGCGAACAGCGCATCGTAGATCTGCACGATCTCGTCCCAGTTCGCGCGATGCGTGCGGCAACGGTGCACATGCGCCGACTGCAGCGCGGCCTCCAGTTGAAAGCGTCCGATTGCGTTGAATGCGCTGGCGCGCCGCAGCAATGCGTCGGCGGCGTCGAGCATCGGCGCGTTCCATGTCGCCGGATCCTGAGCCGACAGCGGCACATAGTCGCCGGCTGCATCGCGTCGCGAGTCGCAACGCGCCTGCGCATAGAGCATGAGCGCGAGCAAACCCAGCGTTTCCGGCTCCTCGGGCAGCAGTTCGACGAGCAGGTGGGCAAGAAACAGCGCCTCGCCCGTGAGATCGCGCCTCTCAGTATCGCGGCCGAGCGGGTCGGTCCACCCTTCCGCATAGGCCGCGTAGACCGCCTCCAGCACCGCGGCGAGCCGGTCCGGCAACTCTTCGCGCTCGGGCACGCTGAACGGAATGCCCGCCGCGCGGATCTTGTTCTTCGCCCGCACGAGGCGTTTGCTCATCGCGGCGGGCGACATCAGGAACGCGGAGGCAATCGTCTTCGCTTCGAGCCCCAGCACGACTTGCAGCATCAGCGGCGTGCGGATCGCGGCTTCGAGCGCGGGGTGCGTGCACGCGAACAGCAGCGCGAGCCGCCGGTCGGGCAACGCGCCTGCTTCACGCTCGTCGATCTCGTCGGCGAGGATCGTGAGCTGGTTCGTCACTTCGTCGCCGACGCGGCGATGCCGCGCGCCGTCGATCGCCCGGCGGCGCGCGACCGTCATCAGCCACGCTTCGGGGTTCGCGGGACAGCCCCGCTCCGGCCAGTCGGCGAGCGCGGCCGCAAACGCGTCGGCCAGCGCGTCCTCGGCTGCGGCGACGTCGCGCGTGCGCATTGCCAGCAGCGCGACGAGCTTGCCGTAACTGCGGCGGGCGACCGCCTCGGCGATCGAACGCGCGGCGCCGTCAGCGTTCACTGCCGCAGCCATGCCGGCTCATGCAACAGAGGGCGCTTCGTACGGGGCTGTCCAGACCGGGCGCACTTCCATGAGGCCGTGCGCCGCGCCGGGACAACGCGACGCCCACGCGATCGCCGCGTCCAGGTTGGGCACGTCGATCAGGTAGTAGCCGGCAAGCTGCTCCTTCGAATCGGAAAACGGTCCGTCGAGCACTTGCGGCTTGCCGTCGACGAGCCGCACCGTGGTCGCCGTGTTCGTGTGCTGCAGCCGGTTGGCGCCGACCAGCACGTCCGCTTTTTTTAACGATTCGGTGTACGCCTGATACGCGGCGACGCCCTGCTGCCGCTCGCTGGCGCTCAGCTGGTTCCAGCCGTTTTCTTCCGAATAGATCATCAACAGGTATTGCATGTGAGCCTCCGTCATGGGGTTGAGGCGGGTAAATCAATCAGGCCGCCATCACAATGACGCGCGGGCCGCATGCTGACGGACAGGAGGCCGCGAAAAAAGTCGGACGGCGATACATGGTCGAGGCTAATCAGCCTCGCGCAGCGCATGGAGATTGTCCAGTGCTTCGGCGAGGCAAGCAGCAAATGCATGGCAGGTTCCGCTGACCGGATCGGATTCGAGCGATGCTATGCCGGTCTCGAAGCTGATCGTCGGCACGAATGGCCTCATGACGAACTGTTCCGTGTCGCAACATTGCGCGATCAACCGGTTGACGATCGCCGCGCCGACCCCGCGCGCCGCCATCGCACATGCCACGCTCACCGAATGGACCTCCGCGACCACGTTGGGCGTTACCCGCGCGCTGCGGAATGCCGAGTCCACTTCATGGCGCAGCGCGCTCTGACGCCATAGCAGCACGAGCGGCACGCCGTCCAGATCGCGCGGGGAAACGGTTGCGTTGCCGGCGAGCGGATGCGAGCTTGGTATCACGCACACCGATTCGCTTTTGAAGCGCCACTTCACGGCAAAGCCGGACAGGCGCGTCGGCAATCGCACGAACGCCAGATCGACCTCGCGGCTCAGCAATGCGCGCTCCGAAGCGTCGTAAGTACCCGAGAACACTTCCAATACCGCGTCGCGATGCGTTTCGTAGAAATGCTGCATGACAGCGGGCAGCAGAAACTGGGCAAAGGTATTCGGAACCATGATGCGCACGAGCTTGCGCTGTGTGCCTGCCAGCCGCAATTGCTGCGCATGCCGTTCCAGGCAGCGCGCCGCCTCGACGATCGTTTCCACCTCCTGCACGAGCGCGTCACCTTCGCGCGTCGGCGTCAGGCGGCCCTGTTCGCGCACGAACAGGTTCAGGCCAAGATCCTCCTCCAACTGGCTCAGCAGACGACTCACCGCCGACTGCGAACAGCCCAGCCGCTGCGCGGCCGCCGTCGTCGTATGCAGCGCTGAAATCGCCGCAAAAGCTTCGAGTTGCTTGAGGTTCATCGCAGGTTCCGCATAGGGGTATGTGGATTCGACATAAGGTTGCGGACAGTTTTTTGCCGTCGAATGATCGGGGCGTTGCATGAGCCCGGTGCCGCTTGCGCCGTACCCCCCGCATTTTCATCATTTGAGGTTTCACACGCAATGATCGCCTTCATCATCCGGCGGCTCATCCAGAGCATCGGCGTATTGCTGCTCACGTCGGTGCTCGTCTTCTGCGGCGTGTTCGCCATCGGCGACCCGATCGCGATTCTCGTCCCGGCCGACGCGACCCCGGCCGAAATCGCCCAGGCCGTGCAATCGCTCGGACTCGACCGGCCGCTCTGGCAACAGTATCTGCATTTCATCGGGCGAGCACTGCACGGCGATCTCGGTCGCTCGTTCGTGTTCAACCAGCCGTCGATCCAGCTGATTCTCGAACGCCTGCCGGCAACGCTGGAACTGGCGTGCGTGGCGTTGGTGCTGGCGCTGATAGTCGGTCTGCCGCTCGGCCTGATCGCCGGGCTGAAGGCGGGATCGGTGCTCGATCGCACGGTGATGACGGGCTCGATCCTCGGCTTCAGCCTGCCGAACTTCTGGCAAGGCATCATGCTCGTGCTGATCTTTTCGGTCACGCTGGGCTGGCTGCCGTCGGCCGGCCGCGGCCAACCCGGCATTCTGCTCGGCATCCACACCAGCCTCGCGACGTGGGACGGCCTGCGGCACCTGCTGCTGCCCGCGCTGAACCTGTCGCTCTTCAAGATGTCGCTCGTCACGCGCCTCACGCGCGCCGGCGTGCGCGAAACGCTGCCGCTCGACTACGTGAAGTTCGCCCGTGCCAAAGGCCTGCGCGAGCGGCGCGTGATCTTCGTGCATGTCCTGAAGAACATTCTGATTCCCATCGTCACGGTAGTCGGCATGGAATTCGGTTCGTTGATCGCCTTCGCTACCGTGACCGAGACGATCTTCGCGTGGCCTGGTGTCGGCAAACTGATCATCGACAGCATCACCAAGCTCGACCGTCCGGTGATCGTTGCGTATCTGCTGATCGTGGTCGCGATGTTCACGCTGCTCAACCTGCTCGTCGATATCGTCTATTCGCTACTCGATCCGCGCGTGCGGCTGGAGGCGGTATGAGACATAGCGCCACCGTTTTTGCATGGCGGCCTGACCGCAATACCACGTCGGGCATCGTGCTGCGCAGTCTGTTCGGCAACCCGGCCGTCGCCGTGGCGACTTGCGTATGTCTTCTGCTCGTCGCGATCGCGCTGCTCGCGCCGTGGATCGCGCCGCAGAATCCGTACGATCTCGCCGCGCTCAATCTCGTCGATGGCCGCCTCCAGCCCGGCGCACGAGGCGTGAACGGTCACCTGTATCTGCTCGGCAGCGATGCGCTCGGGCGCGACATGTTCGCCGCCATGATGTACGGACTGCGCATCAGCCTCGGCGTAGGCCTGCTGAGCGGCGTCTTCGCGATGTCGCTCGGCACGACGCTTGGCCTCGTAGCCGCGTACTTCGGAGGTCGCGTCGACACGCTCGTGATGCGCGCCGTCGATCTGATGCTCGGCTTTCCGACGATCCTCGTCGCGCTGATGATGCTCGCCATTCTCGGCCAGGGTGTCGACAAGGTGATCCTCGCGCTGGTGGTCGTGCAGTGGGCGTATTTCGCACGCACCGTGCGGGCCGTCGCCGCCGTCGAACGCCGCAAGGAATATATGGAGGCCGCGTTTTGCCTCGGCCTGAGCCATCGGCGCGCGCTGTTCAGCCAGTTGCTGCCGAACTGCCTGCCGCCCGTCATCGTGATTGCCCTCGTACAGATTGCCGCCGCCATTTCAGCCGAAGCGACTTTGAGCTTTCTCGGCATCGGCCTGCCGGTCACGCAACCCTCGCTCGGTCTGCTGATCGCAAACGGCTATCAGCAATTGATCGCGGGTTTCTACTGGATCAGTGTCTTTCCCGGCCTGTTGCTGCTCGTGCTGGTGTTCAGCATGAATATCGTCGGCGACAGTCTGCGCGAAGCATTGAACCCGCGTTTGCAGAAATAGGATTTCGCATGTCCACCCCTACCCTGTCCGTGCAGAATTTGCGCACGCATTTCTTTACCGGCGGCGGCGTCGCGAAAGCCGTCGACGACGCCAGTTTCGATGTCGCGCCAGGCGAGATCGTCGGCCTTGTCGGCGAATCCGGCTCCGGCAAATCGATTACGGGCTTCTCCGTGCTCGGGCTGATCGACGCGCCGGGACGCATTGTCGGCGGCCGCGTGCTATTCAAAGGCGAAGACCTGACCACACTCACGCCTGAAGCGCTGCGCCGCTTGCGCGGCAATCGCATCGCGATGATCTTCCAGGATCCGATGATGACGCTGAACCCGGTTCTGCGCATCGACACGCAGATGATCGAGGCGGTCCAGGCCCACACCCGCATATCGAAACACGCAGCGCGGCAACGGGCGCGCGACGCCTTGGCGTCGGTCGGCATTCCTTCGCCGGACGAACGCTTGCGCGCGTATCCGCATCAGTTGTCGGGCGGCATGCGGCAGCGTGTGGCGATTGCGATCGCGCTGCTGCACGACCCGGAACTGATTATCGCCGACGAGCCGACCACCGCGCTCGACGTCACGATTCAGGCGCAGATCCTCGCGGAAATGCAGAAGCTGTGCGCCCGTTCGCATACCGCCATGGTGTGGGTCAGCCATGATCTCGCCGTGGTCGCGGGGCTGGCGGACCGCATTTGCGTGATGTACGCCGGCCGGGTCGTCGAAACGGGCAGCGTCGACGAGATTCTGGAACGACCGCGCCACCCGTACACCATCGGGCTGATCGACTCCTTGCCTGAAAAAGCCCGGCGCGGCGAGTCGCTCAAGCAGATTCCGGGCATCGCGCCGAGCGCGCTCAAGCTGCCGGTGGGCTGCGCGTTCGCGCCGCGCTGTGCGTACGCCACTTCGTTGTGCCGCAGCGCCGAGCCTCCCGTCACCGGCGAGGGCACGCACCTGTTCCGCTGTTTCCATCCCCGTTCCGGAGCGCCCGCATGAACGCACCCCATGTCATGGCGCCGCTGGTCGAAGTCGACCACGTGTCGCGCCGCTTCGTCCGACACCTGAACTACGCCGAGCGGATCGCCGGCTGGCTTGGCGCCCGCGCTGAGGAACAGATCGTCCATGCCGTCGATGACGTCAGCCTGACGATTCATCGCGGCGAAGTGGTCGGTCTGGTCGGCGAATCCGGCTGTGGAAAATCGACCCTCGGCCGGATGCTGGCCGGGATCGGCGCGCCGTCGAGCGGCTCGATCCGCACAATCGAGAAGACCGCCGAGCCATCGGCGCCGGGCAGCGAGCATGACGGCACTCGCGCTGGACAGCGCACTCCGCGTCACCGGCTCGCCACCCAGATGATTTTCCAGGACCCGCTGTCCTCTCTCAATCCGCGCAAGCGGGTGCGCGACATTATTGGCGAGGCGCCGCTCGTGCACGGCATCGTCGAGCGCAAACAGCTGGACGCTTATGTCGTCGACGTGATGGAGCGCGTCGGCCTGAATCCGGATTTCCGCGAACGCTTCCCACATCAGTTTTCCGGCGGCCAACGTCAGCGCATCGGAATCGGCCGCGCCCTGGCGGTGAAGCCGGATTTCCTGATCTGCGACGAATCGATCGCGGCACTCGACGTGTCGATCCAGGCGCAGATCATCAATCTCTTCATGCAACTGCGCCGCGATCTCGGTCTCACGTACCTGTTCATCAGCCACGATCTGGGCGTCGTCGAGCACATCAGCGATCGCGTCGCCATCATGTATCTCGGCCGTATCGTCGAAACCGCGCCGACCGTCGAACTGTTCGCCAATCCGCAGCATCCGTACACGATCGCGCTGCTTGCGCAGGTGCCGCGCCTGTCGAATCGCAAACGGCAGTTCGAGTCGATTCAAGGTGAGATTCCGTCGCCGCTCGCGCCGCCCGATGGTTGTCACTTCCATCCACGCTGCCCGCACGCGACCCAGCGTTGCCGCACAGAGCGGCCTCTGTTGCGCCAGAGTGGCGCCACCCATCAGGTCGCGTGTCATCTGGTGGAGGTGCGATGAACACGACGATTTCATCCATGCGCCGACGCGGCCGCATGCGCACGGCGGCAATCGCGCTCGCGTGCGCACTGAGCTTTGTCGGCGCGGCCACCGGCGCGCAGGCGCGCTCGCTGACGATGGCGCTCGCGTCCGAGCCGCAGTCACTCGATCCGCTGTTCTCGCGCACGCAGAACAATATGCAAACCGCCGAGAACATGTTCGAGCGGCTGATCGAACAGGACGACAACCTGCAGGTCCGGCCCGGCCTCGCGGTGTCGTGGCGCGCGGTCGATCCGCTCACGTGGGAATTCCATCTGCGCCCGCACGTGCGCTTCTCGGACGGCTCGACAATGACCGCCGACGACGTCGCGTATTCACTGCGCCGTGCGCGCTCCGTGCCGAACAGCCCCGCGCCGTATTCGGGCGCGGTCGCGAACATCGAGCGCATCGAGGTCGTCGATCCGCTGACGCTGCGCATTGTGACGAAGACGCCTTCACCCGCGTTCGTCGAGCAGATCGGGCTCGTGTATATCGTGTCGCAGCACGCGAGCGCGGGCCACGCGAGCAATGACTACCGCCTGCCCGCTGTCGCCGTCGGCACCGGTCCGTATCGTCTCGCGCGCTGGATTCCCGGCGACCGTCTCGAACTCGTGCGCAATGACTACTACTGGGGCAAGCGGCCTGTTTTCGACACCTGCACCATCCGCTTCGTATCGAACGACGCCGCGCGACTGTCGGCCTTGTTGTCGGGCTCCGTCGATCTGATCGACAACGTACCGCCGGTCACGATCGGCCGCCTGCGCCGCGAACGAAACGTGACGCTCTTTTCCGGTCCGTCCGCACGGCTCATCTATCTCGCACTGGATTCGTCGCGCGACGCTTCCCCGTTTGTCACCGCCGCCGACGGTTCGGCGATCGCGCGCAATCCGCTGCGCGACGTGCGCGTGCGCGAAGCCATCTCGAAGATGATCGACCGCGATGCGATCACGCAGCATCTGCTGAACGGCGCCGGACTGCCGGCTGCGCAAATCGTGCCGCCCGGCATGGGCGGCTATGACCCGCAGCTGCAGCCGGACCGGTACGACCCCGTCGGCGCGCAACGCCTGCTGGTCGCGGCCGGCTATCCGAACGGCTTCCGGCTAACGATCCATTCGTCGAACGATCGCTTCGCGAGCGACGGCGATCTCGGCCAGGCGCTCGGCCAGATGCTCGCGCGCGGCGGCATCGCCGTGAACGATGTCGTCACGCAGCCGTACAACGTGTATGCAGGCGCTGCCGCAAGGCGCAGCTACAGTGCGTTCGTCTTCAGTTTCGGCAATACGACGAGCGATTCCGCGATTGGGCTCACCAACGTGCTCGAAAGCTATTCACGTGAGCGCGGCACGGGCGCCTTCAACCGCACTCGCTATTCGAACCCGACGCTCGACCGGCTGCTGCGCGAAGCCGCCGCGACCTTCGATCCGGCGAGGCGCGACCAGTTGCTGCAACAGGCCGCGCACGCGGGCTTCAGCGATTACGGCATCGTGCCGCTCTATTTCCCTGTGGACTACTGGGCGGCACGCAACGGCGTGATTTTCCATCCGAATAAGTCTGAACGCACCTCGCTGCTTTTCATCGAGACCCAACCATGACCGACGCTTTTTCCCGCAGCGGGGCGCTTTCCGCTGATTCGACGCTCAACCCGTTTGGCGACGTCATGGTGCCGATGCGCGACGGCGTGCGGCTCGCCACCGACGTGTACTTCCCCGCCGGTTACCGCGTGGGCATCGACGCGCCGCTGCCCACGATTCTCGAACGCACGCCGTATGGCAAATCCGATATCTCGCGTTCGGAAATCCATCACGGCGAGCCACCCGCGAATCGCGCCGACGTGGCCCGCTATTTCGCCGCGCGCGGTTACGCCGTGGTGCTGCAGGACTGCCGGGGGCGCTATAACTCCGAAGGCACGTTCACGAAATACATCGCTGAAGGGCCGGACGGCTTCGACACGATCGAATGGATCACGCAACAACGCTGGTCGAACGGCAAGGTAGGCACGATGGGGCTCTCGTACGCGGCCCACACGCAGCTTGCCGCCGCCTGCCTGAATCCGCCGGGACTAGCGTGCATGGTGCTGGACTCCGGCGGTTTCGCCAACGGCTATCGCTGCGGCATTCGCCAGGGCGGCACCTTCGAACTGAAGCAGGCGACGTGGGCCTTCAACCGCGCAAAGAACAGCACCGCGGCCGCCGAAAATCCGCTGGTTGCGGCGGCGCTGAATGCGAGCGATCTGCGTCAATGGTTTGCGCGGATGCCGTGGCGGCCCGGTCACTCGCCGCTGGCTGCGGTGCCGGAATACGAGCGCTATCTGTTCGAACAATGGACGCACGACGTGTTCGACGACTACTGGAAACAGCCAGGCATCTATGCCGAAGGCTATTACGACACCATGACGCGCGTGCCGACGGTGCTGATGTCGAGTTGGTACGACGCTTATGTGCGCAGCACACTCGATAATTTCGCCGCGTTATCCGGCATGCCCGGCGCTCCGGCGTATCTGATCATGGGTCCGTGGCTGCACGGCGACCGCAACGTGTCATACAGCGGCGACGTTGAATTCGGACCCGACGCGGTGATCGAAGGTCAGATTGCGAAAGACTGGCTGGCGTTCCGCGCCGACTGGTTCGACCGCTGGCTGCAACCGAACAGCGCGTCGAACGGGGCAGGCGATGCCGTCGCACGTATCTTCGTGATGGGCGGCGGCAGTGGCGCGCGTAATCCGCAGGGCCGCATGGAGCACGGCGGACGCTGGGTCAAGTCAGCGCAATGGCCGTTGCCCGGCACGCGCCCCACGCCGTTTTATCTTGCCGGGGACGGCTCGCTTTCGGCATCGAATGACGCTTTGCAGGCGGCGCCTGCGGCGACCTCGTATTCGTTCGATCCGTCCAATCCGGTGCCGACGATCGGCGGCGCGCTAACCTCGGGCGCGCCGGTTTTCGAAGGCGGCGCGTTCGACCAGCGCGAGGACGCGCGCTTCTTCGGCACGCGGCACATGGGTATGCCGCTCTCGGCACGCCCGGATGTTCTCGTGTTTCAGACGGAGCCGCTCGAAGCAGACGTCGCCGTGATTGGGCCGATTGTCGTGAAGCTGTGGATTTCGTCCGATGCGCCCGACACCGACTTCACCGCAAAGCTGATCGACGTCTATCCGCCAAATGCCGATTACCCGCACGGCTACGCGATGAACCTGACCGACGGCATTTTCCGCTGCCGCTTTCACGAATCGTGGACCGAGCCGCGTGCCCTGGAAGAAGGCCGCGTCTACGCGATCGAAATCGAACCGTTCGCCACGGCCAATCTGTTCAGACGCGGCCATCGCATCCGCCTCGATGTGTCGAGCAGCAATTTCCCGCACTTCGACGTCAACCCGAATAGCGGCGAGGCGCCCGCGCTGGCGCGCACACCACGCGTCGCGGTGAACCGTGTGCATTTCGGCGCGGATCAAGCGTCGCACGTCGTACTGCCGCTCGTCCCGGTGGCTTCGCTCGAAGCCATGCAGCCGAACCCGGCGGATAGCCGCAAAACCGGCTAGCAGCGCCTCCGCTCCACCCCGTTCCAGGTCATTGAGGCGTCGCGTTCAGCGCGACGTCCGAGGCCTCTTTTTGCCCGGATTTTCTGCGATAGGCCGGAAGCGCCCAGACCCAGGCGCGAGCGCTTCCGTTCGTCGCACGCCGATTTTTCAACAGTAAGACCCACTCCAAGAGGACAAGCACCATGCGCAAACAGACACTACCGGCGACGCTGCTCGCCATCGGCGGCATCAGCGGCATCGGCCTGTCGGCCGGCGCGGCACACGCACAGTCGAGCGTGACGCTGTATGGCATCGCCGACGGTGGTTTCACCTACACCAGCAATCAGGGCGGCAAGTCGAACTATCAGGCGACGGCCGGCAGCGAACAGGGTTCGCGCTGGGGCCTGCTCGGCAGCGAAGACCTTGGCGGCGGCAACCGCGCGGTCTTCCGGCTCGAGAACGGCTTCAATCTGATGAACGGCACGGCCAGCGCGAATGGACGCATCTTCGGGCGACAAGCGTGGGTCGGTTTGTCGAGCGATCGCTACGGCACGTTGACGTTCGGCCGTCAGTACAACGCGTCGCAAGATTCGCTGGAACCGCTGCAACTCGCCGCTGACACCGTGCAGTACGGCACGCATCCATTCGACGTCGACGATATCAACAACACGTTTCGCACCGACAACTCGATCAAATACGTGACGCCGACCTTCTACGGTCTGCAGATCAACACCATGTACGCGCTGTCGGGAAATGCCGGCAATTTCGCAACGAACCGCTCGTACAGCGTCGGCGCGAGCTACGCGAACGGTCCATGGCATCTTGGCGCGGCCTACGTGATGCTCGATCATCCCGCCACCGACACGACCGGCGCGATTCCCTCCGACAACTACTTCACTTTCCTGAAGGGCATCAGCAAGCAGCGCATTTACGGCGCGGGCGGACTGTACGACATCGGCAATGCAAGCGTCGGCTTGATGTACACCAACACACGTTTCGAGCTGACACCCGCGAGCCAGTACCAGACCTACCAGAATGCCGAGGCGAGCCTGCGCTACCGCATTTCGCCGGCCGTGCATGCGGCGATTGGCGAGACCTATACGAACGTATCGACGAACGGGAAGGTGGACTCGTGGCACTACTGGCAGACGACCGCGGGGGTTCAGTACTTCCTGTCGAAGTCGACCGACGTCTATATCGACTTGCTGTACCAGCGCGCCACGAACGCGGTCGCGCAGATCGAGGGGGCATCAGGCCCGTCCAGCAGCGGCACGCAGTTTATTGCCGTCACGGGCATCCGTCATAAGTTCTGAGCGTCGGCGAACGCCGGGAAATCTATCGCACTCGCGCATGCCGGCGCGCTGATGACCGGCGGCGCGGCGTCAGATCAACACATTCTTCGCGGCGCCGCCGAAGCAGGCCACGCTGAAGTGATCGAGTTGCCGATCGAACCACGCTTGTCCCCGATGGACATCTGGTCACGCTGCGCATCGCGGAAGCCGCCGTCGATCGTAAGTTGGAATATCTCGCTCACTCTCGACGCTCGAACCTGGGCTGGCAGCCATACTGCATTGCGATCCAGATCCAACAGTACGGGGTGGACCGTCGGATACGAACCGACCACTTCCGACTGCGCGCGCTGCAAGCACCCGGCCGCGATCCGTGTAACGCCTACGGTCGAGCAGTTACGAGACGTGGGCCGGTGTGATGCCGAGATTGGCGCGACATGTGCTTTGGATCTGCTAGCGGCACCGCGACCGCTATGTCGGCCAAATTTTTCTGTCGACTCACCTTTTATGGAGAACTGCAATGAATACGCTTGTGATTCGTGACCTACCTGATGTCGAAGTGCTAGATCGCGTCGCCATGTCCGCCATCACGGGCGGCAAACTCGACCAACGCCTGGAGGTCTACATCCAGAACGTCTATCAATACACACATGATTGGGCTGGCGGCGCGCGCCCAATTCCGAAGTTTTGATCACGACGGCCAATCCGCCCTCCGTGCCGTCTACGACGATACGCGGCGGTCGCCCGGTGCGCAGCCCGCATGCGCGTCGACTACCGACGCCAACCCAATTCCAGAAGTAAGCCATCAAGGCACTTGCAATCGACCGACGGCCTGCGCAGTCATGGGCTCGCACGTTCGCGCTATCGCCGACCCGGCTTTGCGCGGTGTCCATCCGTCAGCGCCTCCACCAGCGCACGGACGCGCGCGGCGCGCACTCGCGATCCCGGCAACACCAGGTTCACGGCCAGCGGCGTCGGCCGACATCGCGGCAGCAGTTCAACCAGCGCGCCTTCGGCAAGATACGGCTGCGCGTAGAACTGGGGCATCTGCGCGATGCCGATGCCGAGCACTGCCGCCTCCGCGAGCGCCTCGCCATGGCTGATGCGAAAAGGTGTGTTGGGCGTGAAGGTCACCGGCTTGCCTTTCTCGACAAATTCGAGCGGCCTGTCGCGGCCGTGGGTCGGCAGGCGGAACACAATAACGGTGTGATGCGCCAGATCGTGAGTTGCACGGATGGACTGGTGCGTGGAGAGATATGCCGGGCTTGCGCACAACACCAGAGGCTGTTCGTCGATCTTGTGCGCGATCAGCGACGAATCTTCGAGTTGACCGAAGCGGACAACCGCGTCGAGCCCTTCGTCAAGCAGGCTGACACGCCCATCGGATAGCCGCAGATCGAATTCGAGCGCCGGATGACGCTCGCGTAGCCGTGCCAGCAAAGGCAGCACGATGCGCACGCCGTAACCGATCGGCGCGCCAATCCGCAGCACGCCTGCGGGCTCGTCTGATTCGCCGAGCGACGTCAGATCGAGCGCGTCGATTTGCGCCACGAGCAACTCGCACTTCGCGTAGAGGGCGCGGCCCTCTTCGGTGAGCGTCAGCGCGCGTGTAGTGCGATGAAAGAGGCGACCGCCCAAGTCCTTCTCGAGACGCGCGACGCTTTTGGCCACAGACGATGGCGCGAGCCCGAGCTCTCGCGCGGCCTGCGCGAAGCTTCCATATCGTGCGACGGCTGAGAAATTGAGGAACTGGCTGAGATTTTTCATCGATAGATTCACGACATCGTGTCGTCAGAGTCGCGGCATGGCGGCGACCCCATGTGAGTCGACGCGCCGTTATAGTCTTATCACGTCGACGCAAACACGATCTGGAACAGGCGTCACGCAGCCCTATTCCTTCGGAGAAAACAGTGACCGCGCGTGATACAGACATCTTAACCGGAACCGTCGGCTACGACTTCGGCGGCTCCCATACGCGCATCCTGGTGTCCGGCGCCCAAACGGCGGACGCATATTGTGTGCTCGAAATGGCTTCGCCCGCTGGCCGCGCTACCCCGATGCATCATCATGACAACGAAGACGAGACGCTGGTCATGCTCGAAGGCGAGTTGCAGACCATCAGCGATGAAAAAACGCAAACGTTGCGCGCCGGGGCATCCTTCACGTTCGGGCGTGGCATGCGGCATCGGCTGGTGAACACCGGCACGCAAACCGCGCGCTACCTGGTGATCTGCGCGCCGGCCGGCTTCGACCGCTTCGTGCAGGCTTGCGCGGAACCGCTAGCGGCGCTGGCCGAAACGCGGGAACCCGATGACGCCTTCAAGGCACGCATGCGCGATGCAGCGGCGCGCTTCGGTATTACGCTACACGCGCCAACTGCGGCCTCCGTCTGAAACAGGTCTGCCGTGCAGCAGACCCTGCAGCCATCTGAGTTCTTTCATCGCTTTGGCTAACTGCGAAGTGGGCGGCCCGGCATCTCCAGTCTTCACCGCAGCCATACTGCTTTTCTCGTATTTTTCTGCGACACCCAGATACCCGGTTTGGTCGCCTTGCCTGTTTCACGTCAATGAACCGACTTTGGAGCGATCGAACGACGCCGTGGATTGCACTACATCGAACCGCGAACTTGAGACGATCGCGGCAATGTTCGAGACGGCGTGGCATCCACGCCGCAAAGCGCCGTCGATACTCTTGCCGGAGTTGGACGCAAAGATCGGCGTGCGCGTCTTCGCGGCACAGTTCGGGATCGTGTATCAATTGCCTCCACGACCTGTTGGATGTCTATCGCGATAGAGGACTGCCGTTCGGACTTCTCACACGGCCACGACCGCTTGCGGCGCGCGACGGGCGCTCGTTCACTTCCGACGAAACTATTAAACAGTCACGCTCAATTGATTTTTTATACTCGCGCTGAGGTTATTGGCCTTGTTAGATGCATGTCACCACTCCATTAAATGACATGCAATTAACCAGACCTGCCCCTGCTGACACGAGTCAACGCGTGGACCAGTTAGCGCAATCCCTCACGTTCGCGCGCATCGCAGAGTGCATCTGCAGCGCCTGCTCAGTGTATCCTCGGCATTCAGCCGACGCGCGGTATCGGCTACGCGTTTCATGGACACCTCGAATACATCTGCCATCGACAAACGCGTCGCACGTAATCGCGAACTACAAGGCGAATCTAACCTGTTCGATCTCTGAACCCTCTCCCATTCAATATTCCACCGCCCTCCATGACAGAACCGCGACTCATCGAAATCACGCGCGCCGGGCACGGCGTGGACATCGACCTCGTCTATGCCACCGAGCGCAACCTGACCGGCAAGCCCATCTACAAGGAGGCCCACTGCCTGCTGCTCGAACCAGCCGAAGCCGCTTTGCGCAAGGCAGTCACGATTGCCCGCGAGGCCGGCCTGACGCTGCGGATTTTCGACGCCTACCGTCCACCCCAGGCGCAGCAGGTGCTATGGGATTTCCTGCCGGACCCCACCTACATCGCCGAGCTTGGCCGTGGTTCGAACCATAGCCGCGGCACGGCGATCGACCTGACTCTCCTCGATGCCGGCGGCAACGAACTCGACATGGGCACAGGCTTCGATGCCATGACAATCGAATCCGAGCACTTCCATCCGGGCCTACCCGAGCACGTGCAGCGCAACCGCCTGCTACTGCTCGGCCTCATGCTCGCCGCGGGCTTCGCCCACATCAAGAACGAATGGTGGCATTACGAGTTGCCTGGCTCCCGCGCGCTGCCCGTGATCGACAACAGTGAAAGCGGCCCGTTGCGTCTCATGTAGTGGCTTTCGATTTCCGCGTCCGTTGTTCCCCGGCAGGCTCTAACCCATTCCTTATGGAGCGAGTATGAAACTGGTATTGCGCAATGCACTGGCAGCGGCGGCGATCGCCTCCGCCTTGACGCTGTCGTTCACGGCGACGAGCCCCGCTGCGGCGGCAACGCCGAAAGACATGTTCGTCATGGCGACGTTCCTCGACGAATTCACCACGCTCGATCCGGGCGAAGTCTACGAGCTGGTGCCCGAAGAATATGTGGCCAATACCTATGACCGGCTGGTGCGAGTCGATCTGAAAGACCCGTCTAAGTTCAACGGCGATGTTGCGCAATCATGGACCGTCAGCCCCGACGGTCTGACCTTCACGTTCAAGATCCGCCCAGGTCTCAAGTTCCACTCGGGCAATCCGTTGACCGCCGACGACGTCGCCTGGTCGATCCAGCGCACGGTGCTGCTCGACAAAGGCGCGGCCGCCGTGCTGCAAGGCATCGGCCTGACCCGTGACAACGCGCTCAGCAACGTGAAAAAGATCGACGACACAACGGTCAGTGTGACGACCGACCAGAAATACGCCCCCACGTTTGTCCTGAACGTGCTCGGCGCGTGGCCTGCGTCGGTGGTGGACAAGCAGTTGCTGCTCTCGCACCAGAAAGGCAATGACTTCGGCAACGACTGGCTGCGCACGAACGAGGCGGGCTCCGGCGCCTACAAGCTCGTCAAGTGGACGGCCAACGACAGCATCGTGCTGCAGCGCTTCGACGGTTATCGCTTGCCGCTCGCGATGAAGCGCATTGTGTTGCGTCATGTGCCGGAAGCATCGAGCCAGCGCCTGCTGCTCGAGAACGGCGACGTCGATGTGGCGCGCAATCTGAGCCCGGACGATCTCGCCGCACTGACAAAGTCCGGCAAGGCGCATGTGAGCGCCGTGCCGCAGGCGACGCTTCTGTACCTCGGCCTCAACGTCAAGAATCCGAACCTGGCAAAGCCGGAAGTCCAGGAAGCGATGAAGTGGCTGATCGACTATAACGGCATCCAGAGCAATGTCGCGAAGACCACTTACAAGGTGCACGAAACGTTCCTGCCGGAAGGCTTTCTCGGCGTGCTGAACTCGAATCCTTACCAGCAGAACGTCGCAAAGGCCAAGGCGTTGCTGGCAAAAGCCGGGCTTCCAAACGGCTTCTCCGTGACGATGGACGTGCGCAACGGCTACCCGTACGGTGAAATCGCCGAGGCCGTGCAGGCCAATCTCGCCCAGGCCGGCATCAAGGTGCAAATCATCCCGGGCGACAACAAACAGACGCTCGCGAAGTACCGCTCGCGCTCGCACGACATCTATATCGGCGAATGGTCGGCGGACTACATCGACCCGCACAGCAATGCGCAGGGCTTCACCTGGAATCCGGACAACTCCGACAAGTCGGCCTACAAGATGCTCGCGTGGCGCAACTCGTGGAATATTCCCGATCTGACGAAGGAAACCAACGCGGCGCTCGCCGAATCGTCGACCACCAAACGCGCCGAGCTATACCAGACGATGCAGAAGCAGGTGCTTGCGAACTCGCCCTTCGTGATCATGTTTCAACAGGTCTCGCAGGTCGCCGCGCGGCCGGGCGTGACCGGGCTCGAAGTGGGTCCGATCAATGATCTCGTGTCGTATCGCGACCTGAAGAAGCAGTAGCGTATGGGGCGAAGGCGAAACTGTTCTGGCTTCGCCTTCGACCGGGGAACCCATCATGTCGACTTCTCTCACGACTTTCGAGCGCATGCGCGCGCTTTCGGCTGAAAACGCCGGCGTGCGCTGGACCTTGCGCCTCGCGCGCTGGATCTTCACGCTCGTGATTACCTTCACCGGCTTGCTGGCGGTCACGTTCGTGATCGGCCGCAAAATCCCGATCGACCCGGTACTGGCGATTCTCGGCGACCGCGCTTCGGCGGCGGCCTACGCGGCAGCACGCCTGCAGCTCGGGCTCGACAAGCCGCTTACCGTGCAATTCCTGGTCTACGCGCGCGACGTGCTGCATGGAAACTTCGGCATGTCGCTGCTGACCGCGCACCCTGTGGTCGAAGACATCCAGCGCGTGTTCCCCGCGACGCTCGAACTTGCGACCCTCTCGACCCTCATCGGTGTGCTGATAGGCGTGCCGCTGGGCGTAATCGCCGCCGTGCGCCACAACCGCTGGATCGATCATGTCGCGCGCTTTGTCGGTCTTGTCGGCAGCTCTGTGCCGGTCTTCTGGCTTGGACTCATGGGGCTGCTGTTGTTTTACGCGAAGCTGCACTGGGTGGCCGGTCCGGGGCGCCTCGATCCCGTATTCGACGGTATGGTCGATACGCATACGGGCAGCCTGCTGGTCGATTCACTCATCGCGGGCGAATGGGACGTGTTTTTCAATGCGTTCTCCCATATCGCGCTGCCCGCGGCCATTCTCGGCTACTACTCGGTCGCTTATCTGAGCCGGATGACGCGTTCGTTCATGCTCGAGCAGCTAAGCCAGGAGTACATCACCACGGCGCGCGCAAAAGGCTTGCCCGAGCGCCGGGTGATCTGGCGTCACGCCTTCGGCAATATCGCCGTGCCGCTTCTGACCATCATCGCGCTCACGTACAGCTATCTGCTAGAAGGTTCGGTGCTGACCGAAATCGTCTTCGCCTGGCCCGGGATCGGCTCGTATCTGACGGGAGCGCTGCTGAATGCCGATATGAACGCCGTGCTTGGCAGCACGCTCGTCATCGGCGTCACGTTCATCGCGCTCAATCTGCTGACCGACGCGCTCTATCGCGTATTCGATCCGCGCGCCCGCTGATGCTCCGGAGGTTTCTTCCGTGCTTCCCCCATTGGATGAATCAACGCAAACGCAGGACTGGCCGATGAATGCCACGCCCCGACGCTGGAAAGACTGGCTGCTGAGCGACACGCCCGCGTCACGCAAACAGGCCGCGCTCGGGCTCGCTTATCGGCGCTGGCGACGCTTCGCGGGCAATCCGCTGTCTGTGTTCGGCTTTGTGATTCTCGCGTTGCTGATCATCGTCGCGGCGATCGGACCACTGATCGCGCCGCACGATCCGTTGCAGCAAGTCCTCTCCGACCGCCTGCTGCCGCCGGGTTCGCCGTCGCACTGGTTCGGCACCGACCAGCTTGGCCGCGACATCCTCTCGCGGCTCATCTACGGTTCGCGGCTCACGCTTTCGATCGCGATTCTCGTCGTGGTGATCGTGGTTCCAGTCGGCCTCCTGATCGGCACCACGGCCGGCTTCTTTGGCGGCTGGGTCGATAACGTGCTGATGCGGATCACGGACGTAGCCCTGGCGTTTCCGAAGATCGTGCTCGCGCTCGCGTTCGCGGCCGCGCTGGGACCCGGTGTCATGAACGCCGTGATCGCGATTTCAATTACGGCATGGCCGGCCTATGCACGTCTCGCGCGGGCGGAGACTCTGCGGCTCGTGCAAGCCGATTTCATTCACGTCGCACGGTTGCAGGGCGCGTCGCGGCTGCGCATCCTGTTGCGCTATATCGTGCCGCTGTGCTCGTCGTCGGTGATCGTGCGCGCGACGCTCGATATGGCCGGCATCATTCTCACCGTCGCGGGTCTCGGGTTCCTCGGCCTCGGCGCACAACCGCCGAGTCCCGAATGGGGTTACATGGTCGCGTCGGGCCGCAACGTGCTGCTCGATTCGTGGTGGGTGGCCACCATTCCGGGCATTGCCATTCTGCTGGTGAGCCTCGCCTTCAATCTGCTCGGCGACGGTCTGCGCGACGTCTTCGATCCTCGCCATGGAAGCTGACATGCCAGCCGATATCACCGAACCCCTGTGTGAAATCGACGACCTGCGAATCGGTTTTCGCGGCCACGACGGCGAATTGACGGAAGCCGTGCGCGGCCTGTCGCTGACGCTCCATCGCGGCGAGCGGCTTGGCATTGTCGGCGAATCCGGTTCGGGCAAATCGCTGTCCGGACGCGCGCTGCTCGGCCTGCTGCCGCCTGCCGCGCAATGCCATGCGAAGGCGATGAAGTTCGATGGCCAGGATCTGCTGGCGATGTCGGCACGCAAGCGCCGGCAACTGTGCGGCCGGCAGATGGGCATGATCCTGCAGGATCCGAAATACTCGCTGAACCCGGTGATGACCGTCGCGCAGCAGATGCGCGAAGCGTTCGACCTGCACGGCCCGAAGCTCGGCCGCCGCGAGATGCGCGAGAAGATCATCGCGGCGCTGGCAGCGGTGCACATCCGCAATCCGGAACGTGTCGCCGATGCGTACCCGCACGAGTTGTCGGGCGGCATGGGACAACGCGTGATGATCGCCATGATGGTGTCGTCCGGCCCGCGACTCCTCGTCGCCGACGAGCCGACCAGCGCGCTCGACGTGCTCGTCTCGATGCAAGTGCTCGCGATTCTCGACGAAATGATCGAAAAGCACGACACGGGCCTCATTTTCATCAGCCACGACCTGCCGCTCGTCATGTCGTTCTGCGACCGCGTCGTCGTGATGTACGCGGGGCGCGTGGTGGAAACCTGTACGGCCCGCGATCTCATCCACGCCGAGCATCCTTATACGCGCGGCCTGCTCGCGGCGAATCCCCCGCTCGTCAATCCACCCGATGAACTGCCCGTGCTGAAACGGGACGCGGCGTGGCTCACGCAATCGACTGGAGCATCGGTATGATCGACGTCGACGCCCTGACGGTCCGCTTCAAGACGAAGACCGGTTACTTCGACGCAGTGCGCGAGGCGAGCTTCCACGTCGGCGAAGGAGAAGTTTTCGGGCTGGTCGGCGAATCCGGATCCGGCAAGTCGACGATCCTGCGCGCGCTGACCAGCCTCGCGCCCATCGCCGGCGGCAGTATGACGATCGGCTCCCATGTGCCCGGAGAAAAGATCAACCGCTCGTTTCGGCGCGACGTGCAGATGGTCTTTCAGGATCCGTACGGCGCACTGCATCCGCGTTTCACCGTCGATCAGACCTTGCGCGAACCGCTGACCATCAACGGCATCGACCGCCAGGACGAACGCATCGTCGACGCGTTAAACGAAGTCGGGTTGGGTCCGGCGTATCGCTTCCGCTATCCGCATCAGCTGTCGGGGGGCCAGCGGCAGCGCGTCTCGATCGCACGGGCGCTGATTGTCGAACCGCGCGTGCTGCTGCTCGATGAGCCGACGTCCGCGCTCGATGTGTCGGTGCAGGCCGAGATTCTTAACCTGCTGCGGCGGCTTCATCGCGAACGCAACCTGACGATGGTCCTCGTGAGCCACAACCTGGCGGTGGTCGGCTTTCTCTGCTCGCGCGTCGCGGTCATGCGTAATGGCGAAATCGTCGAGCAGTGCGACATCGCGTCCATTCGCGCGCAACAGGTCGAGCATGAGTACACGCGCCGCCTGCTGCTCGCGACGACGGGCTATCAGCGCGAGCCGGTTCAGGCGATCGGAGTGGACGCTGCGTTGTAAAGGCTCATGCAGGCGGCGGGCGTTGCGTCGAGTGGCGGGTCTGCACTGCACGGGGCCTGCCGTTCTGAGTCGAGTTACTCCTTGGATCAGCCATGAACGTCATGGGGACCAGGTTTCATAGAATGCCTACGACACTTCGATAATGACTTTGAGCGCATGCGTTTCAGCCGCACGGCCAAAGGTATCATAGGCATTGGCCACGTCCTCGAGCTGAAAGCGGTGGGTAATGAGCTGCGCGGGATCGATGCGCTTCGCGCGGACAGTCTTGAGCAACATCGGTGTGCTGACGGTGTCGACCAGACGCGTCGTGATCGAGATGTTGCGGTCCCACAGTTTCTCCAGGTGCAGATCGGCCTTGACCCCATGCACGCCGACATTCGCGATGACGCCGCCGGGCGCGATCAATGCCTCGCACAATTCGAACGTCGCGGGTACGCCTACAGCCTCGATCGCGCAATCGACACCCGTCTGGTCCGTCAGTTGCATCACGGCGGCCACGGGATCGGCACTGCCGATGTCGATGCAGGCCGTGGCGCCGAAGCGGCTGGCAACGTCGAGACGGTTGCGGTCACGGTCGATCATCACGATCTGCGCCGGCGAATAGAACTGCGCGGTCAGGAGCGCGGCGAGACCGATCGGGCCCGCGCCGACAATCGCCACCGTGCAACCCGGCTGCACCTTGCCGTTCAGCACGCCGCATTCGAAGCCGGTGGGCAGGATGTCCGAGAGCATGACGAGCGCTTCCTCATCGGCGCCGGCGGGAATCGGGTACAGACTGGTCTCGGCGTGCGGAATGCGCACGTACTCGGCCTGCGTCCCGTCGATCCTGTTACCCAGAATCCAGCCCCCTGTCGTGCAGTGCGAATAGATCCCGCGCCGACAGTAGTCGCATTTGCCGCACGAAGAGATGCACGAGATCAGCACTCTATCGCCAGGCTTGAACGCGGAAACGGCCGCGCCGACCTCCTGGACGACGCCGACGCCCTCATGCCCGAGAATGCGCCCAGGCTCGCAAGTCAGCACGTCTCCTTTCAGGATGTGCAGATCGGTGCCGCAAATCGTGGTGCGCGTCATCTTGACGATCGCATCGCCAGGTGCGGCGAGCCTGGGGATCGGCCGTTCATCGAGCGATTTGTTGCCGGGACCGTGATACACGAGCGCTTTCATGTCATGCCTCCGTTGGACGAAACAGAACTGGTGCATGACTGAATGTAGGCCGGCTGACGTAGTCTCGCTTGACATGCATCAAGCGTCGAGCCTGCCGATCATCACTGCGCCGTTGCCCGTGGAACGTGCAGTTCGTCCGCTAGAAGGGGAGAGGAAAATGAAAATGACTTTGTTGGCGCGGCGGAAACCGTCACCGGCTCAAGGCATCTGCTTGTGATGGGCGCGTACGCGCAATACGCGCGTTCAGGAACGACTGCTCGGCGGCGACGCGTCAGAGCACGCTGGCAATATCTCGCCGTAGGCGTCGATGGGTTCGCGCAAACCTGTTCTCACTTGTTTCGCGCCGGATGGCGCGGCGGCCCTGCTTAGGGCAGCATCCGTTGCAGCACCTGGTCTTTCAGAACGAAGCGATGGAACAATGCCGCGACCACATGCAGACCAATAAGTGTGAAGAGCACCCATGCGAGGATGCCGTGCACATCACCCATCTCGTGGCCGAAAGCCGAGCCCGGCTCACTCAACGCGGGGTATGGCACGACGCCCAGCAGGCGGACCGTCCAGCCACGCGAAGATGCGTTGATCCAGCCAAGCAGGGGCACGGCCAGCAAGGCTGCATAGAGCAGAAAATGCGTAATGCGCGAGACTGTGTTGAGCAACGGCGGCAAATCTTCCGGACTTGGCCAGTGGGTCAATCGCCATAGAACCCTGACGAGCATAACGGCGATGAGTGCCGAGCCGACGCCGAGATGCCAGGCTATCAGGCCGACGGGCTGCGTGTCTTTGTGGACATCGGGCATCGTCCAGCCAATCACAAACTGCATCGCGATCAGGACGGCCGTTAACCAGTGCAGCGTCCGCGCTACTGCGTCATATGCGGGAAGCCGCGTTTCATAGACCTTACCCATCCGTGCTCCTCGATTCGCCCAGAAATTGATTGGATTGACGACGCGCGCGGCCAGAAACGCTCAAATCGACAGCCGGAAAATACACCGCCCAAACGAACCGATACTAACGACCTCACCTTAAGGAAACCTGATGCGAGCAGAGCCGCCGTGCGGTTTTAACGTCGGCTTTTCGGCCGCTGTGCGCTAGAGCCCGCTAGATGCCCGGCATGACCGGATAAGGCTCGGTGTGATCCTCCACGCGCTTGACGCCGGGTATGGTTTGCGCCGCCACACGAACCGCCTCGACGGCTTCCAACGAATGGAAGATGCCCCACAGATGCACGACTCCATCTGTGACGACGATATTGCGTCCGGCGAAGCTCCACTTGCGACCCGCGAGTTCGCCCATCAACATCGCGCGGATCTCGCCGTCGGAAAGCGCCACATCCGATACCGGTTCATCCGGTACGCTCGCCAGCGCCTGGACGAGATTGGCCCGGCTCACGATGCCCACGAGCCGCCCCGCATTCGTCACGGGCACACGTTTAATGCGCCGCGTCTCGAGGATGCCGGCCACTTCACGGAGTTCCGTTTCGGGCTGAACGGCCACCACGTCGGTGGTCATCACATCGCGAACTTTCACCGCGTGGGTTTTGATGTAATCCCGTGCCTCCTCGCTTGCGGACCAGAAATCGAGCCATGAGCTTCGCGTGCGCTCGTCGGTGCCGATTTCAGTACGGCGGAGCAGATCGCCTTCGCTGATCATGCCGGCGACATGGCCGTCGTGATCCAGGACCGGCGCGCCGCTAATGCCGTTGTCGACAAAAACTCTGGCGACCTCTCGCACGGTCATTTCAGGTGTCACGGATATAACGTTGCTGGTCATGACGTCGGATGCGCGCATGGCAGGCTCCTGAACAGTTAGGATGATTGAATTCGTGGGACGTCCGTCTCGGCCGTCGGTATCCGGAAGCGCCAAGCCCCCCGTTGTGATTTGAGATTAGGTCGGTACGACGTCGTGTCGTTTGATATGGATCATCTCGAAGGGCGTTGCATGCACCTGTCGATCCGAACGCGGCTCAGATCAACCCGACGCCGGCCATTCGCCGTCGAATAACCGGCATGCCACCTGTCTTCTCGAGCGCCAGCAATCAGGCGCGAAGTGACACCCCAGAGTCGACGCCCCCCACGCTGACCTGCCGCCGGTGCAACGCACAATCGGCCGTGTTGCAGACGAGGCCCCCGCAAGGCTCGGCTCGTGCTATTTTTCGAAGCCCAACCCGACATCGCCAGCACACCCCTTCCAATGCGCAGCGCCGATTTAGAGACCTCACCCGCTGTACCGGCGCGCAGTTCGCCGTGGGCCCTCTTCTGTATTTTTTTGCGGCTCGGGCTGACTTCGTTCGGCGGCCCGGCGGCCCATCTTGGCTACTTTCGCGACGAATTCGTCACGCGCCGCCGCTGGCTCGATGAACACACATTCAGCGACCTGGTGGCGCTGTGCCAGTTTCTGCCGGGGCCCGGCAGCAGCCAGGTCGGCATCGCCATCGGACGCCTGCGCGGCGGTGTTGCCGGTGCGGTAGCGGCCTGGCTGGGCTTCACCCTGCCGTCGGTGCTCTTGCTCGTGGCCTTTGCGTCCGGCTTCGCGCAACTGTCGGATACGGCTTCGCTTCATCTGCTGCGGGGGTTGAAGATCGCCGCGGTCGCGGTGGTCGTCCAGGCGGTCTGGTCGATGGGACGCATGCTGTGCCCGGACCGTGCGCGCGCGACGATCGCTGCGGCGTCGGCCATGACCGTGATCCTGCTCGGCGGGGCCTACGGGCAGCTTGCGTCGATCATCGCCGCGGGAATTGCCGGCGCCGCGTTTCTGAGGTCATCGACCGAGGTGCCGCGTGCGCCGCTCGGCATGCCGGGATCCAAAACCGGCGCGCTCGTTTGTCTCGCGGCCTTTGCACTGCTGCTGTTCGGACTGCCCGCGGTCGCGGCCTATCTACGCAGCTATCCGCTCGATCTGTTCTCGGCGTTCTACCGGGTCGGTTCGCTGGTATTCGGCGGTGGACATGTTGTCTTGCCACTGCTGGAAGCAGTCGTCGTGCCGCGTGGCTGGGTTCCCGCGAACACCTTCATGGCCGGCTACGGCGCGGCCCAGGCGGTCCCGGGTCCGCTTTTTACGTTTGCCGCGTTTCTCGGCGCCGCGAGCAGCGGACATCCGGCGGGCATGACGGGCGCACTAATCGCCACCGTGGCGATCTTCCTGCCTTCGTTCCTGCTGGTCGGCGCGGCGCTGCCCCTGTGGGGCGAATTGCGCGCGTTCGCACCGATGCGCCGCGCCATGGCCGGCATCAACGCGGCCGTGGTCGGCATCCTGCTCGCCGCGCTGTACGACCCCGTGTGGACCAGCGCAGTGCATACCGGACGCGATTTTGCGCTAGTCGTTGTGGCGCTCGTGCTGCTTGGCTGGTGGCGAGTGCCGTCTTGGGCGGTCGTACTGATCACGGCAGCGCTCGCCTGGTGGGTCGTGTAAAGCGAGTCTTCTCTCACCTGACGCGCGCATCACTTACGCTGCGCCGGCGGTTCCTGTCGCGCTCCGTTGATCCAACTCAACGGGTGTCTCTGCAGCGCGCAGTATGGTCTAGGGAACACCTCCACGGCCATCAGGGGACCCCACCATGAATAATTCCGAACATCCCGCCAGGCATCCGGTCGAGGATCGGGCCCGGGAAGAAACCATCGCACCCGGGCATTTCTATCTCGTGGGAGGCGGTATCGCGTCGTTGGCCGCCGCAGCCTTCCTGATTCGCGACGCCGATATGCCCGGCTGTCAGATCACGATCTTCGAAGCACTGGACAAACCGGGCGGCAGCCTCGACGGCGCCGGCTCGCCGCAGGAAGGCTACGTCGTGCGCGGCGGCCGCATGCTCGAGAGCAAGTATCTGTGCACCTACGATCTGTTCGATTCGATTCCCACGCTCGACGGCCGCAGCAGCGTCACCAAGGAAATCTTCGACTGGAACGAGACGATTCGCACATCGTCGAAAGCGCGCCTCGTGCGCAACGGCAAGCGCGAAAATGCGCCGCCTTACGGACTTGCGGAGACGCACCTGCTCACGCTTGGCCGTCTTTCTCTCGAACCCGAAGCGCTATTGGGCGACAGCCGGATCTCCGATCACTTCAAGCCCGACTTCTTCGAAACGAACTTCTGGATCATGTGGTGCACCACGTTCGCCTTCCAGCCATGGCATAGCGCCGTCGAATTCCGGCGCTACCTGCTGCGTTTCACGCATATGACGCCGGGCTTCAACCAGTTGCACGGCATCATGCGCACGGTATACAACCAGTACGATTCGATGGTGCGGCCGCTGCGCAAATGGCTCGACGAACGCGGTGTGCGATTTCGCGCCAACACGCGGGTCATCGATCTGCGATACGACGAAATCGGCGCACTGAACCGGGTCGCGGCGATAGTCTGCGAACAGGACAACCGTCGCGTCGAAGTTCCCGTGGGTGAAGCCGATAAGGTCATCGTCACGCTCGGTTCGATGACGGCGGGATCGAGCCTCGGCGGCACGAACCGCGTTGCCGTGCCCGATCATCACGACAGTAGCGGCGCATGGGCGCTCTGGAAAACGATCGCGGCAGGACGCGCCGAATTTGGTCACCCATCCGTTTTCGCCGATCACGTCGACGAATCGAAATGGCTTTCCTTCACCGCAACGTTGCACGATCCGACACTGTTCCGCCTGATCCGCGACCTGACCGGCAACGTGCCGGGCGAAGGCGGCCTGATCACGTTTCCTCAATCGAATTGGCTCGCCTCGATCGTCCTGCCGCACCAGCCGCATTTCATAGGGCAGCCGAAGGACGTCGAGGTGTTCTGGGGCTATGGGCTCTTCGTCGACAGACCTGGCAATTTCGTCGGCAAGCCGATGATCGAATGCACGGGGCGCGAAATCATGATCGAGCTGCTCGGTCATCTGCACGTTCAGGCGGAGGCGTCGCGTATTCTCGACGACGCGATCTGCATTCCGTGCCTCATGCCGTTCATCACCAGCCAGTTCCTGCGGCGCAAACGCGGCGACCGGCCCAAGGTGGTACCCGAGGGCTGGGCGAATCTCGCGTTCGTCGGGCAGTTTTGCGAGTTGCCGAACGACGTCGTGTTCACTGTCGAATATTCCGTGCGCTCCGCGCAGACCGCGGTGTACACGCTGCTTGGGTTGAATCGCTCGGCGCCGGAGGTGTACAAAGGCCAGCATGACCCTCGCGTGGTGTATGGCGCTGCGTCGGCGCTGCACAGCCACTAAGCGTCGCAGTTTTCGCGCCTCGTGCCGACGCGCTGACAGACCCTACGGCACACGTACGCTGAGAGAAACGCCGTGGATCTCGACGGAACCCCGCTGAAACTTCGCGGCTTGCTTCTAGCGCGCCTCAAGGAACATCCGCTTGCGCGGCTCGGACCCGGCCTCATCACGGGCGTCGCCGACGACGATCCGAGCGGCATCGCCACCTATTCGCAGGCCGGCGCGCAGTTCGGCCTGAACATGCTGTGGACCATGCCGCTCGCGTTCCCATTGATGGCGGCCGTCCAGTCCATGTGCGCGAACCTCGGCCGCGTGACGGGCAAGGGTCTGGCCGCGAACATCAAAGATGCGTTTCCGCCCGCCGTGCTCCATGCCGTGGTGTTGCTGCTGCCGGCCTAGACGCGGCACGCGGATCAGCAGGCCCACCCTTGCGCTTCGTCATGCGCGAGATGGCGTTTCAGCCCGCCGGCGAAAAGCCGCGCGGCGCCGCAGCCGCCGTTGATCTGCATCAAAGGGGCCGCCGCCATCGTTCCTAGACTCAAGCTCACTTATCCGCGCTTCACCGTCCCTTCCAGGAGCGACTGCCATGAGCTACAAAACCATCGTTGTCCACCTCGACACCAGCCCGAACGCCCATCCGCGGCTCGAAATCGGGCTGCGTCTGGCCAAACAGTTCGGCGCACATCTGACCGGCGCCTTCGCCGTCTTCAGCCCGGACCCTCGCTCGCTCTATGTCATGGCCGGGACTGCCGAGTATTACCGGCAGCATGAAGAGACGCGCGCGGAGCGGCGCGCGGCGCTCGAACGGCTGTTTCACGCCGAATTGCGGCGCGCCGAGGTGCCGGGCGAATGGGTCGCCATCGACGAGCCCGCCAGTCTCGCCGTGCCGCGTGCGGGCCGCTGCGCCGACCTCATCGTGGCAGGCCAGGACAATCCGGGCGATCCGGAATCGTATGTCGGCGACTTCTTTCCGGAAAACCTCATTCTGTCGTGCGGCCGGCCGGTGTTGCTTGTACCTTACGCAAGCAATGAAAGGTCGACGGGCGGGCGGGTCCTGGTTGCGTGGGACGGCAGCCGGGAAGCCACGCGCGCCGTGCACGACGCGCTGCCGTTTATGCGCACGGCGAGCAGCACGACAATTCTTACTGTCAACGGGATCCACGAATTCGAGCCCGCCCGAATCCCCGGCGCGGACATTGCCACCGTGCTCGCACGGCATGGCGTGCAGGTGGAAATCGTGGACATCGAAACCGGACCGGGCGGCTCGGTCGGCGAGGTGCTGCTGTCACAGGTAGCCGACAGCGGCGCCGATCTGCTGGTGATGGGCGCCTACGGCCACGCCCGCTGGCGCGAGCTGGTGATGGGCGGCGCCACGCGCACGATTCTCCGCTCGATGACCGTGCCCGTGCTGATGTCGCACTGAGCGGCGCCGGAAGCGCCCCGGTACGTCGGCGCCCACACTGGCGCAACGGCTACGCCGCCCGGCTGCACTGGCGTGTAGCGGGCGTTTCACGGAAAATGAACGCAAGCCAGTTGCTAGCCAGGCGCAAATGCCGCCGAACAAACGTGTCCGCCTCACGCGCCGCCGTGCGGGCATCGGCAGGCAACGCGACCCATCCTTTCGCAGCCTTTCCAAAGAGGCGCACATGCCCGTCAGTGGTAACCCGCCACCTTCCCGCACTGCCGCTTTGCGCGGGCTGTCTGGTTCGCTTGCGGCACCGCCGGCTCTCGTAGCGGCGACAGTGTTCGTCGTGACACTGGGCGTCATGCTGGCCGCACGGCGCTGGTTCGATCCCGTGCTGTTCATCTGTGTCGCCGCCGCTTGGCTCTTCGCCACGAGCGCGTTTGTGCTCGTGCGCACGCATCGCAATGCCGCTCATGCAAACGGCGAAACGAACGCAAGCATTAGTCAGTCTGCCTTGAACGAGGCTCGCATGATGGCGATCATTCGTTCGTCGATGGAAGCGATTATCACTATCGACGACCAGCAGCGAGTGGTCATCTTCAATCCCATGGCGGAACGGGTTTTCGGCTGCTCCGCCATGGACGCGATAGGCGCCCCGCTTGCTCGCTTCATTCCAGAGCGGTTTCGGGCGGCGCATGCGCAGCATGTCGCCCAATTCGGCGTGACCGGCGTGTCGGACCGGCAGATGGGCAATCAACGCGTGCTGGCGGGCTTGCGCGCCAACGGCGAGGAATTCCCGCTCGAGGCCTCGATCTCGCAGATTCGCGATGGCGACACGCGGCTCTACACGGTGATGCTGCGCGACATCACGGAACGCGTCAAAGCGGAGCGCGCGCAACGTCAGGCGCGCGAGGAACTGCGCGAGCTGTCGGCCAATCTGCAGAAGATCCGCGAAGACGAGAAGACGCGCATCGCCCGTGAACTGCACGACGATCTTGGCCAGCAACTTACCGCGTTGAAAATGGATATCTCGTCGGTCGAGCAGGCGCTGGATGCCTCGGCTGGCGCAGCGGTGCGCGACCAGTTGCAAGGCATGCGCCGGTTGATCGATACAACCGTCGCGTCGGTCCGCCGCATCGCGGCGGATCTGCGGCCGGTCATGCTCGACGACCTCGGGCTCATTCCAGCGATCGAATGGCTCGCCAACGACTTCACCAACCGCTACGGCATCGACGTGGAGCGTCAAATCGAGACCGGCGACGCTCGCTTCAGCCCGGCAGGCGCCACCGCGCTGTTCCGGATCGTGCAGGAGGCGCTGACAAACGTTGCGCGCCATGCGGACGCCACGCTGGTGACACTGAGCCTGCAGGCGAAGGAGCAGGCCTTCGAGCTCAGCATCGCCGACAATGGCCAGGGCGCGCACCGCACGGCCGAGCCGGCGGCCAAGTCCTTCGGCCTGCTCGGCGTTCGCGAACGCGCGCACATGCTCGGCGGGGCGGTCGATATTCATACCGCGCACGGCAAAGGCTTTGTGTTGACTGTCACCATTCCGGCGGAGACCGTACAAATGCAGGAGATACAAACATGACGCGCGTCCTGATTGCCGACGACCACGCGCTGGTGCGCGACGGTCTGCGCCATATCCTGCAGGGCGCGAGCGGCTTCGAAGTCACCGGCGAAGCGAACGATAGCGTCAGCACCGTCGCGCTGATCCGCGAGCGCGCAGCCGACGTGCTGGTGCTCGATCTGTCCATGCCCGGCCGCAACGGCGTCGAGCTGATCAAGCAGATCAAGGAAGAAAAGCCGGCCCTGCGCATCCTGGTGCTGACCATGCACGCCGAGCAGCAATACGCGGTGCGCGCGTTCAAAGCCGGCGCGTCCGGCTACCTGACAAAGGAAAGCGCGAGCGCCGAACTGGTGGCGGCCGTGACCAAGGTCGCCGCCGGCGGTGTGTACGTGAGCCTTGCGATGGCCGAGCGGTTCGCGCAAAGCCTGAACGAACCGACCGATCTGCTGCCGCATCAACGGCTGTCGGATCGGGAGTTCGACGTCCTGAAGCGTATTGCAGCCGGTCAAACGATCACCGAGATCGCGGCCGAACTGTGCGTGAGCAGCAAGACCGTCAGCACGTACAAGACGCGCATCCTCGAAAAAATGCAGATGCCACACGAAGCGGCGCTGGTGCGCTATGCGATGCGCCACAAACTGGTCAGCGACGAAGAAGACGGCATCTGAGCGCCTTCGCAGCCTTCCCCTGGCGGGTGGCGCCGCACTGTGCGCGCCCCGGAAACCGCTCGCCCCTCTGATCTGTAGCTCGATACACGCGCAGCTCGCGGCATCTTCCTCATCCGCCTGACCATCGTGTAGGAAACCCCCTACACGCCTTCCCGCTTGCCTACTCGAAGCTCATTCGGCGCCGATTTTATTTTGAGATAGCGCGGCCGATACTTCGAGCCATGAACTCAAGCCCTGAACACCGCGCGCTGCGTGTTTTTCTCGTCGACGATGCCGTGTTGGTGCGGCGCCGTCTGGCCGCGCTGCTCGGCGCACTCGACGGCGTGGAGATCGTCGGCGAAGCCGAGGAGCCCGCTGCGGCATTCGCCGGCATCGACACAGGTATGGCCGATCTGGTCGTGACGGAGTTGCATCTGAGCGGCGGCACCGGCATGGAGTTGCTAGGGCTGCTTGCACAAGGAATGCCGCATGTGATTGTCATGGTGTTGACGAATCATTCCGGCGCCTGGTTTCGGCGCGCATGCCTGAAAGGCGGCGCCCGCTACTTTTTCGACAAGACCGGCGAATTCGATCTCGCACTAAGCACGATCCAACGGATTGCTGGCGAACATCGCACGCACGCCGTCTTTCAACAGGAGCACACCATGTCTGACGTCGCCGCATCTCCCGCCATCGCGCCCGCGCTTGCCCGTCCGCAAGGATCGCCGCTCCCTGGACGAGTATCGGCAAACGCAAGCGCGTCGCGCAAGGGCGCACCGCGCTGCACGGCCTGCTCGATGCGCTCGATCTGCATGCCGCACGGCCTGACAGCCGAAGAATTGCAAAGGATCGAATCGCTTATCTGCCCGTCGCGAACCATCAAACAGGGCGAAACGATCTATCGCGCGAACGACGCGTTTCAGAGCATCTACGCAGTACGCGCGGGCTCGTTCAAGACCGTCGTCATGCATCGCGACGGCCGCGAACAGGTCACCGGCTTTCATCTCGCCGGCGACTCGCTGGGCCTGGACGGCGTCTGCTCCGGCCACCATAGTTGCGATGCTGTCGCACTCGAAGACAGCAAGGTTTGCATCATCCCCTTCCATCTTCTCGAAGCCATGTGCCGCGAAGTCAAAGCGGTCCAGCAACACGTGCACCGCATGATGGGCGGCGAGATCGTGCGCGAGTCATCGCAGATGATGTTGCTCGGCACGATGTCCGCCGAGCAGCGGGTGGCGACATTCCTGCTAAATTTGTCGGACCGCCTGAGAAAGCGCGGATATTCGCCGGCGGAATTTCACCTGCGCATGACGCGCGAGGAAATCGGCAGTTATCTGGGAATCAAGCTCGAAACGGTCAGCCGGATGCTCTCTAAATTTCAGCGCGACGGACTGCTCGATACGCACGGCAAGGACATCCGGATTCTCGATCACGAAGGCCTCGTGCGGGTTTGAGTACGGACGTCGCTCGCGATCCGGCCGTCGGCCGCGAACACCACGATCGTGAGGCGACGCGGACCGCCGGGCCCGGCCACGCTAACGGACGGCGAGCACTGCCGCACCGGTGAGCCTGCCATCGCGCAGGTTGCTTAAGGCCTGATTGGCGTCCGTCAGCGGATACGTCGTCGTTTTGATCTCGAGGCGCGTCTCGCCAGCAATGCGCATGAAGGCGAGCCCGTCATCGCGGGTCAGATTCGCAACCGATACCACGCGACGCTCGCCCCACAGAAACGCGTACGGAAACGACGGGACGTCGCTCATGTGAATCCCGCCGCAGACCACCACGCCACCTTTCGCGACCGCTCGCAATGCTGACGGAATGAGTGCACCGACCGGCGCGAAAAGCAAAGCCGCATCGAGCTCCTCCGGCGGTGCCTCCGCGCTGCTGCCCGCCCACGCCGCGCCGAGACGCAGCGCGAGTTGCTGGGCCGCGTGATCGCCCGGGCGCGTGAACGCGTACACGGTGCGCTGTTGATGACGCGCGACCTGCGCGACGATATGCGCCGCGGCCCCGAAACCGTAAATGCCGATGCGTTGCGCGTCGCCCGCCATGCTCAACGTGCGATAGCCGATCAGGCCTGCGCATAGCAGCGGCGCCGCTTCGATGTCGCTGTACTGCTCCGGCACGTGAAAGCAGTAGCGGCTGTCGGCAACGGTGCGCTCCGCGAAACCGCCGTCGATCGTGTAGCCGGTAAAACGGGGATCGTCGCAAAGATTTTCCCGCGCCGACAGGCAGTAGCGGCAATGCCCGCACGTGTGGCCAACCCAGGGCACTCCCACCCGGTCTCCGAGGACGAACCCCGTCACGCCCACGCCGAGCCCGGCTACCGTGCCGACGATTTCGTGACCTGGAATGACAGGCTGTTTGGGATGCCCGAGCTCATGGTCAACCAGATGAAGATCGGTGCGGCACACGCCGCACGCGTGAATATCGATCAGGATCTGGCCGGCGCCGGGCACGGGATCCGGCAACTCCTGCTCGCGCAGAAACGACGTACTGCCGTCGAATAGCATCGCACGCATTGGCTTCTCCTCGAACTTGCTGAGCGGCGAATAACCGGCTTCGTGCCGGCGTGACGCATCGAAAGAGGCGTGCGCTCCGCCGTCCCACGGGATTCACTCGCAAAAACGGAAGTAGCCGCTGTGCATCAGCACCGGCTTGGCACCGATCTCGTTAAGCAGTCGCCTTACTGCGTGTTCGATCGGATGCCGGTTGGAGTTGAATGCGGTGATCAGATCGTCTTCGCGCAGCGAGACGGCGCCGAAATGATCTTCTAGCGCCTCCGCGGTAATTGCGCACTGCACGCGCGCTCCATCCACCTCGGCCGGAAACGCGACGACGAGATCGCGCGCGCAATACTCCGGATGTTCCTCGGGAAAATAAATCTTCATGACCGCCACCTGGTTCGTTGCGCAGGATGAGAGGCTGGGAGCCTGGGACGGCGTTTCTGCACGCCCACGCGTCGTGCACCGCGTTCTCGGGCAGCCCGTTGCGTGCGACGCCCATCTGTCATCAGCATAGGAGCTAGGCACGATACGTCAAATTCAGGGCCTGCGTTCTGGTTGACCGAGGTCAACGGCACGCAAGCCACCGCTCCTACACTGAACTCATGCCCGTTGCAAAGGAGCGCGTGCCTTGAACACCCTATCCCGAAGCTGCCTGGCGGCATGCGCCGTGTTCGTGCTGGCTGCCTCCACCGCGCACGCCGATCCGGAGCCGACCGCGTTAGTCGATCAGCAGCATTGCATGTTTTGCCACACGCGCGATGCGCCGTTCCTCGCGCCGTCGTTCCAGCAGATCGCCGAGCGCTACCGCAATGTGCCCGACGCGCAGTTCATGCTGGAGCACAAGCTGCGCCTCGGCGGCAAAGCGCATTGGGGCGACATGGCGATGCCGTTGCCCGCCGATCGCGGCGGCCCGTTGTCGGCAGAGGATGCGCACACGCTGGTGCAATGGGTCCTGAGTCAATGACCATCCTTTAAGTCACGACTTTCGCGGTCCAGTTCGCTTGAACGCGACTGCATGTTACGGAGAATTCTCCATGCGCCTCACCGTCCACCTCGACACGTTCGACCGTGCCCACCCGATGGCATTTGCAATCCTGTGGCTCGACAAGGATACCCGGCAATGGTCGCGCGAAGGCCACCACGGCTTTGACCTGCCCGAATGGGGCGTGCTGCACGTAGATTGCGGCAATACGCTCGTATGCGGCCCGGACGGCTCGGCGCCGGTTTGCGTGCTCGAAGGGCTCGATCTTAACGCCTGCGCCGGGCCTTTCGAGGGCGAGACCGGACGTGCACAGTGGTGCGCGGAACGCGGCCGCGACCTGATGTCCGGCCACTGGCACGTGCAATGTATCGACACCGATCAGATCGCACCGGAACACGGCCTGTTTGCCGCCGGGAACGACATGTGAGGCACTCACTTCTCCGACACCTCAAGGAGCTGACGTCATGGGACTCACGACCGATCTGGACGGTGCCCGCCACGCTTATGGGCTCTGTTTCGTGCGTGCACCGTGGGCTTATTTCACGCGTTTGCCGCTCGATCAGCAATGGGGCGACGGATGGGAGCGTGTGCCTTATGAAAAACACGCCGGCCCGCCTTACGACGATGCGGCGCAGCAGATCCTGACCGTCGCATTCGATGGGCCGCTGCTGCCGCCCGACGCGGGTTACGACGGCCATGCGCGCAGTGTCAACGAAATCAACCGAGGCGATGCGCCATGGCTGCGCACGCAGAATTTCATCAGCAACGCGCCGGTTCGGATTGCCGCGGGCGTGTCACTCGATAAATTCGTGGAACTGGTCGAACTGGCCGGCGGCCGTGTGTTTGCCCCGCTGGGCTGGGGTGCGCTGCGGTTGGAGCCCAACGACGTTTCGTAGCGGGAATTGATTCGGCTTACAAAAATGCGTCTGCACGTCGTGGGTGAGACTGCAGACTCAACATCAGTGGAAACACTTCAAGCCGCGTGATAACGGTGGCGGTAGTGGTTGGCAGTGCATCCATACATCACGCGCAGACGCGCTAGCCGCCACGAACACGCTTCGCACGCGAGCGCAATGAATCGATCTCGTCGAGCAAATCGAGCGCCAGGGCCACGCCAGGGGGATTTATTTCAAAGTCGCGTGCCAGTCGCTGTGCGGTCCGCACGCGCTTCAGCGCCGCGCCGCTGAAGCGCCACTCCTGAGGTCGCTCGCCCTTCGGCTCGAACACGCCTTCGGACACCCAGAGCGTCAATTCCTCCTCCGATGCTCCGCTCACCTGGCTCAGTTCAACAAGGGTGAACTCGATGCTTTCATCGACAATGTGCCCTTGCAAATAGGTCGTCGTACTTGTCTCTTTCACAATGATCACCGATAGAAATGCGCACGCGGGTCGAAGTTGAAGGCTTGCTGCATCGCGCCGTAAGCCGCTTTAGCACTATCGCTATCCGCCGGCGGCAGCACGATATTAAGGATCACATAGAGATCGCCAGGTGGACTGGCGGGGATACCCTTGCCTTTAAGCCGCAAGCGTCTGCCGCCGGCGGAACCCGCGGGCACCGTCATCTCGACAGAGCCGTCTGGTGTCGACACGGCAATTTGCGCGCCGAGAGCCGCTTCCCACGGTGCAACCGGCAATTCGAGCGAGACGTCGCGACCGTCCACCTGAAAACGCGGGTGTTCGCGAAAGGCGATTTCCAGGTACAGATCACCCGCCGTCCCGGGCGTGGTGCCTGCGCCGCCCTGCCCGCCCAGACGCAAGTGCTGGCCCGCGCGAATGCCCTTCGGAATGGTGACATTGAGCGTACGGGTTTCCAGCGAAACATGCCCTTGCGCATCCATCGCCGGCACCTGCAGCGAAATCGAACGCTGGGCGCCGCGATAGCTATCTTCCAGATCGATGAACACCTTCGCGTGATGGTCCTCGCCGCGCGCATTGACAGGTCGCTGCCGCGCATGCGCGCCATGCGCTCCACCAAACATCCTTTCGAAAATATCGTGAAAGTCGGGTTGTCCGCCAGCCTCGTTGCCCGCGCCGCGGAATTCGAAGCCTTCGTCCCAGTTCGGTGGCGGTTCAAAGTCCTCGCCGTTGCGCCACTCGCTCCCCATGCGGTCGTAAGCCGCGCGCTTCTCAGGATCGCCGAGCACGTCGTAGGCTTCACCCAACTCCTTGAACCGGTCTTCGGCGTCCGGGAGCTTGCTGACGTCGGGATGGTATTTGCGCGCAAGCTTCCTATATGAACGCTTGACGTCTTCCTGAGACGCGTCGCGCTCGACATTCAGCGTCTGGTAGTAGTCTTTGTATTTCATACTGACGGCTCGCCTATCGGGTAACGGGGAACAAGCGCGACAATGCGGACACTTCGGGCGGAGATGGTGGATTCACTTTATACGAATCCGGATAAGCCGGTAAAGTCGCGCGTTCCGCCTCGGCCTTCATAGGGACGGGCCTGTCGGAGCCCCGGACCCGCGCACCCGGCTCCCCCGCTCACCAAATAGGGGCCGGCAAGCCCGGGAAGACCCCAGGGCAACGAGATCCGTCGCGCCGGCCCGTCCAGTCTGGCTTTCAGCACTCACCTCCCAAGATCGTTACGCTTGGGATAACAGTCGCATCCCGAACTTGATTGAACCGGGATTTCTCGCTTCCTAGACTCGCCTCATGTCCTGAGCAGCGCGCACCGGCCGCATCGGTTACGGTACGCCAAAAATTATGGGAGCAATCGCAATGACGCCACATTGATTCAGCCGTAATGGCGCCACGAGCGGCTTTTTCGCATCCATTCACCACAAACCAATAGCGCTATTCAGGAGACACAACATGATCATTTACGGAACCGCGCTGCTCGCGTTCTGCCATCTGGCGGGACTCTTTCTCGGCGATCTGCTCGGGGTCGCCATCGGTGTCAAGACGAACGTGGGCGGCGTGGGCATCGCGATGCTCCTGCTGATCTTCCTGCGCCTATATCTGCACAAAAAGGGGCTGCTGCCCAAGGAAACCGAAGCCGGCGTGGCCTTCTGGGGCGCGATGTATATCCCCGTAGTAGTCGCCATGGCCGCCAACCAGAACGTCGTTGCGGCGATCAAGGGCGGCCCGGTGGCACTGCTGTCGGCATTCGCCGCCGCCGCTGTGTGCGCGTGCTGCATCGGCGTCCTTACCCGCACCGGCCGCGATAGCACGTCGTTCGTGAACGCCCCGCAACTCGAAGAGATCTGAAGCAGGAGCCCATCATGTTGCACATGCTCGAAAAAATATTCGTTCAGAATGGCCTCGTGACTTCGTTCGCGCTGGTCGGTCTGATCATGTGGGTGTCGTCGCTGATTTCACGCAAACTGACGTTTGGACGCGTGCACGGCTCGGCCATCGCGATCGTGATCGGCCTCGTGCTCGCCTGGCTCGGCGGCGTCTTCACGGGCGGACAGAAAGGTCTCGCCGACCTGCCGCTCTTCACGGGCGTCGGCCTGATGGGCGGCGCGATGCTGCGCGATTTCGCCATCGTCGCCACCGCATTCGAAGTGCAGGCTAACGAGGCGCGCAAGGCCGGGCTGATCGGCGTCGTGTCTCTGCTGCTCGGCACCTTGTTGCCGTTCATCGTCGGTGCGAGCATCGCTCATGCGTTCGGCTACACCGACGCGGTCAGCATGACGACCATCGGCGCGGGCGCGGTCACGTATATCGTCGGTCCGGTGACGGGCGCTGCGATCGGCGCCAGCTCGGACGTGATTGCGCTCAGCATCGCGACGGGGCTGATCAAGGCAATCATCGTGATGATCGGCACGCCGATCGCGGCCGGCTTCATGGGATTGAAGACGCCCCGTTCCGCGATGATCTTCGGCGGCCTTGCGGGTACGGTGAGCGGCGTGAGCGCCGGCCTCGCCGCGACCGACCGGCGGCTCGTGCCGTACGGCGCGCTGATCGCGACATTTCACACGGGCATCGGCTGCCTGCTCGGACCTTCGGTGCTGTTCTTCGCGACGCGGGCATTAATGGGCGCGTGATAGCTTAGGCAAGGAGAGACTGATGCCGGCCGGCAACGTGTCGACCCGCTTGATCAGCGCGACATTCGACGAAGCCATCGCGGCAAGCTGCGGCGACACCGCACTGCCTCGCCTTCGCATGGTGATCGAGCGTGAATCGGCGCGCGACTGACGGCCTGAATCTCAGCCGACGCTTCTCGTGCGCAAACGGCAGACGGCCATCAGCGCGAGCAGATTCGGATCGCGCTCGCGAGCGCGCAGGAAGCTGACGCCGATGGTCTGGCGCATCAGGTATTGCGGCTTGAGCGGAATGAATTGCACCTTGTCGCCGAATACGCCGCGCACCCGGCCCGGCAATAGCGTATAGCCGACTCCGCCGCTCACCAGGTTCATCAGCGAGAAGATGTCACCGACTTTCATCGTCACGTTCGGTGTGAAGTCCGCGACGCGAAACGCCTCGACAAAGCCGTGATAGGTGACGAAACCCTCGCCGAGCGAAACGAATGTCTCGTCGCGGCAGTCACGCAGATCGACCGCTTCGAGGTTCGCGTACGGCGAGTTGGCAGGGGCGGCGAAAAAGATGTCGTCTTCGAAAAGCGGCAGCGCGCCGACTTCGGGTTCGGTCTCCGGCACGGCCATCAGGGCCGCATCGACTGTGCCTTGCTTGAGCTTGTCGAGCAGCTCGGCATTCGAACCGAGCGCGAGTTCGACCTGAAGCGCCGGCCGCCGCACCTTGAGGTCGACGACGATGCCAGGCACGGTGTTGATGGTCAGCGAGTACAGCGAGCCGATCCTCAGGCGGTCCGACGAGTAGCCTGCTGCATCGCGCGTCGCGCGAATGCCATCGGACATCAGCGCGAGGACCTCCTGGGCGACATCGGCGAGCATTTGCGCCGCTTCCGTCGACTTGAGGTTGCGGCCTTCATGCCGGAACAGCGCACAGCGCACGCCTTGTTCGAGCGAATGCAGCGCCCGGTGCACGCTGACCGTGCTCACGTTCAACGCCTCGGCCGCCTTCGAGAGGTTGCCGGTCTCCATGAACGCGAGCAGAACTTCCAGCTTGCGGAAGGTGATCTCCTCATCGATTCGGTCGCGCATCTGGGGCTATTGAATGGTTGAAATGAACCATTATGGGCGTGTGAGCGCGCGGGACCAATAGCGACTACCCCGCATGTTTCGGGCAGCCGCTGCGAACTGGTGAAACGCTTCCCTGAAGCCGGGCGTCGCGGTGACCACGCTGTCTCTCCAGCTGCTCGGGTTGCGATCGCCTTCGACATTCAGCGGCGCCCGCACGCCACCGCACAGTTTCGCCGATTCTTCGAGGACGGCCTGCGCCGTTCCTGCCTGTCCACCGGTGTGCCTCCGCACGCGCCACCGTGTCGTCTACCGTACGTCAGTATCAGCCGGCGCCGCCAAGGGCCGTTTGTGGAGATCAGCCCTCACGCTAAACACAGGCTCGTTAATCCAGTTCGCAAAGTCTTCATGCCAGTGGTTCCATTCGTATTCGCCCAACTCGAATTCATCGTCGATCTGCTCAGTTCCGTCGTTGTCCGAAATGAATGCATAGACAACACGGGCGCCATCCCAGAAGGCAATCGCATAGTCCGTCAAATCGGCACTCGTGCCATAAGGGATGCGACGGAGCATCACCGCCAACTGTGTCTTGAACTGTTCCAAGGTAAGGGGCTTCATCGAATACTCCGTTTAAACGCTTGTGATGGTTTGACGTAGCTTGTTCCGTGTGGCGCTATGACAGGCTACGGCGCGCTGCTCGCACATAGTTCGACATGAAGGTGCGGGTGCGGCCGTCCGGAAACTGCACCGCGACCTGCTCGCCGCTCGCCAGCGCAACTTCACCGACCCCGTAGCGTGGCACACGAACTGGATCGCCGCGCGCCCATCGATGCGGCTCGCGCGGCTCAGATGCATGCGGTTTTATAGGCGACGATGTGTCGGAGATCAGGGTGTCGGTGTCGAACCGCACGTCGATTTGCGGCGGGCTCACGCAGTTGTCGCACACGCCGCAGCGCTCCATGTTTGGCGTATCGCCGTAATAATCGAGAATTGCGCGCCAGCGACATTGACCGGTCTGCGCGTAGTCGATCATCTTCTGCAAGGTATCCTTGTCGTGTGCGCTCATTTGCTCGAATCGCGCGGCAGCTTTTGCCACGAGCTCGCGTGGCGTTTCGGCGGTTTGCTCCGCTGCTGGCCGCGTGAGCAGCCGGTAGCGGTGCTGCCGGTCACGTCCTGCAATACGCGCGTCCACCAGCATGTTCAACGCAACTTCCAGCTTGGCGCTTCCGACATCGGCCAATACCTGTTTGAGCGCCGTGAGCGTTGCGCCCTTCGCGTTCTGATTGCAACACGCCGCCAGCGCGTCGTACACGCGCTGTGCGAGTTCGACGCTCGGATAACGGCCGGCCAGAAAAAACTGCTGAATTCGCCGGTCGCCGAGATCGAACAGCAGCACACAGTCGGCCGGTTCACCGTCCCGGCCCGCGCGGCCCGTTTCCTGGTAATACGCGTCGAGGCTGCCGGGCATCTGATAGTGGATCACGAAGCGGATATCCGCTTTATCGATGCCCATGCCGAATGCGTTGGTGGCAACCATCAAGCGCGTCGCCCCGGACATGAACTGCTCCTGCGCTGCGTCGCGCACGTTCGTGGCAAGCCGGCCGTGATAACGCGAGACCGACTCGCCCGCCTCGACGAGCCAGCCGTAAATGCGTTCGACATCCGCCACCGTCGCGGCATAGATAATGCCGGTGCCCGCGAGGGAGTGGGTCAGTTCGCGCAGTTGTTCGCGTTTTGCCTCCATCGCGCGAGTGTTATCGTCTTTGCCGCCCGCCGTGCTGACCTGCACGACCCGGTAGCGCAGATTCTGACGCAGCGTACCGGTCCGTACGATTCGCGGCTCGCGCAGGCCCAACGAGCGCACGATGTCGTCCAGCACCTCGGCGGTGGCCGTCGCGGTCAGTGCAAGTACCGGCGGCCGGCCAATAGCTTTGACCGCGCTCGCGATTTCGAGGAAGGCCGGGCGGAAGTCGTGACCCCAATGCGAAACGCAATGTGCTTCATCGACCACCACGAGTCCAATGCGGCGATCGGCATGGGATCGCAAGATATCGATAAAAGCCGGCTGCGTGAGGCGCTCCGGCGTAACAAATACGATGCCACCCTCCCCGCCCGCAATCCGTTCCAGCGCTTCGCGCTCCGCGCGCCGTCGCAACGTGCTATTCACAACCGTGCAATCGATACCGGACGCAGCAAGTTTGTCCGCCTGATCTTTCATGAGCGCGATGAGCGGCGATACGACCAGGGTCGTGCCGTCGAGATGCAGCGCGGGTAGCTGATAGCACAGCGATTTGCCGGCGCCAGTCGGCATCGTGGCGAGCGTGTCGCGCCGTTCGAGCACGCTGCGAATGATCTCTTCCTGGCCGGCGCGTAAGCGGGAGATGCCGAACATTTCGCGCATGGTTCTACGCATGCTTCTAATACGCTGGTCGAGAGTCATGACTGGTTTCGGCGGGAAGAGAGGAGCGGGAATGTTGTGCGGACGGTCACTCGCTGCCTCCGGTATTTGCAGCCGGTTCTTGCGCCATCTGGCAACCGCACGCGGCTCCTATGCCTGTCATTTTTTTCATGTTGCCTCTTCGAAATGAGGTCGAGCGAAGTGCGTCGGCGACGCAACATCCTCCTCTTTTCAAGTACCACGCAAGCGGCGTGCCGCTCCGTCCGGAAGCGAGGCATGTTGATGCCGAAGAGCGCTGGAGCCTGTAGACATCCCTCGGGCTCGACGCTGGTCGCTAATACCGCCCGCGCCGCAGCGTCGGCCCACTAAGCGCAAGCGCCGTATTGACAATAGCCAGATGCGTCAGCGCCTGTGGAAAGTTACCTGCCAGATGCCGTCCCGGCACGTTGTACTCTTCGGCGAGAAGCCCAAGATCGTTCGCCACATCGAGCACGCGCTCGAACTGTGCCCTCGCCTCCTGATCGCGGCCTTGCAGTTGCATGCACTCGGCCATCCAGCATGAGCAAGCCAGAAACGCGCCTTCATTCGGTCCACCTGCAGCGGCTTTTCCACGTCGAATCAAGCCGCCTTCCGTCAGTTCCCGTTCGATCGTCGCGATCGTGGACGCCATGCGGTAATCGTCGACCGGAAGGAATCCGACTAGCGGCAGCAGCAGGACACTGGCATCGAGTGTCTGCGCCCCGTACTGCTGCGTGAAGGTACCGAGCCCCTCATTCCACCCCTCGCGACAGATCTCGCCGTGAACGATCCGACGCAATCTGATGATGCGCTGGAGCATGTCCCGGCTGACCAGGTCGCGCGTTTCATGGCGTTTGATAAATCGGTCGAATGCCACCCAGACCATCACTTTCGAATAGGTGTAATGCCGCGGTGTGGAGCGAGACTCCCACATTCCCGAACCCGCGGTTTGCCAGATCGTTTCGAGGTGCTCGATCAACCTGCGCTCGACCACGAGTTCCTGGTCCGATGTCGAAACCCCGCCGCGACTAGCAAGATCGAGGCACTCCAGCACTTCGCCGTAGACGTCGAGTTGAAGCTGCGTGGACGCAGCATTGCCGATCCGCACCGGCTTAGCACAGCGATAGCCGGGCAGCGACTCGACTGTCCACTCCGGGAGGTGACGCGCGCCATCGACGCGGTACATGATCCGCATCTTGTCCGGGGAACCTGCGATCGCGCGCAGCAGCCAGTTTCGCCAGCCTTCGGCTTCTTCATGGTATCCGGCGTTCAGCAGCGCTGTCAGCGTGAAGCTCGCATCGCGCAGCCAGCAATAGCGGTAGTCCCAGTTCATCTCGCCGCCGGGCGCTTCCGGCAGCGAAGTGGTGGGCGCAGCAACCAGACCACCGCTGCGTTGATGAATCAACGCCTTCAGCGTGATGAGCGAGCGGCGCACCTGGCGCGGCCAATGCGTCTTGCGATCGTCAAAGTGGCCGATCCAGTCGCGCCAGAAATGTTGCGTCGACGCGAGCGCGGCTTCGGCGTCGATCGGCGCAGGCGCTCCCTCATGTGGGTCGGCATAGCTCATGACAAAGGGAATGCGGTCACCGGCTTTGATTTCAAATCGAGCGTCGATCGAATCGTAGTCAATACCGAGCTTTACCGGCGCACGCAAGACGGCCAGATTGGGACCCACCTTTGCGATCACATCATCACCCGCCGATGCCAGCCACGGCGACAGCGCACCATAATCGAAACGCAGACGCATGCGGCTGTGCATCCGCACGGTCCCGCGAAGTCCGACCACGATGCGCACAATCGACGAAAACGTCTTTCGCACGGGCATAAAATCGATAATCCGCACTTCGCCGCTCGACGTCCGGAAGTCGGCTTCCATGACCAGCGTGTCGTCCTGATACCGTCGACTACGCTCAATAACAGCGTCGCACGAGTCCGCAGGCGCGAGCGTCCACTGCCCGTGCTCGTCCGTTCCAAGGAGCGCGGCGAAGCAGGCGTCATCGTCAAAGCGCGGCCAGCACAGCCAGTCGATTGAACCGTCTCTACTCACCAGAGCCGCTGTTTCACCGTCACCCAGCAGCGCGTAGTCCTCTATCAGCTTGCTCATGATTGCCGCCTTGCCGTGCTGCGCCGTTTTCGAGCGGCTCGCGACGCATCGCGAATCGGTGTACGCCGGTCACCATGCGATCACTCTTGCCGGCAAAGAACAACACTCACATCTTGCCTTTTCTCCTGATGAGCAAGCCGATGCCACTCACAGCTCCGACTCCCACCACCGCCCAGAACACGTTGCGATGCCTGCTCGTCAGCATCTCCCAACTGCGCGGCCGCGCCTGCTTGTCGAAACGCCCGTGCGCTCCATAGTCGCCGGGCACAGGATCGAAAAGATTGCCGCGTGCGTCCGGTTCGAGCGGCTCGTCGGTGAGTTGTCCGTCATAGCCTGCTTTCGCGAGATACCGGTCGATCCACGTCGGCGCAATCCGGTTCGCGAGAATTGCCTTGACCGTCGAGAAGCCCACCCAAACCTGTCTTCGCCGATGCGTCGCGGCAAAAAAGATGGCCCGCGCCGCCACCTCGGGTTCGTAGATCGGGGCGACGGGTTGCGCTTTTTTCCCCATCTTGTTCAACGCCCAGTCGAACTGCGGCGTGTTGAGCGCGGGCAGGTCCACCATGGTCAGATGAACGTTCAATCCGTCATGGATGATCTCGGAGCGCAGCGCGTCCGTAAAGCCCCGCACGGCGAATTTCGCGCCGCAATAAATCGACTGGAGCGGCACCGAGCGATAGCCCAATGCGGACCCGACGTTGACGATCGTGCCGCGGTTGCGGGCTCGCATGCGCGCGAGCGCCGCCATCGTGCCGTGGACCTGTCCAAGGTAAGTGACCTGGGTGCCGCGCTCGAACTCCCGTGCGGTGAGTTCCGACACCGGCGCGAAGACGGTGGCCATCGCGACGTTGACCCAGACGTCGATCGGCCCGAGCTCCTGTTCGATGCGCGAGGCCGCTGCTTCGAGAGCATCAGAGTTCGCGACATCCGTCGGAATGCCAAGCGCGCGCACGCCATACGTCGCCTGCAAATCTGTGACCGCGCGATCGAGGCGCCCCTGATCGCGCGACAGTAGCGCGACGTCGTAGCCATGCCGGGCAAACTCCTCGACCGCGGCCCGCCCCACTCCGGCGCCAGCGCCGGTGATTACGGCAACCTTGCTCATTGCGCATTCCCATCAAGTAGCGAATCAGTCTGTGATGACCTGCAGCTAAAGCTAAAGCAGTTCCCATTCCTGGCAATTGTCGCGATGGAGCCAATCCCGCATGCTTGATCGCGATCTCACACTTTCGCGAAGCGCGAGCTATTCATGCCACGCGCCGCAAAACATTACCTTTTGAAAGAACGCGGAACGTCCCTTGCGTGACCTTTGACAATCCACTTCCCTACGCAGGAGATGTCCATGTCTCAAACCGTCGGCGACTTCATCATCGAGCGTCTTCACGCCTGGGGAGTACGCCGTATTTATGGCTATCCCGGTGACGGCATCAACGGCGTCTTTGGCGCCCTCAACCGCGCGCAATCCGCAGCGAAAGGGGAAGCTAAGAAAAGCAGATCCGGCAACCCCACCGCGCCAATCGAATTCATCCAGGTTCGCCACGAAGAGATGGCCGCCTTCATGGCGTCCGCGCATGCCAAATTTACCGGCGAGCTCGGCGTTTGCATCGCCACCTCGGGGCCCGGCGCCTCGCACCTGATTACCGGCCTGTACGACGCGCGGATGGATCACATGCCGGTCCTCGCCATTACCGGCCAGCAAGCCCGTGCGGCCCTCGGCGGCCATTATCAGCAGGAACTCGACCTCGTCTCGATGTTCAAGGACGTAGCCGGCGCCTTCGTCGAACAGGCCAGCGTTCCCGCTCAGGTGCGCCATCTGGTCGACCGTGCCGTGCGCATTGCGCTCTCCGAGCGCAAAGTCACCGCGATCGTGCTGCCCAACGACCTGCAGGATCTGCCCTACGAAGCCCCCGGCCGCAAGCACGGCACGCTGCACTCGGGCGTGGGCTATCGCGCGCCGCGTCTCGTGCCCTATCCGGACGATCTCCAGCAAGCCGCCGACGTCCTCAACGCCGGCAAGAAAGTCGCGATCCTCGTCGGCGCCGGCGCCTTGCATGCCACCGACGAAGTCATCGCCGTCGCCGACAAACTCGGCGCGGGCGTCGCAAAAGCGCTGCTCGGCAAAGCCGCCCTGCCCGACGATCTGCCGTGGGTCACGGGTTCGATCGGCCTGCTCGGCACCAAGCCGAGCTACGACCTGATGGCCGAATGCGACACGTTGCTGATGATCGGCTCGGGCTTTCCTTACTCGGAGTTTCTACCGAAAGAAGGCGCGGCGCGCGGCGTGCAGATCGACCTGAAGGCGGACATGCTCAGCCTGCGCTATCCGATGGAAGTCAACTTGGTCGGCGATAGCGTGGAGACGTTGCGCGCGTTGCTGCCGCTGCTCGAAGACAAGCCGGACCGCGCGTGGCGCAAGAAGATCGAAGGCTGGACCGCGGACTGGTGGAAGACGCTCGACAAGCGCGCGCAACAGGCGGGCAAGGACGCGGTCAATCCGCAGCGCACGGTATGGGAGTTGTCCAAACGCATTCCCGCCAATGCGATCGTGACGAGCGACTCGGGCTCCTGCGCGAACTGGTATGCGCGCGATCTGAAAGTCCAGCGCGGCATGATGTGTTCGCTGTCCGGTGGACTTGCGTCGATGGGCGCCGCGGTTCCTTATGCGATCGCGGCCAAGTTCGCATTCCCCGAGCGTCCGGTGTTCGCGCTGGTCGGCGACGGCGCGATGCAGATGAACAACATGGCCGAACTGATCACCGTGTCGAAGTACTGGAAAGATTGGGCCGATCCGCGCTGGATCTGCATGGTGCTGAACAACAGCGATCTGAATCAGGTCACATGGGAGCAGCGCGCGATGGAGGGCGATCCCAAGTTCGAGGCATCGCAGGATATTCCCTCGGTGCCGTATCACAAGTTCGCGGAGCTGATCGGGCTCAAGGGCATTTACGTCGACAGCGACGAGCAGATGGGCGCGGCGTGGGACGAAGCATTGGCGTCGGACCGGCCGGTCGTGATCGAAGTAAAAGCCGATCCGAACATCGCGCCATTGCCGCCGCATATCACGCTTGCTCAGGCCAAAGCATTCGCGTCGACGCTGATGAAGGGCGATCCGAACGAAGGCAACGTCATCGTCGAAACAGCGAAGCAGGTACTCGGCGCAGTCCTTCCCGGGCATCACGACAAATAGGCGTGCCAACATGACGAATCGGATTGCAACCCACGGCACGCCGCATGCGCCGGTTAGCGCGATAAAAGCGAGTGCCTACCGCATTCCGACCGACGCGCCGGAAGCGGATGGCACGTTCGCGTGGCAAGCAACCACGCTGGTCGTCGTCGAGTTGCAGGCGGCCGGGGAAACCGGAATCGGCTATACGTATAGCGATAAAAGCATCGTCGCGCTGATTCACGACACGCTCGCAGAATGCGTGCTGCAGCATGACGCGTGGGACATCCGCGCGAACTGGCAACGCATGCAGCGTCAGGTGCGCAATCTCGGGCGCTCGGGTCTCGCGGCCACCGCGATCTCCGCCGTCGATTGCGCACTGTGGGACCTCAAGGCGAAACTGCTCCGCGTGCCGCTCGCCCGGCTCCTCGGAGCGGCGCGCGATGCGGTGCCCATCTACGGCAGCGGCGGTTTCACCACCTACACCCGGCAGCAGATGCGCGAGCAACTGGCCGGCTGGCTCGAGCGGGACGGCTGCCGCTGGGTCAAGATCAAGATCGGCAGCGAGCCGGACGCCGATCCCGGGCGCGTGGAACTGGCGCGCGCAGCCATCGGCAATGCTGGGCTTTTCGTCGACGCCAACGGTGCATTCACGCCTGCACAGGCATTGCACTGGGCACAGCGATTTTCGGCGCAGAACGTGACGTGGTTCGAAGAGCCGGTGTCGTCCGACGATCCTGCCGGCTTGCGTTTCGTGCGCGAGCACGCGCCCACCGGCATGGAGATCGCCGCCGGCGAGTACGGCTACACGCTGGATGATTTCCGGCATCTGCTGGAAGGGCAATCGGTCGATGTCCTGCAGGCTGACGCGAGCCGCTGCGGCGGCATCACCGGCTTCATGCAGGCCGCCGATCTCTGCGACGCCTTTCACGTGCCGCTGTCGGCGCACTGCGCGCCCGCGCTGCATCTTCATGTCGCTTGCGCGGCGCCACGCCTGCGTCACCAGGAATGGTTCCACGATCACGTGCGGATCGAGTCGATGCTGTTCGACGGCGCTCCCCGGCCCGTCGACGGCGTTATAGCGCCCGACCTGACACGTCCGGGCTGCGGGCTCGAATTGAAGACATCCGACGCTGCGGCCTATCGCGTCGACTAGCAAAGGGACCCACAAGAATGAGTTCGCAACGAATGGTGGGGCTGCTATGCACCGCAGTGGGTGCAGCCGCGGTCGCGGCGCTTGCGGTACGCCCGGCAAGAGAGGAAACCGCGCAGCGCCGGACAGCGTACGCTGCGCGCAGCCTCTCGGGCCGTGCCGCGCCCACGCGGCGCATGCCGCCGGCGACGCCCGCGCCTCGCGTCACCGCCCACATCGAGGCAGCCCGCTCGTTCAACCACAGTTCCGCGCTGCTCGCGCTTTCCGTGCTCGCCGACAGCGCGATGGAGCACTATCGCGGCTCGTTCGACAACCCGGCGATGTATGTGCCGCTCGTCTCGTCCACCCTTTCGTTGCTGGCGGGCCTGCATGGCGGCCGGGACCGGCGGCAGCAGAGTCATCAGTTGCGTCATGCGATCTATCTTGGCGCCGCCGTTGCCGGCATGGCGGGCACCGGCTTCCATCTGTACAACGTGACGAAGCGCCCCGGCGGCTGGAGCTGGAACAACCTGTTTCACGCGGCGCCGGTCGGTGCGCCGATGGCGTTGCTGCTGTCGGGCTCGCTGGGCGCGGTCGCCGAGCTATTGCGCAATGAACCCGCACGCGATCCCCGCTTGCTGGGGATGCCCGCAGGCCGTGCGCTCGGCTTGCTCGTCAGCGCGGGGCTGCTCGGCACGGCCGGTGAAGTTGCGCTGCTGCATTTTCGCGGCGCGTTCCAGCATCGCGCGATGTACGCGCCGGTGACGGTGCCGCCGCTCGCCGCCGCACTGCTCGCTCAGGCGGCATTGGCCGAGCCCGGCGAGCGCTGGTTCACGCGCTGGTGCCTGCGCATCACCACCGCGCTCGGCGTCGTCGGTGCCGGCTTTCATGCACGCGGTATCGCGCGCCGCCAGGGCGGTTGGCGCAACTGGAGTCAGAACCTGTTCAGCGGCCCTCCACTACCCGCGCCACCGAGCTTTTCAGCTCTGGCGCTGGCAGGGCTCGCGGCGCTGCGCCTGAGGGAGACCGAAACATGACCGACACCACCAGGCCGCCTCGGCCCACCCGCTACCCCGGCTACGACGTACTCGCTAAACGCGCTACGCCATCATGGGACGACGCGACCCGTGAGGTCATCGCGGAACGCCTCGCCACGCCAGCGGAGCCGCGCTTTTTCAATGCCGTCGAATGGCTCGCCGCGCGCGCCCTGTGCGCCGCTATCGTGCCGCAAGCCGATGCACATCCGGTGGTCGCGCTGGCCGCATTGCTCGATGCAAAGCTCGTGAAAAATACCGGCGACGGCTACCGCGACGCACGCCTGCCCCCGCTTCAGGATGCATGGCGGACCGGCCTCGCCGCGCTCGACGCCGAAAGCCGCGCCCGTCACGAGCTGCCGTTTGCCAGCCTCGAAAAGCCCCTCCAGCTGGCGCTGCTCGAATCGATGCAACGCGGCGAACTGACCGGCGATGCGTGGCTCGGGATGCCGGCGAAGCTGTTCTTCGCCGAACGCCTGCTGCACGACATCTGCAGCCTCTACTACTCGCACCCGCACGCATGGAGCGAAATCGGCTTTGGCGGCCCCGCCAATCCGCGCGGCTACGTCCGCATGTATTTCAACCGGCGCGACCCGTGGGAGGCCGCTGAAGCGAAGCCCGGCGACGAAAGCCAGGCTCGCGAGGAGAACCAGGGTGCTCGATGAAGCCCAACACTCTCCGCGCGGCAAGCATGGGCGAGCTCCCGACGTGTTCGAGCGGGGCGGCTGGATTCCGATGCGAGAGTATCCGAATGACGAAGAAGTCGATTTCGCGATCGTCGGCACCGGTGCGGGCGGAGGCACGCTTGCGTGCCGGCTGGCGGAACAGGGCTTCAGGGTCGTCGCGTTCGATGCGGGCGCATGGTGGCGTCCGCTTGAAGAGTTCGCTTCCGACGAAACCCATCAGTCGAAGCTATACTGGACCGATGAGCGCATCTGCGACGGCGCCAACCCGCTCAAGCTGGGCAATAACAACAGCGGCAAAGCTGTCGGCGGCAGCACGGTGCACTTTGCGATGGTGTCGCTGCGCTTTCGGCCCGAGTGGTTCAAATCGCGCAGTCTGCTCGGCTACGGCGCGGACTGGCCGCTCGACTGGCAGGAGATGTGGCGCTACTACGCACAGGTGGAAGACGCGCTGAACATTTCGGGGCCGGTCAACTATCCGTGGGGGCCGAAGCGGCCCCGCTATCCCTATCGCGCGCATGAACTGAATGCCGCGGCACTGGTGCTCGCGCGCGGCGCCGAAGCGCTCGGCATCGACTGGGCCGCCACGCCGCTGGCGACGCTGTCCGCGCCGCGCGGCAAAGCGCACCCGTGCGTGTATCGCGGCTTCTGTACCTCCGGATGCGCGACCAACGCCAAGCAGAGCGCCCTCGTCACGTGGATCCCGCGTGCGGTCCGCGCCGGCGCCGAAATACGCGATCTGGCGATGGTCGGCCGGATCGCCACCAATGAGGCTGGCCTAGCGACCGGCGTCGAGTACTTGCGCGAAGGACGCTGGCAATTCCAGCGCGCGAAACACGTCGTGGTGGCGGGCTATGCGATCGAAACGCCGCGTCTTCTGCTGATGTCCGGCAACGGCCGCTTTCCGGACGGCCTTGCGAACAGTTCCGGCCTCGTCGGCAAGAACCTCATGGCGCAGTCCAATCAAGCCGTCTACGGCTCGTTCGACGACGAGATTCGCTGGTACAAGGGTCCGCCGTCACTCGCGATCACCGAGCACTGGAATTACAAAGACACCGGTAAAGACTTCTTCGGCGGTTACGCTTATATGAGTCAGGGACCGCTACCTGCCGGCTGGGCTGCGGTGCAAAACGGCCGGGGGCTGTGGGGCGATGCGCTGAGCCGCGAGATGCAAAAGTACAACCATCAGGCGGGGCTGAAAATTGTCGGCGAAATGCTGCCGCAGGAACACAATCGGGTGACGCTTGCCGACGAGAAAGATCAGTACGGGCTGCCCATCGCGCGGGTGACCTATTCGCTGTGCGATAACGACAAGCGGCTCATCGCGCATTCGCTCGACTTCATGGAGCAGGCGCTTGGCGCGGCGGGAGGACGCGAAATCTGGCGCGAAGAGGACGATACCTGTCATCTGAACGGCACGGCGCGCATGGGCGACGATCCGTCGACCAGCGTGGTCGATGCCGACTGCCGCAGTTGGGACATCCCCAATCTCTGGATTTGCGATGGCTCTGTGTTTCCGACCGTTGGCGGGGTGAATCCATCGCTGACGATTCAGGCGATCGCGTGTCGAACGGCTGATCGCATCGTCGCATTGGCTGCGCGCGGCGAGCTTGAGCCGACACGGCGTCGCTGAGCGAAGGCGACGCAGCAAGCCAATTATGGCCATGACCGACTTCACCACATGCGGGCATCTTAAGGCGACTCACTTTCCCTTAGTCGCTCCATCAACGTGAGAGCATTGGGTATAGCCTCGCCAGCTGCCGTATTGTCGAAAATACACCAGACTTCCGAGCATGAGTTTCGAGCTTCGGCAATCCGGGCGGCCACCGCTTCAATGAACGATTCGTCGTAGGCTGAATAGTAAATTCTGGGCGCCCCATGCAGGCGGATGTATAACGTAGACGGATCGCCAACCGGATCGGCAGCGGCGGCTGGAGGCGGATTGGAGCGCACACAGCCGACGCCTGCATCTTTCATCACCTGGGCACCCTCTTCAGTGAACCATGTCGCGTGACGCGGTTCACACACTACACAAGTGTCTGTGAGGCTCCGCAGCCGGCGAAAGAAACGTCGCGCAGTGACCTCGTCCAACGCCAGACTGGGAGGCAATTGCAATAACAGACACCCCAATTTATCGCCCAATTGCATGACCTGCTGCAAAAATTCGTCCATGACGGCGTCTGCGTCAGACAGCCTGAGTTCGTGGGAGACTTTCTGTGGGATTTTGACGGAAAACCGGAACGCATCGGGCACGCTCGCGGCCCACCGAGCGTATGTTTTTGGTTGATGCGAATGATAGAACGACGAGTTGATTTCAACCGCCGAAAAGATCGTCGCGTACCGTTCAAGATGAGTCCCCTGTCTGGGAAATCGCGCCGCGATCGCGCTCGACAATCCCCAGCCCGCACACCCGATGCGGATCGGCGGCGCGTCCAAAAGGTTCTTACGAAGCATCTTGGAGATCATGAAGTCTATGAGAAGAAAAATTGGCAGAGAGGAGTTTCGGATGATGTCATGTCGTTAAAGAACGTGAACTTTTCGCTCCACTATGTTGCGGGCACGCCATGGTCAGATTTGCAACTTTGTCCCGTCGACAAACAGCCAAATCGTTCACCGTAAATAGAGCTACTGCGTCCAAACCATCCACATCGCAAACCATGTGCCGCCCACCTGTTTGTAGACGGTCACTGATCGGAAAGACGAAACCCTCTCCTCTGATGGCTGTGCTGCAATAAGGCGATCGTCCAAGAAGTGCGGAACGACATAAACGACTGAAAGCTTGATGAAGACGTTGAACACGGCGGCAGCACCGCCGCGACGAAGACAGAGATTGATCGCGGTGCAAGCGGGACATTGATAACCATTAAACATCAATGCTTCGAAAAATTGCACTTCTCCTTTGGGGCGTCCTGGGCAAATATCGATGCTCAAGACGTTCATAAAACGCATCGACAGACAACGAATCGGAGACAGGCGCGAAGCGCAGAACAGCGTTTTCGCCGCATCCCGGCGCAAGCCCCATGACGAGCGCCGCCCAACGGTCACCGATGCGCCGATGCGCATTTCGCATGACCCGCCCCGCTAAGTGAATCCTGCCGACGCTTAAGAGCGTATCCACGGGCAGCGGTGTATCTCGCGCCTGCCGCGGCGAACTGAACGAGTACGCAGTACCTGCTTCCTTCGTCATTGCCTTTAAATTCAGGAGACACTTATATGCAGATCACCGGAATGTTGCACGGCGCGCATCTGTTGCAATTCGTCGGCTTCCCGTCCAGCGAAGTGCTAGGCCCAAGCGCGAGTGAAGAAGAGATCAAGTCGCTTATTGATCGCCACGGACAGATATTTATCAAGCCGGTATTCAAGGGTGGCGTGGGGAAAAAAGGCAAAGCCGGCCTGCTCGGCCGCGCGACCGATCTCAAGACGGCGCTTGAAGAAAAAGAACGGCTGTACTTCGCAGAACATGCCGTGGGTCATGTGAGAGCCAAGGCGAACGGGGTCACGTTTGAAGCGGGTGTACCGGCCAAACATGAAGTTTACTTCTCGATCACCGACTCCACCCGTTTTCGCGCTCCTACCATGACGCTCTCACACATGGGCGGCATGGACATCGAGGAGGTCGATCCAAAGCACGTCGCCATGGTGCCCTTCGACGCGTTGACCGGGTTGAAGGCGTTCGTCGTCGCCAATGCGCTGAGCGAGATTGGCGCGCCACGCGAGATCATTTCCCCGCTCGTGCAGCAATTGCCGAAGCTCTGGGAGCTCTTTCACGACTTCGGCATGACGACGCTCGAGCTAAATCCGATCCGCATGCGCGAGGACGGCAAGGGGCGACTGACGCCGGTGGCCTGCGACTTCAAGTGCGGGTTCGACCGCGACGACCCGCGCGTCTCGCGTCTCGGCCTGCCGGCTCACCTGTTCGCCGCGGACTACTCGGACTTTGAGCAGGAGATCAACCAGCTTCGCACTCACCAGGGGCAAAGTGATGTCTATGTGATCAACGAGAAGGGAACGATCCTCGCGCCCACGTTCGGCGGCGGGGCCAACTCGCTCGTCACAGAAATGTTGGGGGACGCGGCCATCATCTCTTCGGATTTCGGCGGCAATCCACCCTACGAAAAGATGAAGGAAGTGGCGCGCATCTGCTTCCGACATTGGCTGAAGCAGTCCAACGTACTGTTCATCATTGGCGGCAAGTCCAACAACACTGACATCTACGAAACACTGCGCGCAATGGCCGATGCGCTACGCGAGCACTTCAGCGAGCACGGCCCGACGCCGCTCTATGTCGTCCTCGGGCGCGGCGGTCCGAACCTTGTGCGTGGCATGTCCGCACTGCGCGACACCTGCGATTCGCTCGGCCTTCCTTATCGCCTCTTCGGCTTTGACTCCGATATCAGCGAAGTGATCCAGTACGCACGCAAAGCCGATGCATGGATGCAATCGGGAGGACGAGCGCAGATCGCCGCGCATATCGGCGCGCGTCAGGCGCAATCGCGGGCAACCACGGCACAGGCGTAAGGAGATCGACATGGTCAAGCAAGGCAACAATCATTTCAGGTACTTCGTCGGCGTGCAGTCGCTCGCGCAAATCGCCACGCGCGAGGACCGCGTATGCGTGCTCAACATTCTGGGGGGCGAGTCGTCGGACGTGACTCCGGTGAGCCACGCGTTTTCCGGTGGCAATGTCGTATTCGGTACCGCGCCCGGCAAGGGCGGGCAGGTACTCGCGACGCCCGCCGGCGACATTCCCGTCTATAACAACGTGCGCGAGGGCCTCGAAGCCGGGCATCGTTTCAATTGCGGCGTTGTCTACCTGCCGCCGTCGGCCGCGCGCGATGGCGTGGCCGAACTGATCCGTGTGAATCCCGAACTGCGCAAGATCTTTATCATCACGGAGAAGGTCTCCGTGCACGACGCCCGGGAAATTCGTGCGATGGGCCAGCAGGCAGGCATCGACATATTTGGTGCGAACGGGCTGGGCGTCGCGGATTCCTGGCAACAGGTACGCATTGGAGGCGCGCTCGGCGGCGATGATCCCGGCGCGACTTTGCGGGCGGGCTCGATCGCGATCTTTTCCAACTCGGGCGGCTTTAGCACCACTATCGCGCAATATCTGCGCATGAGCGGCTGGGGCACATCGACTGTCGTATCAAGCGGCAAAGACGTGTACATCCACTATGCGGCACCGGAATTTGCGTTTGCCCTCGCCAACGACGCGCGCAGCAAGGCTGCCGTACTGTACTGTGAGCCGGGCGGCTACTACGAGGCCGACGCCACATTTACGAAGCCCGTAGTCGCCTGCGTGGTGGGTCGCTGGAAGAGTCGGCTGACTCGCGCGGTGGGCCATGCGGGCGCGATGGCGGGCGGCGCCGACGATGCTCTCGCAAAGGAGCGCTGGTTCATGGAGAAATTCGGCGTCGAGCGTCTTTTTACGCCGGACGATCCATGCTGCTCGGTCAAGGGCGCCGTTGTAACGAACATCGCGCACATTCCCGCAGCACTCACGGCAGTGATGCGCGCCAACGCGTCGATGCCCGACTTCGAGCCGGAAGGCAGCCTGTCGCTCAAGCCGTGGTTTGGCTCGGACCAGGGAATCGAACCGCCAGACTACCTCGCCCTGCCGGTCGTGGAAGCGGTCGCGCCGTACAACGAACAGGTTGCGCGAGTGAACAGCCAGATCGGCGCAATCCCGCCGCGCCAGCCGTTGAAAGACGCCTCGGGCGCCTCGAAGATGGACGCCAGATCGCAGGTCAGCAGCCTGCACGGCGTATCGATGCTAGAAGCAGCGACGCGCTCGCTTGAAGAGAACGTCTGCCTCGCACTGTTGCGCGAGTCCGGGGGTGCAAACGATGCAAAGCTTATCGACGTGGCGGTTGGCGCGGCAGTGAATCTGCATGGGACACCAGAACTGGCAGCCGCCCAGGCCTCGCGCGAGGCGGGCAATGCGCCCAACGCGGTGCTTGCAGCCGCGGCGGCGATCATTGGGCCGAACCGCCAGCGCGCCGCGCGCGAGGCGGCGGCGCTGATGATTGATCGCTTCGCGACAGCCAAGCTTGCGGACGTGTTCGACGAGACGTTCGATGTCAATAGCGTCCCCACCGCTGACTGTGCCGCGCTGTTCTGCGATGAACCCGACCCAGACGCCGAAGCGATGCTGACCGGGCTCGCCTCACGCGGTGTGAGTTCGGCAATCATCCGGTGGCTGTTGTGTGGCCCAGCCCATCCGCGCTCGGAAGCAGTACTCGCGGCGATTACGACGACACTCGCCTGGGGCCCGCTCATGCGCAAGCGGATCTCACGCCTGACAGCGGAAAGCTTGCCGTGGTGGACGAAGCTCTTCGGCACCATGATCGGTGCGTCAGCGGATGCCTCGCGGCATCGCCCAGACGGATTTTGCGGATTCGCGACCCAGGAATTGCTTGGCGAACGCACTCTGACCGAGATCGCTTTCGCGGCGCTCCTCAACCAGAAACCGAGCGCCGATGACCTTTTCGCGTTCAGGACCCTTGTCGGTTTGTTGCTCACGAACGGACCGGGCGCAATTTCGGCGCAGGGAGCAAAGGGCGCAGTGTCCGCCGATGGCCCGGAAAGCCCCGAGCGGGTGCAGCTCAATAAGGCTCTGGTGGGGTTCCTTACGCACACTGGATATACACATGGAGGCAACGGTTACGAAGGCATCGCATTCCTCAACGAGGCATTTCGCGGCAGCGGCCTTGAAGATCCGACCGATGCTCACCATACCGTGGACCTCGAAGCGCTCGCGCGGTGTTCCGTGGAGCGATACGCGCAGTACAAGGCGCGCCAGAAGCAGGTGGGAAGCCTCGACATTGCCAAGCTTCCGGGCGTGAATCACCCGGTCTTCAAGGACAAGCCGGTGAATCACGATCCGCGCGAGTTGTTCATCGCCGAGCTTTACGAGGCGCGCGGCGAGTACAACGCGTTTCATGCCTACTACCGCGCGCTGGTGCAGGCATTGTTCGACGCGGGCGTCTCGCGTAACGTCTATTGCGTCAATGTCGATGCCGTGATTGCCACGCTGCTTCTGAAGATGTTGTGGCAGCCGCTCAGGCGCGGCGAGTTCAGCGAGGCCGATCTCGAAACCGCGGCTTTCACGATCTTTCTGTATCCGCGCATGCTCGGCTGCGCTGCGGAAATTGACGATCATTTGAACCGCGGACGCAATATGGACACGCGTACGGCCGCTTCCCAGTGTCGTTTCGTGGCCTGAGCGCTGGGCGCTGAAAGTCGCACCGCGCGCCGGTGAACGGGTCACGCGCGGCAGCGGCCAACGCCCAGCGCTGCGCCGATTGATACCAGAAAGCATCAATCGTTCCGGCGCCCCTTCGATCAGCCCTCCCGACTATTGCGCTCAGCCAGCACGGCAACTCCATCGGCGGCCTTCACACCCCGCCCCGCAGGGAGTACGAAAACCGGATTGATTTCCGCCTCGACGAGGCGGCCCCCGAGTTGCGCGGCCATCCCGGAAAACGCGACGATCGCCTCCACGAGCGCGTCGACGTCCGCACGCACGCGACCTCGATACCCGTCCAGCAGCGGCCACGTCTTCAGTTCATGCAGCATCTGCAGCGCATCGTTCTGCCTCAGCGCGGCGCCGTCAGGGAGCAAACGCATCGTCGTATCCTTGAACAGTTCAGCTGTGACACCGCCCATGCCGAGCAGCATCGCCGTCCCAAGTGAATCGCGGTGCAGGCCGAAGATCAATTCGACGCCGCCAGCCACCATCTCCTGAACGAGGAACGCATTCGGTACGGTACCGGTCGCCGTATGGACGTCATCGCGCATCCGTTCGAGCCGCGCTTCGATCGTTTCGACGCTCAAGCCGACCGCGACACCACCCACCTCACTCTTGTGGGTGATTTCGTTGGACAGAAGCTTGAGCACGACCTTGCCGCCAAACGCTTGCGCGGCTGCCTTCGCCTCGCTCGCATCGCTCACGATCCGTTCTTGCACCGGCGTGATGCCGAACCGGCTGAACAAAGACTTGGCCTGTGCTTCATTGAGGGAGCCAACCGGAAGGTCATCCAGTGCCACTTTCTCGAGGGCCACCGCATTAACCTGCTGCGGGACATCGAGCCGATTCCGGGTGTGCCGCCACATGGCGCCCAGTGCCGCCGTGACACTCTCCGGATCGACGAAAGCGGGCACGCCCTGGCGATTGAGCAACGCGGTGACTTCCGGCGCGTGTGGGCTGACGAATGCGACAAGGGGCTTGTCGCTTCCAGGCAGTGCATCGCGAATTGCGCCGGCCATCAGATCCGGCATCGCCAGACCGGACGACCCGACGATCACGACCACCGCGTCGTAACCCGGGCTTGCCAGCAAGGTCCGGATGGCGCCGCGCAGAAGGTCCGGCTGAAGGCCGGCAAGCGTGACGTCGATAGGATTGCGATCGAGCACGGCGTAATCCCCGGTCTGCAGCGCACGCAATGCGGTTGCGGTCGCCTCGTCGGGCGCTGGTGTATCGAAGCCGCCCATGCCGAGGCTGTCAGTGACCAACGTGCCGGCGCCTCCTGTAGAGGTGAGGATAGCGACCCGCTTGCCCGATAGCGGTCGGCGTACAGCTAGCGCAGCGGGAATGTCCAGCAGATCCGAAAACTTCTCCGCGCGAATCACGCCGAGTTGCTGGAACAACGCGTCATACATCCGGTCAGCACCCGCGAGCGCACCCGTGTGAGAAATGGCGGACCGCGCTCCCGATTCCGAGCGCCCGATCTTGAACACGACAATCGGCTTGCCTGCCGCCGCCGCGCGCATTGCGGCCAGCCGGAAACGCTCAGGATGGCGCAGACCTTCCATATACAGCGCGATCACCGACGTCGCGTCGTCATCGACGAGATAGTCGACGAAATCGGCCACATCGAGGTCAGCTTCGTTGCTTGTCGACACCAGTTTGGACAGGCCAATACCACGAGAGGCGGCTCTTGAGAGAAGTGAGCCGAGAATGCCGCCACTCTGGGAAACAACGCCAATGCCGCCAGCCGTGAATGAAGACGTCTCAAGCGCGCCGCTTGCCGACAGCATGATGCCCTCGGTCAGATTCACCAGTCCGATGGTATTGGGACCGAGCAGACGCATCGAACCGGCGGCTTCAATCAACTCCGCCTGCCGCCGTGCGCCCTCTTCGCCTGTCTCCGCGTAGCCGCTGGCCAATACAATAGCCGCGCCGGTACCAAGGCGCGCCAGTTCCCTGACCGCCGCGTGGGCGCGCTCCGCACCGAGCAACACAATGCCTACGTCCGGCGCTTCGGGCAGCGACGCAACGTCCGGGTAACAACGCAGGCCGCCGATCGTCTCGCTTCGCGGGTTGACGGGATAAATCCGTCCCTCGAACCCGTGCTTCTTCAGGTAGGCCACGGGGCGACCAGACGTCTTCGCGGCATCCGCCGATGCACCGATGATGGCCACGCTGCGCGGGCTGATAAGGCGTGAAATTGCATTCATCTTGACCACTCCACTCATGACATTCACCGGCTCTTGTTCAAAAAGGCGAGGACGGATTCCCGATGCTCGTGGCTCGTATAGCAGACCGCCTGCGCCTGGCTGCCTTGCGCAAAGATTTGATGGGCCGACAGCTCATAACTCTGATTCAGGATCGACTTGCCAAGCGCGAGCGCGGTCGGCGAGCCTTGACCGAGTTCTTCAGCCCACGCCTGCGCATCGGCGAGGAGCGCGTCCGACCGGCTGACGCGGTCTGCAATCCCGAGCGCGAGTGCCTCAGGCACCTCGACCTTACGGCCGCTAAAGATCAGTTCCTTGGCCCGCGAAAGACCCACACGGCGCGGAAGGAAATACATGCCACCGCCGTCGGGAATCAAGCCGCGCTTGATGTAACTCCACGCAAAGCTGGCCTCCTCCGACGCTACGACAAAGTCGCAACTGAGCGCCATATCGGCACCGAGTCCCGCGGCCGCGCCGTTCACAGCGGCAATCGTTGGCTTCGGCATGGAGAACAGCAGGTTCACGGTGTGATGCACGCGTTGCTGACGCGACCATCCGTTAAAGGCCACCTCACCGGCAGGCGCCTCCATTCGTTTCGCCATGCCACTGACGTCGCCACCCGCACAGAATCCTTTTCCGCTACCTGTCAGTACGACGGCTCTAACCTCCGGGTCGGTCGAAACCTGGGTCAACGCTTCAATGAGTTCCGTGCGCATATCGTCGGAGATTGCATTGCGCTTCTCGGGACGATTCAGCGTGATCGTCGCGATGCGCGACGTGATTGTCAGTTCGATATTCGATGTGCCCATGACTCTACCTTTCAGGAATGTTTATGTGAGCGGCGGCATCTGCAGGCTTGCCTGTCCGTCGGCCGATGCCAGGAAGAGTAGCCCTCGTCGGTCGGAAAGACACCCCGTCAGTTCCATCTAGTGAAACCACACTGCCTACCCAAACCATCGCGTCGAACCGCGCTGTTTCACTGTGTGAAACGAGGCTCTTGGCACGGCTCGCATCCCGCCGATAATTGACTCACAGGCAAACGCGGCGCCGCACAATCGAGAGGCGTCGCAACACGACATAAAGACGGAGACATCATGCAAGCGAGCCGGACCACATTGATTGAACCAATAGCGATCGAGCCACATGCGGAGGCACGTGCGATCTACCGCAAAGTCACGTGGCGGCTGCTGCCCTTCCTGTTTGTCTGCTACGTGTTCGCGTACCTTGACCGGGCCAACATCGGCTTTGCACACCTGCAGTTTTCGCGCGACATCGGCATGTCGGAGGCTGCTTTCGGGCTAGGTGTCGGACTGTTCTACGTCGGCTACATGCTCTTCGAGGTGCCGAGCAATCTGTGGCTTCAGCGGGTCGGCGTACGGCGCACCTTGTTGCGTATCATGGTGTTGTGGGGCCTGGTGTCGACGGGCACGGCTTTCGTACAGACTCCTACCCAGTTTTATATCGCAAGAGTTCTTTTGGGTGCCGCTGAAGCCGGCTTCTTCCCGGGTGTCATTCTCTACTTCACCTACTGGTTTCCGTCGGCTCGTCGCGCGCGTATCACGTCGATTTTCATGACAGCAATCTGCGTGTCCGGAATTATCAGCGGCCCCCTGTCTGGACTGATCCTGCATAGCCTGTCCGGTGTGGGTAATCTGAAGGGATGGCAGTGGATGTTCATCATCGAAGGCCTGCCGTCTGCTGTCGCCGGGCTCTTTGCGTATGTCTACCTGACCGATAGACCTGAAGACGCCACCTGGCTGAGCTCCGCCGAGAAAGAATTTTTGATTGGCGAACTGAAGCGCGAGGCACTCGCCAAAACGGAACGGGCACAGGCATCCATCTGGGTGGCGCTCAGGGAACCGAAATTCTGGGCGTTGACCTTCGCCTACTTCAGCGTGCCGTGGGCGAGCATCGTCGTGCATATCTGGGCCCCGAGCGTGATCCAGAAGAGCGGCGTTACAAACTTCTGGCACATCGGCTTGTTGTCCGCCATTCCGTACATTACCGGCGCCATCGCGATGTACCTTTTCGGTAGAAACTCGGATCGCATGCTTGAGCGTAGATGGCACTTCATGGTGAGCGCACTCCTCGCAGCACTCGGCGTTGTTTTTCTCCCGTGTGCCGCGAACAATCTGGTTCTGCTGATGGTGTTGTTATGCGTCGCGACTGCGGGCTATCTGGGCATGCTGTCGCTGTTCTGGACGATCCCGCCAGCGTACCTGTCCAGCACGGTCGCAGCCAGCGGTATCGGGCTTATCAGCAGTCTCGGCCAGTTCGGTGGCATTTCGGCGCCGACGGCAATCGGCTATGCGTCCACACACTTTGGGAGCAACGCCATAGGGCTTTACGCTGTAGCGATCGTATCCGTGCTGGGCGGCCTGGCGGTCGTGCTCTGCATTCCCGCTCGCGCCATTAATGAACGATAGGCGTGCCCGGCAGTCAGCTTTCCATCCTCGCGACTTCGGCCAGGATCTGATCGCGCAATTCGAGCAAAGGCTTTGACAGCTCGGTGACGATGGTCTGCATGGGCTCCACGGAACGCACGCTGAAATTGACGACGACCGTGCGATGACCGGGGATTGCCAAAGGTGCCGCGATCGCCACCACCTCTGGCTGCCAGCTTGCTCCGCAATAGCCATGAGCGTGGACGCTGTCCACTGCGTCCCGGATTTCGGCACGGACGCGGGCCCATTGACCACGCTCCCGTTTCTCAAACCTGGCCATCATCCTGACGAACTCTTCTTTCGATAGCGTCGACAGATGCGCGCGCCCGAGCGCAGTCAGGTCCATCGGAATACGTTGTCCAGACACGATCGTTCGCAACGACGCGCGTTGGTTGTATCGGATAGATTCCAGATAGACCATGTCTTCACGGTCCGCGGCAGCGAGCCCCACGTTGATGCGACGCTCCTGGGCAGCAGCGCGCATCAACGGGCCGGCTGCAAGAAGGATTGTCGAGCCGCTTCGCATCGCTTGCGCGACGCTCAACACAGGTACACCAAGCCGATATGCCTTACGGCCCACGTCATGTTCGAGATAGCCAGCCTCAGCGAGCGTGCGGGTGAGGCGACTCACCGTCGCTTTGGCCAGACCCGTGCGTTCGACGAGGTCACCGTTGCCGAGCAAGGCGGCACCCGGACCAAACGCGCTGAGTATCTCAAGGCCACGTTCGAGTGACCGGTTCGACACTGTTCCGCGTGATTGCTTTTGAGCTGCCTTTCGCTCCGGCATCGAACAGTCTCCAATAAATTGCGGGGTCCTGAAGTCGGCGTTGTCCTTGCGCTTTTTGCACTTCGATTCGGGACCTCGGGTACCGCATTATCGCTCGACCGAGGTCCGTTGCTGACCGGCTCGTTCAGCGATGCACGAGCCAGGATTCGACCTGGCTCCGCACGACGCGACAGCGACCTGTTCAGCTATCGCGGCAACCAGGCCAAAAACTCACGACTGAAAAATTATGGACAGAACCATCAAGGGAATCAAAAAAATGCGGAAGACCAAAATCAGGAACGCACTGCTGGTTGCAACGACGGCAGCGTTGGTCAGTATTCAGGCCCAGGCAACTGAAATCCAGGTACTGGCAACCGGCGCGGTGTCGGGTGCATTCAGCAAGCTCGTTCCCTTGTTCGAGCGCGAGACCGGAGACACTGTGCATCTCTCCTGGGGGCCGTCATTCGGCGCCTCGAAAGACGCGCTGCCGGTTCGAATCAGGAATGGAGAACCGGTCGACGTCGTGATTATGGTCGGCTCCGCGCTGGACCAGCAGATTAATGCCGGGCAATTCGTTGCGTCCACGCGGGTCGATCTTGCGCAATCAGGAATTGGCGTGGGTGTACGCGCAGGGGCAAGCAAGCCCGACATTCGCTCCGCTCAAGCGCTCAAGGCGACTCTGCTCAACGCGCGTTCGATTGGGTACTCTGAGGGAGCGAGTGGTACTTATATCGCCGGAACATTGCTTCGAAAGCTCGGCGTTGCGGATCAGGTAAGTGGCAAAACCGTCCTCGTCAAAGGAAAGGAGCTGGTCGGTGAAGCAGTCGCCCGTGGCGATGTCGAGGTTGGACTGCAGCAGATCAGCGAGTTGCGTGCCGTCCCTGGTGTCGACTATGTCGGACCTCTGCCTGCAAATCTGCAGAAGAGCAGCCTGATCTCCGCAGCAATCGCGACGAACTCACCGGCGAGAATCTCCGCTAAAGCATTTCTGGCGTTTCTCTCGTCGCCTGAAAGCGCGCAAGCTCTAATCCAGAGCGGGCTCGATCCAATCACGTCAGGACCTGGCCGGAATTAATTTATCTTATGGCAGAAAGCATCCACAGAATCGACAGCCATAACGGAGCAAAAAGGAGCATGCAATGCGCTTCCCGTCCGGCGCTGGCGGGCGCGGCTTGCATTCCCACTCGATTGTTTATCCAGTGGCGGGACCCTTGCGGGACGGCGTTTGCGCCTTGTCACGCGGCGTCGATGCCGTCGATGGCACCGAAAATCATACTCAGCAGTTCACGGCTGTCGTCGGAACGGCCTGGACCGCTTCGTTTGAAATATTGCGAAAGCTCACCGTCTTTTCGTGATTTGTGGGCACGATACCGTTGCCGATACCGTCGGCCTCCTTCGAACGCACTTCACGATACCGTCAAAGCCGCAATGCGGGCTAGCCCGTTTGAAACGCTGGGCGGTTTGAGGCGTTCATGATTCAGGCTTCTGATGCGGACAGCAGCAAATCGGGCTTGAGATCGCCATCGCGAAGATGACCCGGCGTCACCCGACGGACTGACAGGCGCGGAATGGTCCCCAGGTTGAAAGGCTTCTGCCGAAACCTGCAGACCACCGAGACACGCCCGGTGCGCCTTGACGACACACGGCCGCAGGCTACTGTCGCGGACGACGGGATGAAATCAGGAAATATCGTTGTCGTCCATATTTCCATCAACGGCCGGAATGTCAGCCGCATTGTCGCGCCGCTGGAAATCCGCCAGAACCTGCCCCGTCGTTTGTTTTCTGCGCTGCCGCGGCGAGACGGGATGCACTTGTTCGGGGCGGCGGAAGCTGTACGGTTGCCGACCGCCTGATGGCGTTCGGCAACACTGCCATCGCGATGACCGATGTCGAGGAGTTCAAACGAAAGGTCACCTTAGCCTTGAACCGCGGCCGGTATGAAGCAGTACAAGCCTTTCCTGGCCACCACATCGTAGACGGACTGGTGGAGTACGTGACGCGCACTACGAATGTTGACCCGAGCCGAGCCGATCGAACCGGTGCATGGTGTAGCGCAGCGACTCTAGTGACCCATCGCTACCGCAAGTTGTCGCTCCAACGCTCCTTCCGCGCGTCGTGCGGCCTGTTGGTCTACGCGATCGGCCAATACCTCACAGAGCTGTTTTAACTGACCAGCAGAAAGCCCGACGTTCATGCTGATTCGCATATGCGCTTGCAACTGTGAATCGACCCCCGCCAACGCGGCGAGCATGCTTACCGTCGCCAGCTCGCGGCTCTGCCAATCGAGATTGTCGCGCTCGAAAATGTCGCCGAACAGATGAGTCTTCAGGAATCGGTCGATTGCCGGCGCGAAATCGAACAATGCGCCTTTCACCGGCCCGCCGGACAACTTCGTCTGGTTCGCCGTGCCGGCAACGAGCAATGCTTCGCCGGTCGGCACGGGACGACCAGGCGCTTGACCTTCCGCGTCTTGCAGCCCCGCCTGCTGGCGCGTCTCCACCACCTTCATCAGCGCTCCGAGCGCATTGAGGCTGCGCGGAAAGCCGGCGTACGCATAAAGCTGCACGAGGATTTCTCGTACCTCGCTGATCGTCAGACCGATGTCCAGCCCTTCGTTCAATGCGGCAGTGAGTTGGTCGATGTCCGCTGCGGCAGCGAGTGCCGCGATGGGCACGATCGCTTGTTGTCGAGCGGTCAGCGCTTCAGCTGCATTTGAAAGAGACGTTTCCGTGTTTGCCATGTCGTTGGATTCCTCATGTGAAGTTGCCTGCGTCGGCACTGCTGGTAAGCCGACGGCGAGAACCAGTACCGTTGCCCGAAGAATTCTCTGAACGGACCCGTCGTGCCGAACGGCAAGTCTGCGTCGCGAGATAGCCGCTATACCCATGTCGAATGATGGAAGCCGCATTAGCCCTTTGCCCGAAACGTCAAACCGGTGCCGGCAAGTGATCGAGAAACCTTCTCAAGCGTGATCGGATATTGGCGCACACGCACGCCGGTCGCGTCGTAGACGGCATTCGCAACCGCGGGCGCGACACACGTGAGACTGAGTTCGCCAACGCCCTTCGCATTCACTGGCGAAATTACCAGGTCGACCTCGTCGATGAATGCGACGTCGAGATGCGGTATGCCGGCATAAACCGGCACCTCGTAGCCGGCCGCACAGACGGCAAGCATACGGTGCGCACGGATTTCGCCGATGAACGCGTTCACACCGACTCCAGCCTTGCTCCTGTAGGCTTGCACGATGGTGTGCCGCAACGAGGACTTTAGCGGGGAAGGATGCTGTTTGAAAGCCACCCTTCGTTTGATGGCCCTGTGAATGAAGCTCAACAATAGGCGTCCTCAAATCGACGAAGCATCCATTGCGGTCGCCGCCGCTTTGTGAATGGCGCTCATTGGTCCATCAAGCGAACGCCTGCTAAACAAATCGCGACCATTTCGCTAGATTCGACGCCAAGTAGAGCGCGCGATGCGGCAACACGATGCTGACCCGATCGATCCCGACGCGCTCGCCACTCGATGGAAATGCCCGTGACACGACCGCAATACCATTCGGCAGCGACCGACCGCTCTTTGCTTTCGCTGATGAGTTGCGTCTTCACCGTGTCCCTGGTCACGGGTGCGGCGCTGCCCGCTTTGCCGCTGCACATCCACCACGATCTCGGCTTCGGCACATTCACCGTCGGGCTGGTGTCCTGCGCCCAGTTCGCGTCGTCGCTGGTCTCTCGCCTGTGGGCCGGCGCAATTGCAGACCGGTCGGGACCGAAGTTCGCCGTTTCCACGGGGCTTGGGTTGACCACGGCGGCCGGGCCGCTGTACCTGTTGTCGCTAACGTTCTCCCGCAACCCGTCGCTGTCCGTCGCAATCCTTTTCATGGGTCGCGCGCTACTCGGCGCCGCAGAGAGTTTCATCTTGACCGCGTTTTCCGTGCTGCTATTCGTTCAGCGGGGCTGGCAACCCGCATGGCTCTCCTTTACCGCATTTGCCGCAGCGCTGATGGTTGCAAGAGTCTTTTTCGGTGCATCCCCCGATCGCCTCGGCGGTGCGCGCACGGCGGTCATCTTCGTCACCCTCTACAGCGTCGGCATGGCGCTCGTCTGGGCCGCAGCGGCCGCATGGCTCGCGTTTGCAGGCACGGCGCTGGCGGGACTCGGCTACGCGCATCTATCCAGGCTTCGGCATCGAGGCTGTGGCAAGGGCGCCAACAGACGCCAGAGAGCTGGCCATGGGCGTCTACACAGCGTTCATCGATGTCGCGCTCGGCATCTTTGCGCCGCTGCTTGGCCTCGTCGCCGATGCAACGGGGCTCGGCGCCCTCTTCCTGATCAGCGCGATTCTCGCCCTGTGCGCGCTACCCATCGCGATGAGACTTCGTTCGTCTGCCGAAACCGCTCGACATGCACACCTCACATGACAGGCGAGCGCCACGTCACCTGCCCGATAAGTGTATCTGGCCCGTTTCCTGTCCCAGTCGACATCACGGTTTCGTGAACCCGCATCGTCGTTGTACAACACTCGCTCATCCGGAGAAGCTTATGCAATATGTCAATCTCGGCCGAACCGGCCTCAAGGTCTCACGCCTTTGCCTGGGCTGCATGAGTTATGGGGAACCCGCCCGTTTACCGCAACCCTGGTCGCTGGATGAAGAGGCGTCTCGCCCGTTCTTTCGCCAGGCACTCGAGGCAGGAATCAACTTCTTCGACACGGCGAACATCTATTCCGGCGGCAGTTCCGAGGAAATCACCGGGCGTGCGCTTCGCGACATGGCGCGACGCGAAGAAATCGTGGTCGCGACGAAGGCATTCTTTCCGTGGAGAAATTCGCCCAATACCGGCTTTCTTTCGCGCAAGGCGCTATTCCGTCGATCGACGACAGCCTGAAGCGACTCGGCATGGACTACGTCGATCTGTACCAGATTCATCGCTTCGATCCCGGCACGCCGATCGAGGAGACCATGGAGGCGCTGCACGACATCGTCAAAGCCGGAAAGGCGCGCTACCTGGGCGCTTCGTCAATGCAAGCATGGCGTTTCGCGAAGATGCAGCATGCTGCCGAGCGCAACGGCTGGACGCGTTTTATCTCCATGCAACCGCAGCACAACCTGCTCTATCGCGAAGAGGAGCGCGAGATGCTGCCCTTTTGCATCGATCAGGGCGGGAGCACCTTGCAACGGCGATCCGGGCACTCGGCTTCTCGTCGACCGACGATGAGATTAACGCGCTGGAGGCGCCTTATGTGCCTCATCCGGTCGACGGGATCGTTCCCGCCACTGCCCGGGGATTTGCCGCCCCTTACGCCGCCACGTGACTGAAAGCAAAGTACATCGATTTCGACAGCCTTCCAGCAGGAAAACGGAACATGAATCCAATCTATGACTTCAAAGGCCACGTTGCCTTCGTAACCGGGGCTGCGATGGGCATGGGTCTCGCTGCAGCTCGTGCATTCGCGCAATGCGGGGCGTCTGTGGTACTGGCCGATCGTGATGGAATTCTCGCGTCGCGCGAAGCACGAAAGATCGTCGACGAAGGCGGCATCGCGACAGGCGTCGCGTGCGACGTCGCCGACGAAGCCCAGGTCGCCGCTGCGGTTGACCGCGCTGTCGCGGAGTACGGCCGGCTCGACATGGCGTTCAACAACGCCGGCATTCAGGTGCCGCCCAGCGATGCGGCAGACGAGCCGGTCGAGCATTTCCAGCGCGTGGTGGCGGTTAACCAGTTTGGCGTCTGGGCAAGCATGAAGCACGAACTGCGCGTGATGCGCGCTCAGGGATCCGGCGCGATCGTCAACAACTCGTCGCTCGGTGGACTGGTCGGCCTGCCCGGACGTGCTGCCTATCACGGCACGAAGCATGCGGTGCTGGGAATGACGAAGAGCGCCGGCGTCGAGTATGCGTCCCGCGGTATTCGCATCAACGCGGTTTGTCCCGGGACCATCGATACACCGATGGTTCAGGACATGCTGAAGGGGCAAGCCGATGCGATGAAGGCGATACTGAAGGAACAGTCCATCGGTCGCCTTGGCCGTGCAGATGAAGTGGCCGCCGCGGTACTGTGGCTGTGCAGTCCCGGTTCGAGCTTCGTCGTGGGCGTCGGCTTGCCGGTCGATGGCGGTTTTACGGCCCACTGACGCCGAATGCCGCTGCCATTGTCACAGGCCAAGCGGTCGAAGCTCCCGCACCAGCTCGATCAACAAACGGAGGCCCGTAGGGACCTGACGCCGGCTCGAATAGTAGATGTGAAAGCCAGGCTCGCAAGGGGTCCAGTCCGGCAAGACGATGCGCAGACGGCCTGCGTTCACGTATGGCGCGACGAGCGGTTCGGGAAAGTACATGAACCCCGCTCCGCCCAGCACGGCAATGAGTCCCGTCTCGGCATGGTCGACGATGATGGACGATGGAACGGCTACGGCCAGCTTCTCATCGTCCCGTTCGAATTCCCAACGATAGACACGGTCATCGCCAAGCCGATTGCTCACGCAGCGATGACCCAGGAGGTCGTTCGGATGGCCGGGCGCACCGAATCGATCGATATAGCTCGGCGCCCCTGCCACGACCCAGCGAATATTTGCGGAAAGCCGCTGCGCAATCATGTGTTCCGGCACGGTACCGCCGTAGCGAATGCCTGCATCGAACCCGCCCTCCGTTACGTCGACCATCCGGTTGCTTGCAACGATGTCGAGCTCAACGCCGGGAAACCGCTCGACAAACGTGGGCAGTACGGGAGCGACGAGCAGCGTTGCGGCTTCGACGGCAACGTTCAAACGGATGCGACCTGCCGGTGCATCGCGGAAGCGATTCAACGTCTCCATCGCGCTGTCGATCGCCTCGAATGGCTGTCCGATCGATGTTGCGAACGCGTCGCCGGCCGCTGTCAACGTCACGCTTTTCGTCGTACGGTTCAGCAGACGAACCCCGAGCCGGTTTTCGAGCGACTTCAGCGCATGACTGAGCGCGGACGCACTGACGCCCAGCTCGATCGCCGCACGACTGAAACTTCTGTGGCGAGCAATGGCGAGAAAGTAGATCAGATCGGCGATGTCGGTTCGATTGGTTTGCATCACTGGAAAGTCCCTCGGACATTGATGATCTTGTTGCAGGCAGGTATGAACAACAATCTTCTTTTGTTGTCAGCGGTGCACGGATATTCCATAGTACTTTCCCTCACGTTGTTCGATGCCCATAACGACGCCCGACGCGAAATCGCACAGCCGCAGGGGCATGCATTGTGCAAGCGTCTTCTGCCGCACTACCCGACTCATGAGTTGGAACGCGTCGTCGCCTGTTCGCAGAATTAGTTTCATTGGTCGAAACTTGGTTCAATGATTTGATTCCCGCTTCGAAACAGGCATAACCTCCGTCTACCGCGGCCGACCGGTTGCGGTCTCGCCCAACCAAAGAAGCCACCTCGCATTAGGCGACCCGTCGTGCGAAAGTCCCCTCGCTCGAGGCGGCACATCATTCTCTCCAGACGGTCGGTGATATGTAGCGCCACCGCAAGTCAGTGAACATTACCTAGCGCATCCTTTTCATGAAGAAAAAAGAACGAATCCCGTCGTCGCAGAGATTGGCGGACGTGAATGCGGAAGCCATGCAGCACTACAAGAGGATGCGCGTCGCGGTTTCGGCGTCCGCCGCTGTCGACGACGGCCTTCGTGAAGCCGTGCTCACGGCGCAGTTTGCCGTCTTGGGGCATGAGTTCCCCTTCAAGATTCATGCGCGTCGCGCAATGGAACAAGGCCTGACGGTAGACGCGCTGCGCGCGCTGCTGATGGCAGGGCTCGGCGTGACCCTTGTTGCGAGCGAGGTCGGTTGTGCCCTCTCGTGGCTGGAGGAAGCCACTATCGAAGCGTGATGAGTCGTCGTTCCTCCAACTTCGGATCACACTTGTGGTTGGACACAAGTTCCACTCAATGGCACTGATTCCGTTTAATTGACGACGCTCAACACGGCGGATAGATTCGGAAGCGCGTGCTCCTGTCCGGCCATAGAGCGATGGTCGTGGAAGTCCTGGCTCCCGACGCCTGCGACAGTGAGACCGTGCGCATGTCCATTACGGAATGGCATCGCGTCCATGCACCTACTACAAGACATTGGAGACAGATGATGCGAAAGCAGTTGTTTGCGCTTGCCGCGCTTGGCAGTTTCAGTTTGTCCGTCTATGCCCAGAACAGTGTGACCCTGTACGGCGTCATTGACGAAGGTATCAACTACAACAGCAACGCGGGCGGACAGCGTCTTTACAATCTTTCGAGCGGTGTCCTGCAAGGGAGCCGGTGGGGACTCAAGGGCCGTGAAGACCTCGGCGGCGGAATGAGCGCCCTTTTCGTACTTGAAAGCGGCTTCGACGTTAATAATGGCAAGATGGGTCAAGGCGGCCTGCTATTCGGCCGACAGGCGTATGTCGGCCTCGGCAGCCGATATGGGACTTTGACGCTTGGCCGTCAATACGACATGGTTGTCGACAATCTCGGCCAGTTTATAGTCGGCGATCAATGGGGCGGCTACATGGCCGCGCATCCGGCCGATCTCGACAACTTCAACAACACGTACCGCGTCAACAACGAAATCAAATACACGAGCCAGCCAATCGCCGGGCTCACATTCGGAGGCACCTACTCGCTCGGCGGTGTCGCGGGCAACGTCAGCCGCAATCAGATCTGGTCACTTGGCGCCAACTATGCGAACGGCCCACTTCTGGCGGGCATCGGATACCTGAATGTCCGCAATCCCAACACCTCCTTCTATGGAGGCGGAGGTACGCAGGCGGCCACGACTGGCGGAGTGCCGGGGTCCAACCTGGGCTCGTCGCCGGTCATCTCTGGATACGCGTCAGCTCATACGTTACAGGTGATCGGTGCAGGTGCCGCCTATACGTTCGGGGCTGCCACAGTGGGGGCGACATACTCGAACACCCGGTTCATGAGTCTTGGCGACAGGACCAGCGGTCCTGTACCAGCCGGTGGCATCGCTGGTACCGCGGCCTTCAACAACGCAGAAGTGAACTTCAAGTACCAGCTCACTCCTGCTCTCGTAGCCGGTGTCGCGTACGACTACACTCACAACAGCGGCGCCGCGGGTCAAAGCTCAGCAACATATCATCAGGGATCGGCCGGCATGGATTATTTTCTGTCGAAGCGGACCGATGTTTACACTGTCGCAACGTTCCAGCACGCGCATGGCACAGACTCGACCGGCAAAACTGCTGTGGCCTCGATCAACCAGTTGACGCCTTCGACGTCGGACCGCCAATTGGCGATCCGCATTGGCATTCGGCACAAGTTCTAACCGTCACTGCCGCGGCGCCGGTGAGCCCCGGCGCCGTCTCATGCTGAAGCAACAGTTCGCCAAACAAACAGATGACGGCCATACGCCGGCATCGCCGCGTTCGTGACGCCGTCAGGATTCCCTGTAGTTCCGGTAGGTCTCGAGGTATTCGGCAATTCCGCGTTCGATCTGGAACTGTGGTGCCCAGCCCAGCAGATTCTTTGCCATTCCGATGTCGAGTGGCACCCGCGACTTGAGGTTTTCCTCCTCTAGCGGCGTCAAGGTATCCCCGATGTCAATCTCGGCGCCAGGCACCATATCCCGCACAATGCGTGCGATCTCAGCCGGCGACACAAGGTTCCCCGCTGCAATATTGATGACGCGCGACTGGCCGGGCTGCGTGCCGTCGAAGTGAACCGCTGCGGCAACTGCCCGGCCTACGTCCAGCACATGAGTCAGATCCCGCTTCATTCGCCCCCCAGTCGCGAACGTCGTCTTGAGCCCGTCGACTGCATTCTCGATCATCGGCTTGATATAGAGCGGTGTCCGCATGCCAAAACCGTATACGGCAGCAACACGAAGCGCCCGAAAATCGATGCCGTGAAATTGACCATAAGACATTCCGATTGCCTCGGAAATCATCTTCGAAGTGCCGTAGTGAGCGGAGGGATTTGCACGCACTATCGAAAACGCTGGATCGGTTTCTTTCTGCACGGGTCCGACTCCGGCATGACATGCAGTGTTGCTTGAAATCAGAACGACTTTCCGGACACCGAACGCACGCGCAACTTCGCAGACGTTCACGAAACCCATCACGTTAGTCTGGTAGAAACCGCTCGGGTCTTCGAGCGAAGGCTCAAATCCCACACGCGCCGCCGCGTGCACAATGACGTCCGGCCTGACGCTACTGCACGCCGAAGACAGCGAAGCGAAGTCTGCGATTTCGCCGTGAATCAGCGCATCGGGCAAACCCTTGGCGACCCACGCGAGATCGGCTGGAACCTGCGCCCGGTCATACGCATGGACCTCGCTCCCCGCTCGCGTCAGGGCGTCGAAAATGTATGCGCCGAGAAAGCCTGCACCGCCAGTAACAAGTATTTTCAAAATCCGTTCCTCATGATTGTCGCAATCGGATATGAGCGCATCGTGCTTCCTCACGCTGCCCTCGCACTCCCGATTATGACAATCAAAACTTCTTTCAACGAAGTTTCATTGTTCGAAACTAATTCTGGAAAAGTTGACCCTGTCAAAAAAACGGACTAGATTTGGTTCACCTGGTCGAGGGATGCGAAGCCACCGCGACCACGCGAACGGATATCAAAATCACGGAGACAAACGATGGCAAGTCCAGCATCGGCAACGACGCGGCAGAAACGCCTCATCATCGCATCCACGTTCATCGGGTCGACGATCGAGTGGTATGACTTTTTCATCTTCGGCACGGTTTCGGCCCTGTTCCTGAATAAGCTCTTCTTCCCGGCTGTCGACCCGACAATGGGCGCGATGTTCGGCTTCATGACCTTTGCGACCGCCTGGCTGGTCCGCCCGATCGGCGGTGTGATTGCCGGGCATCTGGGCGACAAGGTAGGTCGCAAGACAACGCTCCTGTGGAGCTTTGTCATCATGGGCGCGGCCACCACGCTGATCGGACTGTTGCCGACGTACGATAGCGCCGGATATATCGGCGCCGTCCTGCTCGTGCTGCTGCGGATCGTACAGGGTCTGTCGGCCGGTGCCGAATACGGAGGCGCAATCGTAGCCGTCGTAGAGCATGCTGACGAAAAGCGACGCGGCCTGTTCGGCAGTGTCCCGCAGAGCGCGGCGTTTTTTGGTCTGCTGCTCGGCAATCTTACGTTTCTAGCCATGACGACACTCGACAAGCAGGCGCTGATGGCATGGGGCTGGCGTGTTCCGTTCATTCTGAGTGCCGCCATGCTGATGGTGGGCATCTACATCCGTAACCGGGTGGCCGAGTCTCCCGCATTTGTGAAGGCAAAAGCGTCTGGCAACATCGAAAAACTACCGGTAATGACCGTATTGCGCGAGTACCCGCGTCAACTGCTCGGCGTCCTGTTTGCGCAAGCAGCGCCGAACACGTTCTTCTACACCTGTGCCGTCGCGATGGTGTCGTACGCGGTGTCGAAGCTCAAGATTGCTCAGGCCGACATGCTTATTGCAGTCTCGATCGGGGCCGCAGTCGAGATGCTGACGATCCCGATCTACGGCATGCTGGCCGACGCGATCGGTCGCCGCAAGGTATTCGTGTGGGGCATCGTTGCGCTTCTGGCGGGTGCCATCCCATTCTGCCTGGCAGTGGAAGCACGCTCGTATGCAGGCATGGTTGCCGGTTATATCTGGGTTCTTGGCGTCGGTCATGCCGCATGTCACAGCTCACAGGCGTCATTGTTTTCCGACATGTTCCCCACATCGGTGCGCTATACGGGCATCTCGGCCGGCTACCAGACGTCTGGCGCGATCTTCGGAGGCCCGCTGCCGATTATCGCAACCGCGTTGATTGCTTACCAGAACGGGGGCATCCGCGTGTTTTTCGGCTACACCGTGCTTATTGGCGTAGTCAGTCTGATTGCTATCATGGCTAGCAAACCGCATTACTCGCTGGTGGACAAAGTCGCAACCGCGACGCCCGGAAACCGGCAAGTTAAAACGTCGCTCTGACTTGCCCAGTCAATCACATCGCGGCAAGCAATGCTACGTTGCCCGGCTCGACGAGCCGGATAACGTAACAAGCAATTGCCGTCCTCACTTTTCGCGTCATGGGTAACACGCATGCCTGACGATTCGATAGACGCTGTACTCAAGGCACACCCGTCTGTGAGACATGACTGGCTGGCATTGCGGTCAGAAGACCTTCTCGATCCCGAACTGGCGATCGTGGATCCCCACCACCACCTGTGGGACCACCCTGGCGATCGCTACCTCGCGAACGAGGCCATCGCGGATTTCACATCCGGTCATAACATCATTTCGACCGTACATGTGCAGTGCCGAAGCATGTATCGCGAGCACGGCCCCGAACCATTGAAGCCGGTGGGCGAGACAGAATTCGTCCGGGAACTCGCAGCGGCAACGAACACTGCGCATGCGCCGCTTCGGCTGTGTGCCGGAATCATAGGCACTGTGGATTTGCAACTCGGCGACGACGTTCAGCCGGTGCTCGACGCGCATACCGACGCAGGCGCCGGTCAGTTCAAGGGCATACGGCCGACAGTCGTCTGGCACGAGAGCCGCGACATTCTGCCTGTCAGCAACCCTGAGGGTCTACTGAGGGCAAAGTCGACAAGAGCGGCTATTGCCCGAGTCCAGAAAATGGGATTGACACTGGACCTGTGGGCTTTCTTCACGCAACTCGGCGATGTTGCCGACCTCTGCCGCGACCACCCCGATCTGATCGTCATCATCAATCACACCGGGGGGCCACTGGGTATCGGCCCATACAAAGACAAGCGGGCGGAGGTCTTCGAGGAGTGGCGCGCACGCGTCCAGGAACTCGCCGCCCTCCCGAACACTGTCATGAAGCTTGGCGGGCTCGCCATGCGCTACGCCGGTTTCGGGTTCCACGAACGTCCATTACCACCGTCTTCGGACGAGCTGGTCCACGCATGGGAGCCTTACATGCGGCTTTGTATCGAGTTGTTTGGTGCCGAGCGGTGCATGTTCGAGAGCAATTTCCCGGTCGACAAGGCGATGTGCAGCTACAGCGTTCTCTGGAACGCCTACAAGAAGATCGCTGCCGACCTCACCGCTGCCGAGCGCCTGAATCTGTTTTCAGGCACTGCAGCACGCACCTATCGGCTCGATACGCCCCAAGTCCTGCGTTCGGCATAAGGTCGCGGCACTCATCGCCCCCATAGAAGGACCGAGCCGCGCCCGGCCATAGCTATCGCCATCGCCGGTGGGACTGCAATCCCTGCCCCGCATATGCATGGACAAAAAGCGACGCAACTTGCGTGTTACCCGCAAAAAAAACCGGCGCACTTGCGCCGGTCAACCTTGGGTCTTGCGCCATAACTTCCGTTTACCGCCTGCAACACCACAAGTTGCCGACGCGCCGGCGGCGTCTCTTCACGCCCCCTGGCGGAATCGGGGCCGCGTTATCCTGCGGAGTTCGCAAAGCCGATCATTGCCTTGACCTCCAGATATTCTTCGAGTCCAAAGACGCCCATTTCCCGGCCGTTACCGGACTGTTTGTAGCCGCCCATCGGCGCAACGTTATTCGACGGAGCGCCGTTGAGGAAAATACGGCCAGCCTGCATGCGCTCAGCGACCCGACGAGCCTGCTCCAGGTTCGAAGAGAAGATATAGCCGCCCAGACCGTAGCGCGTACCGTTGGCGATGTCGACGGCGTCATCGATATCGCGATAGCTGATGACGGAAAGTACGGGACCGAAGATTTCTTCCTGCGCAATCGTCATGTCCCGGCTGACGCCCGAAAAGACCGTTGGTCGAATGAAAAAGCCCTTATCGATGCCCTCGGGACGGCCCGGGCCGCCCGTGACGACTGTCGCGCCCTCTTCAATTCCGCGCTCGATGAAGTGCTGAACCCGTTCGAACTGCGCTCGGTTGACAACAGGCCCAATGGTGGTTTCGGGGTTCTTCGGATCGCCAACCTTGACTGATTGCGCTTGTTCCTTGATCAACGCTATCAGTTTGTCTGCCTGAGTTTCCGATACAAGCATGCGCGTTGGCGAATGGCACGACTGTCCCGTATTCGAAAAACCCCGAGAGACATTGAATCGCGCAGCAGCCGCAAGATCCGCGTCGGGAAAGATAATGTTCGCGGACTTTCCACCCAACTCCTGGCATACCCGCTTCACGGTACCGGCCGCAGCCTGAGCCACCATCACGCCAGCGCGCGTGGACCCGGTGAACGAGACCATATCGATGCCGGCGTGCCGCGAGATCGCCTCGCCAACGGTCGGACCGTCCCCATTCACCAGATTAAACACGCCTGGTGGCACACCCGCAGAGTCAAGTGCCTCTGCGAGGACGACAGCACTGAGCGGCGTGAATTCGCTCGGCTTCGCGACAACCGTACAACCAGCTGCGAATGCCGATGCCAGCTTCTGGCACATGAGCTGCAAAGGCCAATTCCATGCGGAGATGAGGCCACAGACCCCGATGGGCTCGCGGCGGACCACGTTGTCGCCAAGCATCTGCTCGAATGAGTAGTCACGTAACGTGACAATTGCCTGACGGAAGGCCTGTATCGCGGTGCCCGTCTGCCCCTTCAGACTGCCAGGCGCCCCCATCTCTTCGGTTACCGCATCCATCAGGTCTGATTCGCGTTTCAGCATCGACTCGACGACGTTGCCAAGCAGCTCCATCCGCCATTCCTTCTTCGACCGGGAGAAGGATGAGAACGCTCGCCGGGCTGCTGCGACTGCCACGTCGACATCTTCTGCGCTTCCGAGCGCAACGTGGCCATACGCTTCTTCAGTTGCGGGGTTGATCAGTTCGAAAAGACCCGTACCTGCGGGCTTCGTCCATTTTCCGTCGATATAAAACCGGTCAAGTTTCCTCATCATTTCTCGATTCCTTGAAAAGATTCAATTCCGTACAGGCGGCCGAGATCATCGATCTGCGCCGCCGGTCCCAACATTCTTGATCCCGCCTCGAGGACCGTCCTTGCCGTATTAAGCAGGGGTATAGGCGACCCGGTCGCACGCCCCATGCGACCGATCAGTTGCTGATCTTTAACCACGGTCCTCAGACTCGCGTCGGCCGTAGGAGAACCCGTCATGATGGAGTGCAAGATCCGGTCAAGCGCGCCCGAGGCGCTCGCCCCCGTCGACAGAGCGGCGCGCAACGTGTCGATCCGCAAACCTGAAGCGGCTGCAACCGACAACATCTCGTAGATGATCAGCCGGTTACCCGCGCCAAGCGAATTTTTGACAAGCTTGATTGCCTGCCCGGAACCTGGCGCGCCGAAATACACAACCTCGCCTCCCATCGCTTCAAGTATCGGCCTCACGCGGGAAAACGCAGCATCCTGTCCGCCGCACATCGTAATGAGAGCGCCGTTTCGGGCTCCGTCGGGCCCACCCGTCACCGGAGCGTCGACCATCGCCACTCCCGCAACCGCGAGTCGCTCGCCTAAGCGAACGGTTTCAGCGGGGCTACACGTCGTCTGGTCGATCACTATCTTTCCGCGATGCAGAGCCGCATACATCCCATCGGTGCCGAAGAGGATCTGTTCAACCTCTTTCGCGCTAGGAACGCAAAGAAAGATCAGATCACAAACTGCAGCAAGAGAGGCGACGTCAGCAGCAGCGCGTGCACCTTGCCTCGTCAGGTGTTCGACCTTCGCCGGATCGGGATCGTAAACATGAAGTTCCCGGGCAACCCGCAGGGCCTGCATGGCCAGAGCACTGCCCATTGCCCCCAGCCCGACATAGCCTATAACCGGCGAAGGCGGGCTATCGACTCCCGCAGGTTCATCCGCGTTACTAGTGACGACCAGATCCCTTCGTAGTCCAACGAGTCGTTCATAACGGGCGAATGGATCGGCGCCAGGCCGCCCGTCGTCGACGTCATCGACCGTTTCCAGGCTTAACAAAGCCAAGGCAGCTGAAGTCAGGGGAAGCGGCAAGCCCAGTGCCATTGCCACATCGACGAGGTGGCCCAGCATCGTCGCAACGGTCCCTGATTCGCACGCTTCATCTCGATCCGGATGAATCAGACCATCAAAAAAGATCTCTGTCTGCCGGCTGCGGCCGCTGCTGCGACCAATCACCGACGCAGCAAGGTCGACAGGTAAACCTGCACGCACGCCCATACCGGCAGCTTCAATTACTACCAAGCGGCCGAGCGCGCAGATTGCGTGCTGGATCAGTGCGATCAATCGGGCGTCCTCTGCACGGGCTCCGCAATAAACCGGCGCCAGCGACATTTGCGCGAAGATCGGCGCAGCAACTTCACTCGCCATCACGTCACCAGACATAAAAACTCGTCCCCCAGCCGTTTCATCGAGCGACAATGCGGCAGATACGACCGGTAGGTGCGCAATCGTCTCAAGACAGGAGTTCCCCTCGCGCGAACACTCGTCAATCAGCACAACGACTACGACGTTCGATGCGGGCTTCCGGCCGGTGAGAATCCGGTTTCTGAACTCAGGACTCACGTCAGCGGAGATCAGAACGCTCGCTGAATCGAGGGCCAACAACTCAGCGCTCCATCGTTCTTCGTCCGCGCTCATCCACGTCAAGGCATCGAGCTTCTGCAACGCACACAACCACCTACCTGATGGCTTTCCGACACACACGACCGATCGCATCATTGCCCCTAGCCTTTACGCGACTACTGCTTCGGAATTCCCATTGTCTTGATCATGTTCTGGTTGTCGGTCAGATCTTTTTTCAGGAACGAAGCAGAATCGGCGGTGGTTTTGTAGAACGGCTCAGTGCCCTGAGCTTCCAGTTTCGCCTTCAAGGCTGGATCACTGAGCACCTTCGCCATGGCGTCATTCAGCTTCTTGACGACATCCGGAGGCGTGCCTGCGGGCGCGAACAGTCCGAGCCAGTAGTAATAGGTGAAGCCCGGCAGGCCTTGCTGGGCTGTGGTGGGCACATCTGCGAGCACGGGCAGACGCGAATCGCTGGTGACGGCGAGTGCCTTGAGAAGTCCTCCGTGAAGACCGGCGGCGCTACTGCCATATGCGTCGATCATGAAGCTCACCCGTCCCGCGATTACATCAGGCATGGCCGCGCCGTTGCCCTTGTAGGGAACATGTTGCATCTGGAGATTGGCCTGTTTGAGCATCATCGCGGCAGCGATATGCGTGGTTGTCCCGATGCCGGCCGAACCATAGCTGATCTGTCCTGGATGCGCTTTCGCATCTGCGACGAGATCGCTGAAGCTCTTGTAATTCGACTTTGCACCTGCGACGACAAGAGCGGGAGAACGGGCGAAAGACCCGACCAGAGTGAAGTCTTTCAGGGCATCAAATCCCGGCTCCTTGTTCAGCGCTTCCTGGATGGATATCGTGCTCCCTGTGGACATCAGGGTGTACCCGTCCGCCGGTTGCTCCTTCGTGTATCGAATACCTACCAATCCACCCGCGCCAGTCCGGTTGTCGACGAGTACGGACTGGCCGAGCACTTCCCCAAGCTTTTGCGCAAAAACGCGGGTCGTTACGTCGCCCCAACCTCCGGCTGAAACAGGAACGATAATCCGTATCGTTCGGGACGGGAAATCGGCCGACGAAGCAATGCCCGAAAAAGCACTGGTCGCAGCGACAAGCATCCCGATTACAACCTTGTTCAACGTTTTCACTTATGTCTCCTCGCTTCAGTTTCGCGCGGCTGCAGGCCATCAAAGCTGAGCTGCGCGACAGTTAAGTCAATTGCGCCAATGCGGCGCAAGTCTCCTCTCACTACGGCGTATCCGCTTTTATTGTGTCGATCAGGTCACGGATGGAAGTCAGCGCGTTCATATCCTGGATCTGGTTGAAGCTTGCCGCCACATGCTTTGCGCTCACCCCGCCGCATGGCATGAGCGCCTCGTACTTCTGCCTGAGTTCGGCCCAGTGAATGCCGCGAACCGCTGCGCCCTTTGGTGCCAGCACAGAAGCTTCGTGGACCGCACCATCAATCGTCGTTATCCGCACAATCGCTCCGCTCTTGAAGCCGGTCTTGTTCGGAACGTCATAGTCGAGCCGCGTGACACGATCGAAGAGCGAGCGGATGCGCGGATCGGCGATCTTTTCAGGAAGGGCATGCTGCCAGCCATACCCGCGGTCTGCGGCCCCTGCGGCGGCAAAGTAAAAGGGACTATGGGCAATACCGATCAAATCGGTTGGATGCTTCGGCCCAGGAAACGGATAGTCGGGGAGTGTGAATTCGATTTCCTTGATGTCGGCCACATCAAGATCACCCTCTTGCGCCGCGATCGCTGCGGCTTCCGCAACCGCATGGAATGGAGAGCCCCCCGGTACCAGTTTGATGCCCAGTTCCGTTTGCAGACTCCACCTTCGGCCTAGCTGCCCCACGACGTCTTGTGCATGGCTGCCCGTGCCAAGCGTGTCGAAGAACCCTCTCGGCATCTCGAACCCAGCCAGATCCGCCGTGTATCCGTGCTTTGCCGCTTCGGCCGCCGACACGCCCATCATTGCAGCATTGCCCGCGTGGTACTCGCGCGCGAGGCTCGTCGCAGCGACCGCATGCAGACCACCCACCGACGTCGCGGCGAGAACCAGCGCATGTGCTGTCTGATCAGGTTGTAGCTTGAGCAGACGTGCCGCCGCTGCGGCCGCAGCGAAGGTCGCGACCACACAACCATGGAAACCCTTGCGTTGCAGTCCGCCGATCATTGCGGTGTTTATGTTTCCCGCAACTTCGTACCCCGCGATGACCGCCTCCAGCACCTGCGCCCCACTTGCCTTGCAAGCTTCACCAACGGCGATAGCCGCCGCGCAGGCTTGTGTGCCACTGTGAACGATGTTGCGAAGATCACTGTCATCGGACGCGGCCGCATCGCTCATGAGGCCGTTCAGGCGCGCGGCGGCTACAGCTGGCAACCTGTCCCATCCACCGAACCAGACCGTACTGACCGGGAACCCACCGCGTTCCTTTTCGAGTTGCCTGATCAGTTTGCTCGATTGCAGCGTCGATCCCAGCGCTGCGCTCGCCAGGGTGCTGGCAACCAGCATCTTTCCGTATTCGGCGACGTCGCTCGGGAAGCTTGCGAGATCCGCGTTCGCGATAAACCGACCGTAGCTCTGAGCGACTGTTTCAGTGCGATGACACAAATCCGTCTCCTGTTGATTTTTTTGCTCACCCTGACTGGCGAATCTGTCGGGTCCGCCTTTCCAGATGCGAACTAACGCTGGTGCAGATGGAACCCGTTCATTTAACTGTACGACCGCCACAGGACCGTCGTCAACATAAAAGAAACTAGTTCCGATGATCGAAACTTAGAAGCTTGACGTAGGATTGCGATCCTTCACGTTGGGAAGTTGGGAAAGGTCGATCGTGGAAGTGAAGGCTCTCGCCTGAATTACCGACCGGCCAACGGAATCGCGCCGATACAGACGGGGACCAGAGCAGGTCCTTCTATCTGGTCTGCACCGACGTCCGTGGCGGCTTAAACACGCAGTAATACAGCGGACGGGACGCTTGCAACTGCGTCACCCGATCGGTTGTTCAAGCCTGTAGACCTGCGCTGCCGTGCCGCCGTAGAGCGCCAGTTTTTCTGACAGCGAGAAGCGCTCGGTGATCCGCTTGAACGCATTCCAGAGAACGCCGTAGCCGCATGTCTGCTTGTCGACCGGAAAGTTGCTTTCGAACATGCATCGTTCGGGGCCAAACAGGTCTATGCAAGTTTCGACGTATGGCCTCCAGCAGGTTGCCAGATCTTCCGAGGACGGCGGCGTATCGCGAAGATGGAAATCCCATCCTGCGTAAAGCATCCCCAGCCCACCGATCTTGACCGATACGTTCGGGCAACTTGCGACCTGCTTCAAGTTCTTTCGCCAGGTCTCGAAGACTGCAGCACGATCAGTGTGCGGATCGATGCCGAGGACACCCCCCGCATGATCCATGACTACCTGCATGTCAGGATAGTCACGCAGAAGCGAGACCAGGTCAGGCAGTTGCGGGTAGAAAAGCCACGCATCGAACGTGAGTCCCATCGGAGCGAGTCTTGCGAATCCGCGCCGGAACGCTGCGTCGGAGAGAAGATGTGACCTTGCGAAGGTCCGCCCATACCCGGCGCTGCCGCTGTCCCAGGTAGCGCCATGCCGGATACCCTTGAGCCGTTTGCCCCCGGCCTCTGCCATCGCGTCGAGCACGGCCTGCACTTCGTCTCCGAGCGTCAGGTCAGCGTGAGCGATGATCCCTTCGCACAGTCGCGGCCCGTCAGGCTTCTGAATCGCGCAGGTATCCGCGAACGACCGCGCGAACTCAACCTCGCCAACCGGCTGCATCGACGCCGGGCCCTCTTTCCGGTATCCGGACTTGAACTGCACGAATACCGTCGCTTCGATACGATGGCCACTCGACAGATCGTTCATCAGTTCTGCGGACATGTACCGTCCGCGTTCGTCATCCCACACGTGATGATGCGGATCGATGATGGGAAGATCCGGTTCAAGTGCCTCTTCGCGCACCAGGTCGGTCCACTTCGCCAGTTCGGCGATCTGACGGTGGGTCGTTCCTTTGAATGCAACGCCTGCCGTCCCGGAGGACGGCATCACTTCATACCTGTTCATGCTGTACCAACCCTTACGACAGTTTCACTGAAGATGAGAAGCCGTTGTGCACCTTGTAGCGCACGTCCTACTGATCCATCTCGACACCGCTCGATCCGGCACTCCTCACTTCAACGCCGGCCCATCGCTCATACTGTCGGGCCACGGTCGTGACATCATCGGTCGGGCAGGCGCACGCCTGTACGAGACCGTAGATCCCCCGTACCTTGTCGAAGATCCAGGTCGTCACGCCGAGTCGACGCGCCTCGTCGGTCGCAGCAGTAAGTCGTGCGAACGTCTCGCCTAAGCTGAAGCCGTAGCTGAAGTGACGTGTTGCCACCTCACCAGGCAGTATTCGCGCACTTGCCGCGTTGCGCCCTGTCTCGATACCCATGATTTTTGCCATCTGCCCGGGCGTCAATCCTGCCTTGGCGCCGGCAACGTACGCTTCGGTCGTGACCGCCAGCAGCGTTGCGAACAGCGACGCATGGATGTTCAGCATCAGATGTGCGGCGCCGGCCGCCGAGCCGATCTGGTAGGCGTCGCGGCACAGATTCACCATTACGTGGCCTGCGGCCTGAATGGCTAACGTGTCCCCTCCCATGATGACCACGCCATCACCTGCCGTAATCTCGCGGTGCGTGCCGGTATGCAGCGCGTCGCAATAGGGGATCTCCGGACCAAGCAGCGCCTTCATCCTGGCGGCCTTGCTCATGGCCATCGCACACATGTTTACAACTGCGGCACCATCATGAGCAGCCTCTACGACGTCGACCGCAATCGACTCTTCAGATTGTTCCTCCGCTACGCCAAGAAGCGTCACGGTGATCCGGGAGGCGTACGGCAATCCCAAACGGATCATGTGTGGATCTTCATCGTCCTGCTGGCTGCTGTATCCTGACGCGACCAGTCTGTCGGCCAGTTCGCGGACATCCGCGAGCGCGCAGATCAACACCAGCGGTCGATGCGCGGGTTCAGCAAATGAGATCCGGCAGGACGGCTCCTCATTGGGGCTGGAAACCTCGATGCCGGCCCACGGTTCGAGGTATGTGATCAGGGAGGTGCCATCGCGGTCGTATCCTCCCTGCGTGGATGCGAACTTCCAGATCTGCTGGACGGTCTGCGCCACCCACATTGGAACGCCGCGACTCTGCGCTTCCTCAACGGACAGACTGATGTCCTTCGCCGTGATCGCCATCCGTGCGCCGAAATCGAAGCGGCGGGGCAACACCGAACGCGCGAACTTGTTCCGCGAGGCACTGGAACTCGCGTCTCCCGAATTGATAATCTCGAGCATGTGTCGCGGCGCAAGTCCACCTTTGACGCCCAGAATAAACGCCTCGCACGTTGACGCCATTCCCGTCGCAGACAGCAGGTTGTTCAGCAATTTAAGGGTCTGCGCCTTGCCCGACTCCTCACCAAGATAGAGCACCGTGGCACTGGCTAGCGTCGCCATGACTGCAGCGACCTTTTCGTATGCCACGCGGGGCCCCGAGCACATGATTCCCAATGTGCCGTTACCTGCGGTCGTGACGTTTCCAGTGATCGGCGAATCGAGCAGCGCAATATTACGGGCCGCGAGTTTTTCCGCGACTTCACTGGCGAAATTCGCTCCCGTCGTTGAAAAATCGACCACGACGCGAACCGCAGAACCACCGGCAACACCGGCTTCACCGAAGACGACATCGCGGATGGCCGGCAACGAAGGCAGACACAGCAGGACAATACTGCATTGATCTGCCACTTCCCTGGGCGAGGCCACCGCCCGCGCGCCGTACCCGACGACCGAATCGACGGCGGAACGGTTGAAGTCGTTGACGACCAGCCTGTAGCCCTGACGGGCAAGGTGGCGCGCCATTGGCGCTCCCATGGCGCCAAGCCCAATGAACCCGATCGACGTGCTGAGATCGAATTCTGCTTTCAGTTCTGCCGTGTCCATGCACTGTTTACCGTGGTTAATTTATGCCCCGGAACCGGGATGATGATCAAATCGAGGTGTCCTGACGTTCCCGTAGCGCAGCGGCCGGCACGCCGACCAGAATGATCACGCCTCCAGCGAGCGCGATTGCCGCAATGGTGTACAACCCGATCGCAATGCTGTGGGTATTCGTCATGAGCCATCCGAGCCATGTTGGCGTGAGCAGCGAACCTGCCTGTCCGAGGCTGCTCATTAACGCTATACCCGCTGCGACCGATGCAGCCGAAAAATATGCGGGCGGAATCGTCCAGAACATCGTGCTACCTGCGTAGTAGGCGATGCCGAGCAACGAGAGGCATCCGATCGTGAGCACGGGGTTGCCGCCCACCTGAGGCAGTAGCACGAGGCCAACTGCTCCGATCAAAATCGAGAAGAAGTAGTGCCAGCGTCTTTCCACGTGCTTGTCGGAATGCCGCGCGATCAAAATCATCCCGATTGCTCCGAAGATCGACGGGATCGATGAAAGCAGCGCCACATGCAGGATGTCTTTCACTCCTGCCCGATGAATGATGGTGGGAATCCAGTAATTCATCACGATGCCAAGCATTGGCGTAACCAGAGAAGCGAGAACAACCACGTAGACCCTTGGATCTCGAAGAACCGCGAGCAGCCCCTGATGACCCGTCGCCCCCTTGAAATTCCTGTCTGCCTGGATGTTGTCGATCAGGATCTGCCTTTCTGTCTCGGTCAGCCACTTCGCGTCCTTTGGCTTGTCGTCGAGATAGAAGTATGCAATGACGCCGAGCAGCACCGCCGGCAGCCCCTCAAGCAGGAAAAGCCACTGCCAGTCACGCAGTCCCGCCACATTGTTGAAGCTGTGAAGGATCCATCCGGCGATGGGGCCGCCGATGATTCCCGAAACGGCGATCGAAAGCAGGAACCGCGAAGTGATCCGCGCGCGTCGGGCCGACGGGAACCAGTAGGTCAGGTAAAGAAGAAGCCCTGGGTAGAAACCAGCCTCGGCAGCACCGAGAAGAATACGCGCAAGGTAAAACTGGGTGGTGTTATGGATGAACATCATCGAACACGTCACTGCGCCCCAGAGAACCATGATGCGGGTCATGGTGAGCCTTGCCCCGATCTTCTCGAGCATCAGATTGCTAGGCACCTCGAAAAGCACGTAGCCAATCGAAAACAGACCGACCCCCAACCCGTAAGCAGCGTCGGAAAGTGCGAGATCCTGGGAGAGCGACATCTTCGCGAAGCCAAGGTTGACCCGGTCAAGGTAATTCACGACCCAGCACAGAAAAAGAAACGGCACGAGTCTGAACGCAACCTTGCGATATGTATGCTGAATCTGCTGGTCGGTTACCACCGAACTGCCTGCGATGCCTTCGCCCCACTTGTCGATGGGCGGCTGCACTGAATGGTTCATGGGTGTCTCCTTCAACCGTCCTACGCGGCTGAGTCGTTTTTGTGCGAACTATCAGCTTCGGGCGCTACAGGCCCTGAAGCCGTCATTCAACCATTGCCTGCATGCTTTTCGTGCCTGCGGTGCGGCTAACAACCGCTACAGGTGTTGCGTGCGGGTTGCGCCCAGCCACTGAACGACACAGACGCCTCTCTCTGAAGACCTAGACCTCCACCATATCGAAATCGGCCTTACCTACCGAGCACTCGGGGCAAACCCAATCGGCCGGCACGTCTTCCCAACGCGTACCCGGCGCAATGCCTTCCGACGGCAGACCTTCTGCCTCATCGTAAATGAAGCCACACAATGCGCATTGCCAGATCCTGAATTCCGCCTGCGGTTGGGGCGCAGCAATTTCCGTCGTCACTTCTTTCACCTGTTCAATCATGATCCTCTCCATGACAGCGCGCCAGCGCTGACAGCCACATACGGACGCCTGGCCATCAGGTGTCGCCTGATCAGCAGCCTCCGGCTCAGGCAGCCGCACCGATGGAGCCGGAAAAATCCGGGTGACAACGACCTGCGGCGACCCTCACTACGCGCGAGTACGTCATTCCACGATTCTGGTCCGTTTCGCAGAAGAACTTTCAAGCGTGAAGCGATGGTATCATGGTTCTGACTGACAGCATTGATTCCACTGATCGGAACTTAAGGGCAGCAAGATACAGTCATCGATTCCCCGAGCATTCCAGGCGACAAGGCGGCTTGACGCGGCGGACGCATCATTGAGACAGGAGACGTAACGTATGACCATCAGAGGTAAGGCTTATATCGTCGGTGCCTACGAGCACCCGTTGCGCAAGGCCCCCCATCACTCGGTTGCCCAGCTTCACGCTGAAGTCGCGAAGGGCGCGATCGAGGACGCCGGTCTTACACGCGACGACATCGACGGTTTTTTTTGCGCGGGCGACGCTCCTGGCGCAAACCCGTGGTCGCTCTCGGACTATCTGAATCTGACAAGGTTGCGCCACATCGATTCGACCGACATGGGCGGCTGCTCATACCTCATCCACGTGGCGCACGCCGCACAGGCAATCGCGGCCGGCAAGTGCAATGTCGCGCTCGTGACGCTTGCGGGCCGGCCCAACTCCGAAGGAAGCGCTGGAACACAGGTGCGCAACCGGGGCACCAATCTTCCCGACGCTCCGTTCGAAATTCCATACAGTCCCGTACCTCTTAACCTGTATGCAATGGCGGCAAAGCGCCATATGCATGAATTCGGGACGACAAATGAACAGCTGGCATGGGTCAAGGTGGCCGCTTCCCATCACGCGCAATACAACGAGCATGCGATGCTGCGTTCCGTTGTGTCCGTCGAGGACGTCCTGGCGTCGCCAATGATCTCGGACCCACTTCACCGGCTTGATTCGTGCGTCGTCAGCGACGGCGGCGGCGCTATCGTCATTGCACGGCCTGAGATAGCAAAGTCGCTTTCACGCCCGCGCGTTCGAGTGCTGGGATGCGGTGAGTCGGCAAAGCACCTGACGGGTGGGGACATTGACCTGACCTACACGACAGCCGCTTGGACGGGGCCACGCGCCTTTGAAGAGGCCGGAGTGACGCCGGCAGACATCCAGTACGCGTCTATCTACGACAGCTTCACCATCACGGTGATCCTGCAACTCGAGGACCTCGGGTTTTGCCCGAAGGGCGAAGGCGGCAGGTTCGTCGCCGACGGCAACCTGATCTCCGGTACGGGGAAGCTTCCCTTCAACACCGACGGGGGCGGCCTGTGTAATAACCACCCGTCGAATCGCGGCGGAATGACGAAAATTATCGAAGCAGTAAGACAGTTGCGCGCTGAAGCCCACCCGTCGGTACAGGTCCCGAACTGCACGCTTGCTCTGGCCACCGGCATCGGCGGCGCCATTGGAAGTCGCCATGGCGGCGCAACCGTGATCCTTGAAAGGGAGTGACCCGCATGACTTCATCCGTCGCAGAACGCGTGATCAAAGATCCCGCTATGAATCCCGGTGACGAGCCTTATTTCGAGGCCGCCGACAAAGGACAGTTGCTGCTCAAGTTCTGCACCAGCTGCAGCCGGCCTCATCACTATCCCCGGTCCCTGTGCCCCTTCTGCTGGAGCACCGATCTGTCGTGGAAGACAGCCGCTGGAACCGGCGAAATTTACTCGTACAGCGTCATGCGGCGAGGCGCCGGGGCGCCCTATTGCATTGCTTATGTCGAGCTGGACGACGGTCCGAAGATGCTCACCAATATCGTCGACACCGACTATGACGCGATTGCAATTGGCCTGCGGGTTCGGGTGGTTTTCAGGAGATCTGAAAGCGGCATCGCCGTCCCGATGTTCACGCCGGTCTGACACGCAATCTTCGGTCGGGCAAGCTGTCACGCAAGAGTGTCAACGACGGCGAACCCGCCTGTTACGCCGCAATCAGGAGCTTTAAAAAATGGGCGTCATTTCGCTTTTCAGCGCCGTCGACGACACCCTGACTCGCTACGATGTCGACGTCGCTTGCGCAACGCTAACCCGGCGGGAAAGTATCCGGACCGCTGCAAAAGTCCAGTATGCCTGGCCCCATCCAGGCGGCGCGTATCTTTACGTGGCGACCAGCGCCGCGGGGCCTCGCGTACCCTCGGACTTCAACCACGTGAGTGCGTACCGGATCGGCGGCGACGGGGCGCTGACCATTCACGGCCCATCACGCCCACTTGATCGACGCGCTGTCCATATCTGCATAGATCCGCAGGGAAAGTACCTGCTGAGCGCGCACAACTTTCCACGCAGCGGTCTGACCATTCATGCGCTGCTGGAAGACGGCAGCATCGGCGAGCCCGTCACTCAGAACAATGCCCTTGACTGCGGAGCCTATCCGCATCAGGTTCGCGTGCTGCCGTCGGCACAGGCAGCGTTGATCGTTGACCGGGGCAACCACGCCGGGCCGGACAAGCCAGAAGATCCTGGTGCGTTGAGGCTGTTCCCGCTTTCGCACGGTGTCCTCTCGTCGGGCGACGTGATCGCACCGGATGGAGGCTACGGTTTCGGCCCAAGACACGCCGACTTTCATCCGACGCAGCCATGGATGTATGTTTCGGACGAGCGCACCAACCAGCTTTACATGTTCCGGATGTCGGACAGTGTCATCGAGAGTGAGCCGACATATCGTTGCAGCCTGCTTGAAGCGCCCGACCACGTAGACGCCCGGCAACTGGGTGGTCCCATCCACGTCCATCCCTCGGGTCGATACGTGTACGTGGCAAACCGCGCCGACCGGACTGAGGAAGTCGACGGCCAGAAGGTTTTTGCAGGCGGCGAGAATAGTATCGCCGTGTTCAGGATCGACTCATCCACGGGCGAACCAACGCTTGTGGAGCATGCCCACACGCGAAGCATTCACGTTCGTACTTTTGCGTGCGATCCGACAGGCAGACTGTTGGTGACGGCAAGCGTCAAGCCGCTCGCGGTGAACGTCGAGGGCGAAATCAAGCCAATCGCGGCGGCTCTCACGGTATTCCGGGTGCGTGACGATGGCTCGCTCGAGTACGTCCGTCAATACCCGGTAGACACGCATGACGGTCAACTGCAGTACTGGATGGGCATTGTCGCGGCACCCTGACGGAAGAAGCGAAGGCAGCTTCCGCGCTGCCTTCGGCCGCCTTCAGATACGGTTCAGAATCCGGCCGCCGTCGACGAGCAATGACACGCCCGTAACGAAGGACGCTTCGTCGGACGCGAGGTAGAGGGCGGCATTCGCGACGTCCCATGCAGTGCCCTGGCGGCCGAGCGGAACTTTGGCATCCCGTTCCGCCAGGACCTGTTCCCGGCTTTGATTCCACTCGCGAGCTCGCGTATCTACCGCCATCGGGGTGGCAATCAACCCAGGCAGGATGCAGTTGGCGCGGATGCCATGTGAGGCGTTCTGCAGCGCAAGCTGCTCCGTGAACGCGATAACGCCTGCCTTGGTCGCCTTGTAAGCGACATAGGGATACTTTCCAGGTCCAGCCGCCGAAGAGACGTTGACGATCACCCCTGATCGCTGCTCGCGCATGATCGCCACCGCATGTTTGCACGCGAACACGGTACCGCGCAGGTTGATGCGGCAGATGTTGTCAAACCGCTCTTCTGTGATGTCCATCAGGTCGGCATCGCCGCCGCCGAGACTGACGCCAACGTTATTGTGCAGTATGTCGACCGCTCCCCACTTTTGTCTGGCGCCATGAATGGCCCTCGCGAGTTGCTCCTCGTGCGCGACGTCAGCGGCGATCGCATCTGCCTCGAAGCCCTCTTTCCTGATGATTCGCGCGGTCTCTTCCGCTGATTCCACCGATCTGTCGACGGCCAGCACGCGCGCGCCTTCCCTCGCGAAACGCATCGCGACCGCCCGTCCGTTACCCACGCCTTCACCCGGACTCTGCCCTGCCCCGATAACAACCGCCACCTTGCCGGCAAGGCGGGCGCGTGAGGTCCAGCCATCAGTATCAGCCACCGCTGTCTCCTTCGAGTTCTAAGTCTCAACGAAACGGGTCGCGCGAAAACAGACCCGCACAAGCTGCATTTGCGTACATCGCCGCGTCGACAGATGCTATCATGGGTTCCTATAATCAATACTGATTCCACTGATCAAAACTTTGGCAATGATTGCCGGCGCGTTTTTTGGGTTTCCCTGGTTGGCTGCTTGCGCTAGCCTACCAACGGGGGCCGTTTAGTAAGGCGGCGGGTAAAACATAAGGAGGCGGAATGACACGGCTTGCATCCATTCTGATAGGCGGCGACTGTGGTCCCACCCATGGGCCAGAGCAAGGGTTCCCCATCGAAGGCTACACGGAGCTGGTAGCGCCCGTCCTGCGGGAGGCCGATTTCCGCTTCGTGAACTGCATGCGGACATACTCCACACGTGGCGTGAAATCGGACCACGCGCCTCAGGTCTGTCAGCCGATCGAAATGTCGACACTTTTTACGAGCGGACTGTTCGACGCGGTAACGATGGCGAACAATCACAGTCTCGACGCCGGTCCGCAAGCGATGCTCGACACACGACAGCTTTTCCTCGAAAACGGCCTGCAGGTTACCGGTGCGGGACGCGATCTGGACGAGGCCCGTCAGCCAGCCATTGTCGAAAAAGCTGGCGTGCGTGTCGGCTATCTCGGCTACACGTCGGTAGCCACCGCCGGAACCGACGCAGGCAAAGGAAAACCCGGGGTGGTCAACATCCGGGTCAAGACGACTTACGAGCCGCGTGGACCCCACCAGCCGGTTCGGGTATGGACCTCACCAAATCCTCAGGATCTTGCGCAGCTCACGGAGGACATCGCGGCTCTGCGCAAACAGGTCGATGTGGTGATCCTTGCGTATCACGCCGGCGCAATACGTCTGCCGAGAATCGTTTCCGACTATCAGGTCGACGTCGCCCACGCAGCGATCGACGCTGGCGCCGATCTTGTCGTCGGGCACGCCCCGCATATCCCCAAGGCCATCGAGGTGTACAGGGGCAAGGTCATCTTCTACAGCCTCGGTGTGTTCGCGATGACCAAGTCGTTTGCCGCCCCCGCCTGGACAAACGAGCCCGCCTGGGCGCAAGGGGCCGTACGCAACTTCATGGACCTCGACCCGGACTATCCCCTGATGCCATACGGCAAGGACTGCACCCTTGCCCTGCTCGCAAAAGCGTACGTTTCCTCGCAGGGAGTCGCGAAGGTCTCGTTTCTTCCGGTCAGATTCGACGGCCGCTATCGCCCAGAGGCGCTTCGCGCAGGCGATCCGCGGTTCGAGGAAGTCGTCGAGTACATGGAATGGGCATCGGAAGACATGCCCCATCGATTCGAGATCGAGGGCGATGAAGTCGTAGTCACCGCGCAGTGAAGCAACGGCAACGGCAACGGCAACCGTTCCATCATCAAAATAAAGGGTAGTTCATCATGGATTTGGGCATCAAGGGTAAAACCGCTCTGGTCACCGCGTCGAGCGGCGGCATGGGTCGCAACATTGCTCACGCGCTCGCGGCAGAGGGAGCAAACGTGGTCCTTTTCGCACGCTCCGAGGACAAACTGGCGGCGGTCGCGAACGAGATCACCCGGGAGCACGGGGTGAGGGCTGTCACGAAAGCTGGAGATATGCGCATAGGCAGCGACGTCGCCGCGCTCGTCGAAGTGGTGAAAGCGGAGTTTGGCGGACTGGACATTGTCGTACTGAACACAGCTCGCCCACCAAACCCTATTCGGGAGACGACCGAGGAGGTAGATATGGCGCGTTGGGACGAGGCATATCAGAATCAACTTGCAGGTGTGTTGCAGGTGGTCAGCCAGACTATTCCGTTGATCACCACGCGCGGATGGGGCCGGGTAATTGCGATCACTTCGGCATCGGTGAAAGCGCCCATGGCTCACCATAGCCTCTCGACGGTCTTCCGGGCCGGTGTAACCGCTTATATGAAGCATCTCGCCAACGAGGTTGGCTCAAGCGGCGTCACGGTCAACTGTGTCGCGCCCGCCCTGATCGAAACCCCGCATCGCGCCGGTTCCGCCGCCTACACTCCCGATCAGGCCGAGGCGCGCAAGAAGTTGACGCCTCTTGGCCGTATGGGCACGCAAGGCGAACTTGCGGGTGTGGTGACTTTTCTGGCGTCGGTACAGGCGGGATTCATCACCGGTGCGACGATCCCGGTTGAAGGCGGCATGCTGGCATCGTTGTTCTGAACCCGTGCCAGTCCCCCCTTATTCTGCGTGCCCCCCAAACTGACGCGAGATATTCACAGCGGCTTCGACTACGAGCTTGATGAAATTCTTCTCATGCATCTCCATGCGTACGGTGGGGGCACCAACGGACAGGCAATAATGGACCTGTTCGTCAACTCCTATGATCGGTGCTGAGATTGCCGAAATACCCATCAGCCGCTCACCGTGCGAGACAGCGTAGCCACGCTCACGGATGCGTTGGAGATCTTCGAGAAACGCCGTCTTGCTCTGCTTGGTGGCTTTCGTCGCGGCTGGTAGCAGCGGCGTCAGATCCGCCTTTGACATATACGCCATCAGCACCTTGGAGCCCGAGCCCGCCTGCAGCGGTATCTGTTCTCCTGCCTGCACCACTGCTCTCAGCGGGGCTGTGACAGTCGATATGGAATCGATGCATACACGGTTGCGGCCGCTCACCGTATGGAGGGAAACAGTTTCTTTCGTCGTTTCCGCGAGTTCCAACATGAACGGACGGGCGATTTCGCGAATACCCAAGGTGCCGCGCACGAGACCGGCAAGCCTCGTGAACCGGAACGACAGACAGTACTGCTGGTCTTCCAGTCGAACCAGATAGCCGGCTCGCTCCAGACTCTGCACAATCCGGAAAGTGGTGGACTTGGGCAGGTCAATGCGTTCGGAGATTTCCTGAAGAGACAGGCTGCTCCTCTCAACGCTAAAACTTTCGAAAACAGCCAGAATACGTTCAACCGAGCGCATCATTTCGTAACGTTCCGTACGGGGTCAAAGACAGGCGTATGGTACATCAGCCACGGTCGCGCCAAGCAATCGGCCTTCTGTAACTTTGGCGCACCGGGAGATCGGTATCCATACAGGAACCCGGTACCCGGCCCTTCCGCACGCACTACAGCCGGCGGAAATCGAAAGCCCCGCATCAGCGGGGCTTTGGCATCATTCCTCGGTCAGCGGAGCATGAGATAACGGAGGCACAGCCACCTCCGGCGCCCCACCCTTCGAGCGCTTGCGCTTGTGCTCACGCCAGGCGAAGTAGCACTGCCCGACGACCAGCACCAGGCAGATCGCCATGAACGCCGCACTGATGGGCCGTTGCGCGAAAATCACGAGGTCGCCGCGCGACAGCAGCAGTGCACGCCGAAAATTTTCCTCGACCATGGGGCCGAGAACGTATCCAAGGAGGATGGTGGCGACTGGGAAATCCAGTGCGAGCAAGACCGCCCCAATAATCCCAAACACCAGCACCTCGCCGACTTCGAAAAGGCTGTTGTTCGTACTGAAGACGCCGACCGCGATGAAAAAGAGCGCAGACGGATACATCAGGCGATAGGGTACCTGCAGGAGTTTTACCCAGACTCCAATCAGCGGAACGTTCAGTAGCACCAGAAGCACATTGCCGATCCAGAAACTCGCTATCAGCCCCCAGAAGAGATCGGCATGCTGCGTGATCAATTGGGGACCCGGCTGGAATCCCTGAATCAGCAAGGCGCCAAGCAGCAGGGCCATTACCGCATCGCCCGGAATACCGAGCGTCATGGTCGGGATGAAATCAACCTGGGTCTTTGCGTGAGTAGACGCTTCAGGACTGGCCACGCCTTCAATGGCACCCTGGCCAAACCGATCTGGTCGCCTGGATATCTTCTTTTCGAGCGCGTACGCAAGGAAAGTGGTGATGGTTGGGCCGGTCCCCGGCATTGCACCAAACAGGGTCCCCACGATTGTGCCCCGGACCATCGGCCAGAAGGCCTGCTTCAGTTCGCCGCGTGTCGGCCGCATGTCTCGAAGACGGACCTTGGTCTGCGTCCCCACGAAACTGATCCGGTTGACGTTGATCAGAAAGTCGGCAACCCCGAACAGCCCCATGGACAGCGCGACGAGTTCAACCTTGTCTGAAAGCTCGGCGAAGCCGAAGGTGAAACGTTCTACGCCGCTGTTGACGTCGGTGCCAACGATCCCAAGGAGCAGCCCAAAGACCGTCATTGCGATTCCTTTCAGCTTTGATCCCCGCGACATGGTCGCGCCGGCGATCAGGCCCAGCATCATGATCGAAACGATCTCGGTCGGACCGAAATCGAACGCGATCTTGACGAGCCAGGGCGAAAGAAAAATCATCACCACGATGCCCACGGATGCGGCGAAGAATGAAGACACCATCGTAATGCCCAGCGCAGCGCCTCCGCGCCCCTGTTTCGTCATTGGATACCCATCGATACAGGTCACCGCGTGCGGTGGATGCGATGGCAGGTTCAGCAGGATCGCACCCAGCGCGCCGCCATACTGCGACCCATAAAAGATCCCGGCAAGCATGAGAAGCGCCGGAACAGGGTGCATTGAATACGTCAGAGGCATAAGCATTGAGATTGCCGAGAGCGCTCCCATGCCAGGAAGCACGCCGATCAGATTGCCAACCAGCACACCGACAAACGACCAGAGCAGGTTCTGCGGCATCGCTGCGACGCTGAACCCATACATGAGATCCTGCAGCGTTTGCGCGATCATACGGCACCCCACTTGAACAACGGCAACTGGATCTGCAGCGCCCACCAGAACACGACTACGGCGATTGTGACCATCGCCAGTGCCAGCAGGCCTGCTGACTTGAGGTTGTTACCCCGATCGCCGAGCGCCGATATAAACACCACCGCAAATGTGCCCGCGACGAGTCCGAGATACTTCGTCAGCACGACAAACGCGACCATGCCCAAGCCAATCAGAATCCACGCCTTCCATTCCGGTCGCAGCGCCTTGTTGGCAGCGGGCTTCTCGGACACGGCCTCAGCATGCACCGAGAGATAGCCCTGAACGGCAATGCCGCAACCAACCAGGGCGAGAATCAGGCCCAGAAAGAACGGAAAAAACCCCGGCCCCATCTGAACCAGCGTACCGATGTGGTAGGCAACGGAATGCGTTAGCACTGCGATTCCTACGATGATCAGCAGTGTGCCGCCGATCAGATCCTTATGTAACAGTTTTCTGTTCACGGTGTCTCCTCCTATGAACGTCAATAACACCCAGTTCTCTCCGCCAGGCAATGATCTGCTCCTGACATGTCGCTGCGTTACCGATGGCGAGGACTTTCTTTGGATAGACTGATGATGTCCACTATCCACCAGCGGCAGCATTTCGCGCGGTCGCCCGGCCTGAAGGCCGGAACTTTGCTTCAGCTTCCTACTTGTGCCATTACTCCTCGACCATTAACGAAGACGGTTTTCGCTTCTCGATCGCCCACCTCAGCAACGCGGCGGATCGATAGATGCCGTGGGCAAACTTCCCATAGGGAAGCGTAATAAAAAGCGCCATCACCACACCCAGATGCACGGCCAGCAGCACTGGCATCGCACCCGTTTCCCGGAGGCCCAGGAGTACCAGCCCTGTGATACCGGCCAGCCAGAGCAACGCAATGAAACCGCGGTCCATCCCCTTCTGCGATGCATCGCCGTGTAGCGGATGGCGCCTGAGATTCAGGATAAACAGCCCACTGCATCCCACGACGAGACTCGTCCCCCCGAGAGACCCCAAAAACACAGGAAGACTGGTCAGGCCGTAAGGTGCTTCCAGGGCAAAGAGATAGTGATAAAGCGTAGCGACGCAAGTCGATGCAAAACAGAGCATGAAGCCGTAGAACGTCAGATGATGAAACCGTCTCCGGGAAAGCGAATAGGTGTCGCTCTCGTTGTTACAGCCCTCGCCGTGTCCACCACCGAGGTATCTGAGCGTCAACACCGATCCCGCTGCTTCTGCCGCTGCATCGACCGAAAGCCCACCCGGACTTTCATTTTTCCAGAATCTGCGCACACCAATCGACAGCGCGACGATGGCGAGAAGAAACACGGACCCGAAGATAAGAGCGAGAAGATTGTGGGGGAACACGCTGTAGAAGTTTGCGCTACCGGGTTGCGGTCTGCCTGCGATCGCGGCGAGGGCGAGAAACAGTGCAAGCCCGCCGGCCAGCGCCAGCGCGACCGTCGTGCCGTTTTTCCTGTACAACGCTCCGAACGACGCGGGCCACGCATACTCCGTATAGGTGTTCAATCGCACCTTCGCCATCGCCTGCGGGACGTTGACAGCGAATTCGTGCGGTGGTGCGTATTGGCAAGCGTGCAGGCATGCGCCACAGTTGTGGCAAAGGTTCGCGAGGAAATGCACGTCCGCCCTGCCGAATTCGAGCCGTCGCGTCATTGCCGGAAATACCGCACAGAACCCTTCGCAATACCGGCAGGCGTTACAGATCTGCATGATGCGGCTGACTTCCTTCTCAGCCTGAGTCATGTCGGTCCGGGCGACGACTTCGTTTGCCGCGAGCGCTGCAGCCTCGCGGGTCAATGCTTCAAGCGACTGCATGATTGATAGCTTCCCTGTAGTGCTGCGCCGCTGCCGCGGCCTGAGTGCCGGCGATCCGGCCAAAGGCAGTTCCAATCGACATCCCCACGCCCGCCGTGTAACCCTTGCCCAGGATGTTGCCGGCCATCATCTCTCCCGCAACGAACAGGTTCCGGGATGGCTCGCCGCCGAAATGAACGGCAGCATTCGAATTCACCTTCAGGCCGAGATAGGTGAACGTGATGCCGGGACGCAGCGCATATGCGTAGAACGGCGACCGGTCCAATGGCTGAGCCCAGTGCGTTTTGGGCGGGGTTAAGCCTTCGGTGTGGCAGTCGTCAAGCACCGCATGATTGAACGTACCGGGCTGGCATGACCGGTTATACGTCTCGATCGTCTCCAGAAATTCGTCCTCGTCGAGGCCGAGTGCCAATGCGAGCTCACGCAGCGAATTCGCTTTGGTACCCGGGAACACTGGCGGCATGAACCGACCGATCGCTTTGGAGTCGATGATCGAATAGGCTATCTGCCCAGGTTGCTGCGCAACCAGGCGGCCCCAGATCGCATAACGCTTGGGCCAGAAATCCTCGCCTTCGTCATAGAACCGCTTGCCGTCGCGGTTGAGCACCACGCCCAGCGAGACACAGTCGACGCGCGTGCAGATTCCGCCGTCGTAGAGCGGCGCGCGCGCATCGATTGCCACGCAATGCGACTGGGACGGGTCACCGATAGCATCCGCGCCAGCATCGATCATGAACTTGAGCAAAGTGCCCTGATTGAACCGGGTGCCGCGGATCAAAAAATTGTCAGCCACCCAGACACCGTTCACCTGTCCCCACGCTTCGCGCAGCCACTCGCGATTCGATTCAAAGCCACCCGCTGCAAGGACACAACTCTTCGCTTCGATGCGCTCATTGCCGATCCTTGCGGCGACAAACCGGCTGCCGTCGAGCTCGATCGAATCGACGGGTGCGTTATACCGGACAGTGACACCGATCGCCTCGGCGCTCCGGTAATAGGCGTTGACCAGCGCTTTTCCCCCGCCCATGAAGAATGCGTTGGTACGGGCTACGTGAAGAGCGCCGGAAAGGGGAGGCTGGAAGTGCACGCCGTGCTTTCGCATCCAGTCGCGGCAACTGGACGATGCGCGAATTGCAATACGAGCCAGCTCCTCGTTCGTGTTGCCGCCCGTTACCTTGAGAAGGTCCTGCCAGAATTCTTCTTCGGGATACGCGTCGACGAGCACGTCCTGTGGTGCGTCATGCATGCAGCGCAGGTTGCGCGTATGTTGCGAATTGCCGCCGCGCCACTCCCGTGGAGCCGCTTCAAGCAGAAGTACACTGGCACCCGCTTCCCGCGCCATTATTGCGGCGCAGAGTGCGGCGTTGCCTCCTCCGATTATGAGAACGTCTACCATAATATTTGTCCTATTCTGAGAGGCCATGCTACGGGCGCATTGGAGTCATCGCCACCAGCCTTCAGACAACACGTGTTCAATTTTTTTGAAGACCCAAATCCGGTCCTCGTGCGCGAATTCCACACGCGCGACTAGTCGCTGCCGCCCGCTTGCTGCAATTGCAAAGTGAACGACGGCCCGCGCCGGGCAGGCGGCAAAACGCTCCATGAGCCGTCCACATGTCGAAACAGGAAGAGTGCGATTTCGCTATCCGGATCTTTTTCGCGGACACAAACACACCTCGCGCCCCATCTCACGCCGGGGGCCCTCGTCACGACGATCCGATCCTGGCACGCCGGTCCGAACCACTTGTCGATGTTCCATCTCAACGAGCGCACGATCTCTTGCATGGTCTGATCTGGTCGAAGTCTGCTTCTGGCCTGGCTGCGAATCTCATGCGAGGGCCGGTCGAACGGGGTACTGAAGGAGCGTCATCGCCCTTTGAATTCGCCCTTACGCTTCTCCTTGTACGCCGTGATCGCTTCACGGTAGTCAGCGGTCGACTGGACCACCGCCATGAGAGCCGAGGTCGTCTCGAGGCTTGTGCGAAGATCCGTACGCATTGACTGGTACATTAGTTTCTTGATGTCGCGCGTCTGAACAGGTGGCCCTTCCGCCAGACGGGTGGCAAATGCCAAGGTCTCGTCCTGGAGGCTTTCGTCCGGCGTCACGCGGTTGACGATACCGAGCCTGTGCGCCTCGTCGGCGTTGACGAAGTCGCCAGTCCATAGCAGTTCCAGCGCCCTGGCGGGGCCAACCAGTCTAGGCAGGAAATAGCAGCCGCCGTTGCCCGGGATCAGGCCAACACGGATATAGGCCTCCGCGAACCGGGCCGATTGGGCGGCAAAGCGGATGTCACACATCAGCGACAGGTCCATACCCGCGCCAACGGCCGCACCGTTCACGGCTGCGATCAACGGCTTCTCGAACTCCTCAATTGCCAGCGCGACCTTGTGAGTGACGCGCTGGAGTCTGTGTTTTCGCTCTAGCGGCGTGGGATCCCCGCCTTCGGCGGCGCGCCGACCAAGATCGCCGCCCGAGCAGAACGCGTCTCCTGCCCCCGTAAGAACGAAACTTCCCACGTCGTCGTCTTCGTTCGCGCTCTTCAGCTCGTTGCGAAGCAGCTCAAGCATGTTTTCGCTCAGCGCGTTCTTTTTCTCCGGTCGATTCAGCGTAGCAACCACTACACGACCCACCCTGCTGATTTCAAGATCCGCCACGTCCGTCTCCGTCTAAATTCGTGATGATGTTCCGCCAGTCGCCGCCCCCTTACTTCGCGACATCTTGCATCTCAGCCCGATGGCGCGCGTGCTCCCGCCGGGCTTCATCGAGCGCGGAGCGCAAGCCCCGATTGATCCAGCGCTTGTTGTCGGCGAATGCCGCGCGGTTCTTGGTTCCCAGTGCCTCTGCGATTTTTCTGGCCGACTGTTCAAGTTCATTTCTCTCGACCACTGCGCTGATCAGGCCGCGATTGAGCGCGTCCAGGGCCCGCAGCCGCCGTCCGGTCTGGACCAGGTCCGCTGCAAGAGCGCGTCCACCGAGTACCGTGAGGATGTTTGCGCCCGAAAACGTGGCGATCCCGATATCGATTTCTGGAAGCGAGAGCGCCGAACCTTCGACGGCGACACATCCGTCAGCCATCAGTGCGAGCATGGCGCCCGCACCGACAGCCAGTCCGTTCAGCGCTACGACGACTGGAATCGGCGTCGCGATTACCGAATCCTGAAGCGCCGCGAGCGCGTGAGAACGTCTCTCCCGCTGACGCGCAGCATCTCCATCCGGGGACTGCTCACGCACGTCCACTCCCGCACAGAAAAGCTTCTCGCCCTTCGCCGTAAGAACCACGGCCTGAGTCCTACCGTCAGCGCCGGCGTGAACAATCGCGGACGTGATCCCTTCCATCATGGCCACCGTCATGGCATTCGCCTTCTCTGTGCGGTCGATCTCGATCCACAGTTGCGAATCCCGTTTGCCGATTTGCAGCCCATCTAACGACATACCAACTCCTCAGTTTTTTGCGTATTCAAGCCGAGGGTTCTGCGCCGGACACGAAAATGTCAGCGAAGAATTCGTCTTCAGGCAGCCCGCATCGCTCTGTAAAGTCGCTCCTGGCCGAGAGCACAACCACTGGCGCTCCGCACGCGTAGACCTGATGCGACGAGAGGTCCGCAAAGTCCTTCATCACCGCTTCGTGAACGAATCCCGCACGCCCTTTCCATTCATCTTCTGTAAGGGCATCGGAGACGACCGGGATGTAGCTGATTCCGTGGTCTGCCCAGGATCGGGCGAGTGAATCCAAGTACAGGTCGTGGGGCCGCCGGCCGCCCCAGTACAGTGTCATCTGTCGGCCAGTGCGCTTTCGCAGTTCATGCTCGATGATGGACTTGATCGGAGCGAATCCGGTGCCACTTGCCAGTAGGATCATTGGCTTGTCGGAATCGTCGCGCACGAAAAACGTCCCAAACGGACCCTCCAGTCGAAGAAGGTCGCTCTCCTTCAACTTGCCGAAGACGAAGGTACTCAACGGTCCGCCGTAATTGCGAAGATGCAATTCGATAAAACCTTCATCCTCTGGCGAGTTGCCTATCGACAGGCTGCGCCTGATTCCACCGGGGATCAGCAGGTCGATATATTGCCCCGGAAGAAATCTGAACTGCGCGTTCACTGGCAGCTTGAGCCGGATCCGCATGACGTCATCGGCGAGCCGTTCCAGCGCAGCCACGCGGCACGGTGTCTTTTTAACCGGATAGCCCTCGATGGACGGGACGGTCCGGCATTCCACCGTCACATCCGATGCCGGCGTTGCCTGACACATCAGGACATAGCCCTGCGCTGCTTCCGAAGCCGACAGGCCCGCATACTGTGCTTCGCCATGCTCGCAGGCCCCCGCCGTCACCCTGGCCTTGCATGATCCGCAGACACCACTCTGGCAGCTGTAGGGAACGGGAAAGTTTGCCGCCAGCGCCGCCGCGAGGATCTTCTCTCCACGACGGACCTCAAGCGCGCGATCGAGCGGCTGGAACGTGACGGTGTGGCGTTCAGCGCGAACTGTTTCGTCATTCATGGAAAGATCAACAGGTAGTTCCACAATGGCCATCCGTTCAATGACCCGGGAACGACACGGGCACGATTAACGCGTCGGCCGCCAGGACGCCTTCCGGCAGAACGAAAAGCGGGTTGACGTCGATCTCGGATACGCCATCGCGGTGCTCCCATGCAAATCGGGAAAGTGCCGCAAGCGCTTTCGAGGTCGCATCGACGTCGAGCGCCGGTTTACCTCGAGCCCCGTCCAGAATCGGACGACATCGCAATTCGTCAAGCATCTGTCGCGCGACCGCTTCATCGAAGGGCGCGAGACGACACGACGAGTCGCGCATCAGCTCGGCGTAAATCCCGCCAGCTCCGACCACCACGACGGGACCAAACACTTCGTCGTTCACTACACCAGCGATCAGTTCGAATCCGTCCTTGACCATCTGGGAGACCATGACGCCTTCGATTCGCGCGTCGGGGACGTGAGACTGCGCGTTCGCGCGAACTTCGGCGATGGCCGCCTCAAGTTCCTTCGGATCACGGACTCCGACCTTGACGCCGCCAATTTCTGTTTTATGAGCGATATCTGGAGATACGATTTTCACGACGACAGGCCATGACAATTGGTCCGGCAAGCTTTTGTCGGCAGCAGTCACCAGCACATCACGAGTGACCGGAATACCTGCGCGCGACAAGATGTCCTTGGATTGCGCTTCGGACAGTTTGCCGGCCCAGCCCGGGAGAACTTCTTTTGATGACTGGGCGGGGCGGGAATCTGCAGAGTCGGAAGTGGCCACCTGGTTTCGTGCGGCGTCGTAGCGGGCAAGCATCGCCAGCGCTTTTGCCGCGCGGGACGGCGATGGGAAGAGAGGCACTGCTGCAGCATCGAGCAGTCTGATGGCGTCGACCAGCTGGTCACGGGGAGCCGATGAAAATACGCAGACAGGCTTGGCCGTCCCCTTTGCCACATCGGCGATCACTTCGGCTGCAGCGGCACTGCCAGCGCTCCCCGTCGTTGCCAGGTTCACGCAAAGGGCATCCACTCCGGGGTCGGCAAGTGTGACCTCGATAGCCGTGCGCAGTTTGTCGCGGTTGCCCGCGGAAAAATAGCCTGCGGTCAGGTCGATCGGGTTGTGCACCGCGCCGATGTTCGGCACCACCTCCGCGAGCAACCTTTCCGTTTCTTCCGCAAGATTCGCGAGATGAAGCCCCTCGGGTTCACCTGCATCCGCAAAAACGATGGCCGAGCCGCCGGAAACACCCATGACCGCCATCCCGCCGCTGGCCGGATATTTCTTTGCCGCGAAAGCCTTGAGGAAGTCGACAGCTTCGTGGATCTCCCTGACTTCGACGATACCGGTCTGCTTGAAGAGCGCACGGTAGAAATCGTAGCTGCCGGTCATGCTTGCGGTATGCGAAGCGGCTGCCCGTGCACCCTCTTCGGTGACTCCGCCCTTCCAGAGCAGAACCGGCTTGCCAGCCGCAAGCGCGCGTCTGCCGACATCGAGCAGTGACCGGCCATCTTTCGTACCTTCGATGTACGCGAGGATGATCTGGGTTCCATCATCGTCCAGCAGCGCGTCGATCAGTTGTACGGTGTCTACGTCCGTCTCGTTACCGGTAGCGATCACATGCCGAAAACCGATGTCTGCCTCGGCACAGGCGAGCGCGAGGCTGTACCCGAAACCACCACTCTGGGTGACGAGGGAAACACCCCCCTTCTTCAGCTTGGGTTCCCGTGTGATGCTCCCGAACGCTGCGAATACCTGTGAGTGAATGTTTGCGAAGCCCAGACAGTTCGGGCCGATGATGCGAATCCCAGCCGCTCTTGCGATCTGCAGCATCTCGCGCTCGCGCTCGACGCCTTCGGGGCCGCTCTCGCGAAAGCCGCCGCTTAGAACCACGACATACGGGACCGCCTTTTCCGCACATGCCTTCAGGACCGGGACAACGCCTTTGGCTGGTACACCGATCACGACCAGGTCGATCGACTCGACGATGTCGCTTACCGCACCGTAACACTTGAGACCATCGAACTCCGCGTACTTCGGATTGACCGGATAGATTTGCCCCTGATAACCGTTCCTGACAAGCGCACGAACAGCTTGCGAACCCGGGCGGCCCGCTTCGTCCGATACCCCGACCACCGCGATCGACCGCGGTTCGAGAAGATATTTGAAATCGTTCATTTCCGATCCGTCTCCAGCTGGTTGTTCCTGAAATGTCTGCAGAGCGATTTCTCCGCGGCCGCTCCATTACTTCGCGAGCGATCCAATGGTTCCGACTGTAGACCTTAGGGCAGTCGTCGTCAACGAAAATGAAATGCGTTCCGTTGAATGAAACCTGCACGCCGACACACGCCACAATACAAGGCGCGATCATTCAGATCATTGGTTCCGCTGACTGGAATCGGTGCTGTTGCTCAAAACTCATGCTACGATGCCATCGTGGTTTGCCAGATGCCGGCGAACGCAACAAGCATCGCAGAGCGATCTGCGGACGATGGCAGATTCAAGGAGACTTAAATGATCTACACACGAAGCGGCGCCGACGCTCTTTCCAGAAGAGACGTCGTAGTTTCTCCGGGCACCGGAAACCAGCATTGGGGAACGGTGTTTTTTGGCCCTCGCAGTTCGAACGCTGCAGGCTCAGGACCGCAGGCCACCATGTCGGAACTGCAACCGCACGAGTCGGTTGTTTCGCATTTTCACGGTGTGACGATGTTCCAGATGTTCATCGCCGGCTCCGGGACGCTCGGGAACAAGCAACAGCCGCTCGAACCGCTGACGGTGCAGTTCAAGGATCACCACACTGCTTACGGCCCGATCGTCGCAGGTCCGCAGGGTCTGTCGTTTGTCGCGATGCGGATGTACACCGGCAACTCGCAGCCGGTGTATCTGAACAAGGAAGGGTATCGGGACCAGCTCAAGCCCAGTAAGCGCCGTCATCTGACCTCGGAACGCGTGCGCTTCTCCATTGAGCCGGTGCTGAAGGAGCGGGCCGAGCCCGTCTGGGAAACGCTTCTGAGAGATGACTCGGACGGCATGCATGCGCAGATCGTTCGACTCGGAGCCGGCCAGAGCGTCGAAGGCCCAGATCCGAAGGCCGCTGCCGGTTACTACGTATTCGTCGGCAACGGCACCCTCCTGCACAACGACGAAGAACTTCCGCTCTGGTCCATGGTTGTCGTCGAGCCGAACGAAGAAAAGTTCACGATCCGCTCCGGCGACAAGGGACTCGAGGCGTTGGTCCTTCAGTACCCGCGCGAGGAAAACAACGCCTGACCCTGCGAGCTTTCGCGCCGGACCCCGGAGACACGTAAGCTGTCTCCGGGGTCTTAACTTTTCGTTTGGCGAAGGTTCGGACGGCGCTTGCGGCACGCGTCTGCCTCACCGACCCAACGAGGCAGGATCAGCCGATTACCTGACCGTCGAGCATCTATCGGGAAATGACTGCAGCGGCAGTGTCAGATATGAGCGATGCCGGTGTTGCCGGGCCGGCAGACATACAGCATTCATCACAACGCTGAAGGTTGGTGCGACGAGACCTTCGATCCCCTGTCACATGAACCGAAGGTCATTGGCCACGCGATATCAGACGCCCGGCGCGCGGAGGTCGCGCAGCTGAGATCCCGCAGCCGCAGCTTCGAGCAGGAGGCGTCCCGGCTTCCAGCGTTTGCCGAACTGCTCGTACCATGCCTGAACCTGCTGGCCAACCTTGCCTGCCCCGACGGTATCCGCCCAATACATCAGGCCGCCCCGGTGTCGAGGAAATCCGAAGCCGTACAGCCACATCACGTCGACGTCGCTCGCGCGGTACGCTTTTCCATCCTCGAGAATCTTGCAGACCTCGTTGACTGACGCGAAGAGCAGGCGTTGAAGAATCTCGTCGTCCGGGAACTCCCGCCGTTCGATGCCGAGTTCGCGTGCCACGCCCGCAATGATGGTGTCGACCTCAGGGTCCACGATCGGTTTCCGGTCGCCAGGGTTGTATCGGTACCAGCCGGTGCCGTTTTTCTGACCTTTGCGGCCAAGTTCAACCATTCGGTCAGGCACGTGAAGTTTGCGATAGGTGGGATCGGCAGCCGCCCGCCGTTTCCGGGTGTCGTAGCTGACATCGAGACCTGACAGGTCGCTGACCGCGAACGGCCCCATCGGGTAGCCGAACGTCTTCATGACGCGATCGATCTGGTCTGGTCGAGCACCTTCTTCGAGCAGCAGCATCGCCTCCGTGACCAGCGGCGCACGGCTGCGGTTCGCGGCAAAACCGTCGCACGATCCCGCAACGACGCTTACCTTGTTGAGGTCGCGTCCGAGCCGGGCGGTACGCAGGATGGTCTCGACAGAGCTGCTAGTGCCTCGCACCACCTCACACAGCTTCATGACGTTTGCCGGAGCAAAGAAGTGTGCGCCCGCCACGTCGCCTGGCCGGCGCGTCACGTTGGCCATCGTATCGATATCGATCGCCGAGGAGTTGGTCAGCAAGAGCGCACCCTCCTTCATTACGCTATCGATTTCTCCGAAAATTTCTTTCTTGAGGTCGATGCGCTCGAAAACCGCCTCAATCACCACATCCGCGTCACCGATCTGTTCATAGTCCATCACGGGTTGGATGTACGCGAGGCTCTCGTCCATCTCGCCCTGTGTCAGACTGCCTCGGCTCACCCTCGTCGCATAAGTGTCCCTGATTTTCTGCATTCCGCGATCGATACCCTCCTGACTTGCTTCCAGCACTTTCACAGGAATGCGGGCGTCGGCGAAACAGATGGCAATCCCTCCGCCCATCGTTCCTGCTCCAATCACGGCAGCGCTGCGAACTGGCTCGGGCTTGTAGTGATCGGGCTTGCCCGGAATCTTTGCGGCTTCGCGCTCCGCAAAAAATGCATACCGGAGCGCCTTTGCCTCATCGGAACTTTCGAGTTCCGCAAAAAGCGACTGTTCAAGCGCGATGCCTTCCTCGAAGGATCCATTCACCGCCATTTCGATACAGGCCAACGCGCCGTGTGATGCCTTGACGGATCGCGCCTTCCTGGCGGCTTCGTCACGCGCAGGTGTCCACTCCCGCGGATTGCCTTTCGCATGCTCGATCCGCTCGCGCATGTCGCGAACGCGGCGCACGCTCTGACCCTGAGGGAGCCTTTTTACAAAGTCCAGGGCTTGCGCGAGGACGAGTTCGCCGGCCACGACGCGATCGATCAGACCCAATTCCAGAGCGTCTTTTGCAGACACGTGGCGGCCACTAACGATGATGTCGATGGCCGCTTTCGGCCCAACAAGCCGTGTAAGCCGTTGCGTGCCTCCGCCTGCAGGGATGACGCCGATCTTCACCTCGGGCAAACCCAGTTTCGCGTCCGGAGAGGCGAACCGGTAGTGACATGCGAGCGCATGCTCCAGACCTGCGCCCAATGCGTAGCCGCGGATCACCGCCACGACCGGCTTCTGGCTGGCGTCCAGCGCTGCAGTGCTGACCGACGATGAGACTTTGCGCTCTTTGCCGAACTGCCGGATATCGGCCCCCGCCACGAAATTGCTCCCGCCGCCTGTTAGAACGACGCCTTTCACTGAGTCGTCGGCATTCGCGCGCTCGAGACATTCGATCAGGCCCTCACGCATGCCGGGCGCGAGCGCGTTCACCGGGGGATTACTTAGCGTTATCACCGCTACGCCATCAACGACCTTATATCCAACTAACGTTTCTTCCGACATCGCCGGTCTCCTTTCAGCAAAAATCCGGTTCCGAGCGCGCGATACCCGATAGCAAAGTCCCTGCAGTGTGTGTCGACGTACGCCGAACCACCGTGAGGGCACCTTCCCGCCCGCATACAAATGCGTTCGATGTTATCACGCGTTCTACTGAACAGCATTGGTTTCATTGGATGAAACTAGAACAAAGATTTTTGTGGATTCAGCCGCTGATGCGATGGGTGATCTTTCCTGTATCTTTCGCGAGAAACTGTGTTGCCTCATGAAAATCCACCGTCGCGGCGCCGAACTGGCGTGAGATATCAGCTGCGGCAACCAGGATGCTGCGTACGATTTCATCCTCGTTGATCTTCATCCGAACGGTGGGAGCGCCAACCGAAATGCAATATCTGACCTGGTCCTCCGAATCGCGAATCGGCGCAGAAATCGCTGAAATGCCGAGAAGACGCTCCCCATGAGACACAGCAAACCCCTGAGTGCGGATCTTCTCCAGCTCCCTCTCAATCTCGGCCCTCGGCCTTCTTGTCACTCGCGCGACGTCGACAACCATCGCAGACAGCTTCTCCGGTGGCATGTACGCCATCAAGACCTTCGAACCAGCTCCCGCAACCATTGGCACCTGCTCGCCAGGTTGGGCGACCATCCTGAGCGGCGCGGCGACAGTTGCCACCGCGTCGATACAAATCCGATAGCTACCGGAAAGCGTGTGCAACGATGCCGTCTCGCGAGTGCGATCGGCAAGCTGAAGGAGGACCGGCCGAGATATCTCACGAATCCCCAAAGTGCTGCGGACGTGTCCCGCCAGACGGGTGAACTGGAACGACAGGCAATACTGTTGATCTTCAAGGCGCACCAGATATCCCGCTTTCTCCAGGCTCTGGACGATACGGAACGCCGTCGACTTGGGAAGTGCGATGCGGTCCGCTATTTCCTGAAGCATCAGACTCGTCCGGTCCACGCTGAAACTTTCAAACACTGCCAGGATGCGTTGCACCGAGCGCATGGTCTCTTTCACGGAAAAACCTCTCGAAATATTCGACTCCAGCTTCGCGTGGCACATCACGCAACCCACCGCAACCGGAAAGCCAACTCCTCAATGAGCGTGCGCGCTGGTTAGATCAGCGCGGTCACCCCGAGCCAGTGGCCGTCATCTACCTGCTTCAGTGCCACCTCCCGTAACACAAGACGCGCCGCCAGACCGGACGGTGTCAACTCCTCATCCACCAGAGACGCGACAAGATTGAGGCGACTGAGTGTGGTCCCAAGGATCGGCACCGTGTGTAGCTTTGATCCCTTGCAGCGCTCCAGGGCTGCGGCTGGTTGAATCGTCACGCCCATGCCACTGCTGACAGCCTCCATCAGCGTTGCGAGTCCGTCTATTTCGGCAGTCACGTTCATCGCGGAGCCGACCCGCGAAAATGCGCCATCCACCAGCGATCGCAGTCCGTGAGGACTGCTGGGGAGGATCAGCGGAAATTGCGCCAACTCGGCGATGTCATACCCGGATGGGTCGGCGGGGACTGGCAATGTGTCAGCCGAAATCACATAAAGCTGCTCGGAAAGCAGTGGAACGGTCTGGACACGCTTGGCCCGCGATCCGCCGAAGATGATCGCTACGTCGATCTGTCGCGACGAGAGCAACGATTCGAGGTTGCCGGACAGGCTCTCGACGATGCGAACACCGACGTCTGGATACCGGCATCTCATCTCTCGAAGGAAGGGCAGCGCAACCACGCCTGAGGTGCTCGGCGCGAGTCCCACCGACGCCTCGCCCGACAGACGCCCCAGCTGCGCTGCCCTTGCTGCTTCGTCGGTCATGCGCAGGATCAATTGCGCTTTGTGCCAGAAAGCGAGACCCGCGTTTGTGGGCTGCACTCCATTCTTGGTGCGTTTCAGAAGTCGCACGCAAAGCTCGCTTTCCAGACGACTGACCTGCTGGCTTAGCGCAGATGTAACGAGATCGAGCTCAATGGCAGCTCGCCCCATGCTACCGCTCTGGACGACCTGCACGAAATAGCGAAGCTGCCGGATTTCCATATGCATTGCCTTATTCAGCGCCACCCGACGGGTCGGTGCGTCATCGCCGTCGCAGCGAGAGCCGACACAATCACCCGTCGATGCGACATCGCGAATACCTAACCCAGCGCGAATCACGATCGCTCTCGCGCCACACACGCGTTAGTTTCGACTATCGGAACTCGTACCATTTTAAATACTTTACCGCATCAATCAGGCAAACTGTGAGAAATTTAATTGACCGTGATCGGAGGAGGGAGGCATGCGCAGGCTTTCGAGATTCAGGGCTTTTGGACCCTTGCTTGGAGTGAGTATGTGGATGTGGATTCTCGCAGCCGCGTTCATCTCGGGACACGCACACGCAGAAAGCTATCCGGTCCGACCGGTGAGGCTACTCGTGGGATTCAATGCGGCAGGCGCCACTGATACGATCGCCCGATACTATGCGTCAAAACTCAGCGACGTCCTGCGGGCAAACGTCTACATCGAGAACCGCCCTGGCGCGTATCAGATGATTGCGATACGGAATCTAAAGTCCGCGCCGGCCGACGGGTACACGCTGTTCCTGATCACCGGTAGCGCCGCGTCCCAGTACCCCGGCCTGCAGAAGGACCTTCCGTACGATCCGGTTAGAGATTTTTCGTTCATCGGTCTGGTCGGCGAGGCGCCAGGCGTGATCGTTGCCAGCCCGTCCGTCCCCGTCGCCGGCATTTCAGAGCTTGTGAAGTATTGCAAGGCCCACCCCGCCTCGCTGAACTTCGGGTCGTCCGGCATCGGCTCGGCCAGCCATATACAGATGGAGTATCTGTCGAGCCTCGCCGGAATACGGATGACGCACATTCCGTTCAAGGCTGACGCCGAAATCATCACGGCCTTACTCTCCGGTTCGGTACAGATCGGGATGACGCCAATTCAGGGAGCGCTCCCGTCGATTCAGAACGGCATGGTGCGCGCCCTTGCAGTTACGGGTAACAGACGCGTCGCTTCGCTGCCCAATGTCCCCGCGCTAGGGGAAGCGAAGATCGCCGGCCTGGGGAACGTCGACCCTTACACATACTACGTGCTGGTTGGGCCAAAGGGGCTTCCTGCGGACGTTATCCAGAAACTTAACAGTGCGATCAACACGGTGTCCCATATGCCCGAGACGGTAACCTATATGCACAAGCTCGGGTACGAGCCAGGTATCAGCACGCCCGAATCTGTGAAGGACTACGTCCTTCGGGATACGAAAAAATGGACCGACTTCCACGCAGCGACTAACTTTGATCTACACATTGGCCAGTAAACCATGGTTCCGATCAACGGAATCAATACCGATAAATGATTCGCGTGTTACGATCCCTTCAAAGAAGCTAGAGCTTCTGGGTTACGGGATCATCTTCGCGGGAAGCATCCCGACAAGAACCAGATACCATCATGTGAGGCGACAATGAACATCGGATACATAGGGCTCGGTGCGCTGGGTGGCCAGCTTGCCCGGCGATTCCTGAAAGACCATCAATTGACGGTTTGGGACATCAGTACCACTGCGGTGGGAGAACTCGCGTCCCTTGGCGCCAGCGTGGCGCCCACTGCGGCTGAGCTCGCGAAGCGCTCTGACGTGGTCTTCCTCTGCCTGCCGCGCAGCGCCGATGTAAAGAACGCGGTGTTCGCCCCGGATGGGCTCGCAGCGGGGTTAAGCCCCGGAAAAATCGTGGTCGATCAGACTAGCGGTGTGCCCGAAGAAACCCGCGAGATCGCGGCCGCGCTCTTTGAGTCTGGCGTACTGATGATGGACGCGGCGGTATCGGCAAGTCCACAGATAGTCCCGACGGGAAATGCAAACCTTATGGTGTCGGCGCCTGCCGAGGTTCTGGATCGGGCAGACCCGGCGCTTCGGGCGATCACGGACAAGATTTTTCGCTGTGGATCGCGGGTGGGTGACGGCCAGGCCATGAAAACCGTCAACAACGCGATGAACGCGGGCAACCGTCTCGGCGTCCTTGAGGTGCTGGCATTTGGCCGGAAATCCGGACTTACGCTCGAGGCAATGGCGGACCACCTTGCAGACGGCGAAGCGCGCTGTCAGATAACCGACCGTATGTTGCCAGCCCTTCTTCAAGGCAAGGCATCGACCGATTTTGCGCTGTCCCTGATGCTGAAGGACATCTATCAGGCGCTGTCGCTTGGCATGAAGCACCACACTCCAATGCCAATCACCGGTATTGCCCAAGGTCTCCTGCAGATTGGTGGGAATCTGCAGGGTCCCCAAGCTCGCCTCGAAGATATGGTGAAGATCATTGGGTCAATGGCAGGCTCGATCATTGCCGGCGATGCAGCTGAGTCCGCAGTCGCACAGCGCGTAACCGGCGGGGCCGGCATGCTGGAAACCATCGCCAGTATCATTGCGTCGCAGTCCCGCGCGATTTCCTACGAATGCATCTCTGCTGGCCTGAATTACGGGCTGCAACTGAAAGACATGAGCCAGGTCCTGCATAGCAGTTCGGGCTGGAGTATCGGGTCACGAAACATCTTTAGCGAACTGATCAACGGCGAACAACCGAGCAGCTTGTCTGTCGACGATGCAGTACAGCATCTTCAGGAAGGGTGTTCACTCGCTGGCCGAATCGGTGTTCCGTTGATGATCGCAAACGGGACACGCACTATCTTCGAGCAGATGCGCGGCGAGTTCGGACATGGAAAGCGCGTCCATGAGCTCTCTCTGCTCTACCCCGCTACCGCTCGCGATGCGACTTGATACACCCGGTGCAGATGATGCCGGCTTAACACGAGTCTTTAACCGAACCGCATGGTCTCTGTAGAGAGAGCCAGCGGTTCTTCGACCTTCATTTTCTTTTCTACGGCTGCCCATCGAATTCCTCCGTGCCTTCGATGGGAGGCAGCCACGCGAACTTCCTCTTCGTCCAGATCTGCCGCACTGGCTTCTGCAATTCATATCTCTGTTCGAGCGCGCCCACTCGCAGCGAATAAGCCTGTGCGTTTTCTGCTGCCGACGAATAAACAGGCCCACCGCACGTTTCGCAGAACGCGTGGATGCGCCTGTTTCCTCGCTCCGAGATCTTCAGATAAGTCTTGGGCGTCCCTTTTACCAGGCGGAATGTGTCTGCAGGCGCAGATATGTTCATCCTGAACACGGAACCCGACTGACGTTGGCAATCCGAACAATGACAGATGGAAGCTGTACCAGGCTCCACCTCTGCCTCATAAACAATCGCGCCACACAGACATCGACCATCGACTCGCATGCTCGCCTCCCTCTATCGTGATTGGATTCCTGGCGAGAAATTGTCTCACCGGCTTTCACTATAGGAGCGGGATCGCTGCAGAGACAAGTCGATTTCCTGCCGGCGGTGTTGTCGAGTCCGGTTGCGCCATTCCGTTCGTCGAAGCTGAATGTCTTATGCACGTTATTGTGCTCGGTGCACAGGCAGCGATCGGACTGAGGCCGCGTGGCGGACCGATTCGCTGCCGGCGGGGGAAGGTATCACTATACGTTCGTTATCCGAGCAAGGATTCGGCGAATCCCGCATCGGTGCGGCCATTGACAAGGAACTTCTGCGTGTCGTCGAGCCGATTGGCAATCGAAGCCTGCCCAGCAGGCTGAGCAAATGCACACCGATATTCCGAATAGGCACCGACGGATTGTGGAACTCGAGCTACCGCGAACCAACGTAACGAAGTTGGGATGACGGAACACATCCACAGTCCCCCGCAATCATCCCGGCCTATGCCGTACCGTTTGCCGGCACAGTCGCTCCCAGTTCAGATGAGCAAACCTGGCCTTATCGGCGCTATCGAGGGCGAGTCCGTCCACGAAACAAATCACGCCCAGCGGATAGTGCAAGCGCTTGAGAACCTTGCCGATCCCCGCAGGAGATGTCGCACGCCATGAATTCTTCGTTTTGCCCATCTCGTTCGTAATCCGTGAGGGAATGCAAGTTCTAGCGCACCGCGTTAGCGCGACAGAACCCTGGAACGTCGCCCCCTTGCTGCACGCCTCCGCGCACATCGATCCCATCCGCTAGCAGTAAGGCCTCTCTTGCGCCAACACCAATCGTAACGCAGGGCTTGGTGAATAAATTTCTCGAACGCGGATGCGGAAATGGACAGCATGCAGTCGTGAAAGTCGAGCGCCGTGTCCTTCCGTATGCTCAGCAGCCCTTGCTTGAACCCCACCATGCGCTCGGCGGAGACATTGCGCTCGAGAATCGACGGGAAGACGCTAGCGAGTCGGCACAACAACGGGCGTGCCGCCACCGTTGCGGAGAACGCCCGCGCGATGTGTTTGATGGTTCCCCGACGTCGCGCTTCGCGGCTTAGTGCTGCGCGCAGTTCGGTGCGCCAAATCATGAACTCCTCAACGAGCACAGTGAGCAGAACGGCTTCGCTGCTATCGAAGTAGCGATATACATTCGATTTGGTCATCTGCGCGCACCGCGCCAACTCATTGATGCCTAGATCGTGCACGTCCGGGGTCTCCAGCAGCAACTTCGCGGTGTCAAGCAGGTGTCGCCGACGCTCCTCCTTCTGCTCGTCAGACCTCGCCCTTAAAAACGTCGATGTAGTCATATTTGAGGCCGCCCTTTCATTCGACAGAAGCGGGTACGCCCCAAGGCGGTATCATCTCGCCAACGTTGATGAACATGACTCTCGATGGGTTATAACGAACACTTCTTGCGACGCTATGCAGATGCAGTCGAAATTCGTCAAATGTCAACGTCGTTCGATATGCAAATGACTTTATTATCACCGGCGCGGCGCTAGAAGTGCTAGTGGACGAAGTCATGCCACTGGTCGTGCGGTTCCTCGCACAGCGAGGATTATTGCTGCCGCAGGAGAAGACCAGGATCACACACATCAACGATGGTGCGGACGACATGCGATCTTATCGCCCGGCTTCTTGTCTGAACCGCGCGTTAGATCAACGCCCACCCCTTTCCGGATCTTCCAAACCAAGTTCGATGCCAGCGACTTGTTTGTCGAGCCAATCAAAGTCGCGCAAGAGGCCGCTTAGCGAGTCAACCAGCAATGCTTGCACGCGACCCTTAGCTCCCCCACCGGCGGCATCTCAAATGGGCTTGGACTGCCCTCTCATTCACGGGCTAGTTCAAAGCCGAAACTCAATCTGATGGTCATTCTTTTCCATCATGGAAGCCGCCATCGTCATAGGTCCACGATATCCTCACTGTGAATAACGAACTCCGATTTGTCGCACGTCTTCCGAACGGATCTACTTCGTTAAGCTAACTCGCCACCAAAGCGAGTACACGGAGCGGACTACCCGAGCCATTCTTTATCTTAAGCGGGGCCGAAATGACGATCGCGCCGGTTGGAGGCAGGAGATCGAGGTTGGTCAAGCATTGAAGACCGTAGCGATTTGCGCCGTGCATCAACGTATGACATGGGTAAGGAATTGACCAGCCATAGGCCTGTCCAGCATCGGTATTGATTGTCTCCACACCAAAACCATGAACGTCACGTTCGTGAATCATCCACTCCACCGCTTCCTGCGTCGGGCCTGGCGTGTGCGCCCCATCGTCTCTCAGATTTAGAAATTCAGTCGGATCGGTACGCTTTGACCAGTCAGTACGGAACAGAACCCACGCCTGCGCAGGTATCCGGCCGTGCTGCTCTTCCCACTTCTCGAGATAGTCGACCGTCAGCAGCCAGTCCGGATTCTCAGCGACCTCCGCGCTCGCATCGACTACGACCGCCGGCGCTACGAAGTTGCGTGCATCGATTGTATCGACCGAGTTGCGCGGATGATCCTTTCCAGTTACCCAATGCACAGGCGCATCGAAATGCGTTCCCGTATGCTCTCCACAGGAGAAATTGTTCCAATACCAGCCCGGCCCCTTCTCGTCATAGTGGCTGATCGTTTCCATCTTGAACGCCCATACCTGCCCGAACTGCGGAGGGAGTTGAAGCGCGGGGAACTCGGGCGACAGTGTCTGTGTAAGGTCGACCACTCGCACGTCTCCACGAGCAAGGCCGGAAACTAATTCACTGAGAGCGGAATACATCCATTAATCTCCTTGGCTGAGAAGCTATTACGCGCATACGGAGCAAGCACTTCGCTCGTTCCGGTCGAGCTTATGCGAGAGCGTACCGGCGCAGCGCTTCATGCAGCCGGTTGCCGTGTTCATCGGCGAGAGCGGCGTCGCGCAATTCGCGCAGCGTGGCAGGTGCAATTCTCGCCCCCGCCCGGCCGACCGCCGCCATCACCGTCTGGTAGTTCTTCAGGCCACGCGCGTGCGTGTCGCTATAGCCCTTCACGAGACGCTGACACTGCGCGACCTCGATAGCAAGCGCTGGATTAAGTTTCGCGGTCTCGATGATTCGCTCCAGCCAGTCTTCAATGCGCGCATTCTCGAGCTGGTAGCGTAGCGTGCGGCGGCGCATGCCGCGCAGTCGCGAAACCGCATACAGCGTCAGATAACCGCGCAACGAACTCGTTGTCACGACGCGTCCCGACCGCGTGAACCGCCGCACTAGACGATTTACCCAATGCGGCTGAGCGAGCCAACGGCCAAGCGCAGCCGGCAGCGTTTCGCAGATTTCCTCGATACGCGGATGCATGAACTCGTTGATCGCAAGCAATTGACTCTCGTCGGCGCGCACTTCGTCGCGCACCCGCGCGAAGCGCGAACCACGCGTCTTGAGATCCGCGACACGAATCGTGTCTTCGTACGACATCCACAGCGCGAGATAACGTGCGATTTCGCGCAGCAGCGTCGTGTCGTCGACTGGCAGCGCACGGCGCAGTTCGGAGAGCCGGTTCAGATAGAACGCAGCGTAAGCGGTGTCCTGGTAGTCGATCAGGCGCCGCACCCCTTCGATCGAGAAAGCCTGCGCTTCGGGCGGCAATTCGGACCGCACGCGCGCGAGCAGTTTCACAGTCGCCGGATGCGTGGAGATGGCCGGCGGTGCAACCTCGGCCTCGGCGCCTTCCGTTGGTGCATCGAACCCTCCTCGACGATAGGCCAGGTCGAACGCTCGCAAGCTCGGCTTCACACCGACACCGCCACGCTCGATCGTTTCCTCGAACTGCTTGCGGCTAAACGGCAGCACACCCGTTCCGGCGAGCGCGCCGAACAGCACCGCGCTGATCACGCTGCCAGTCGCCTCGGCGGCCTCTGCCATGTCGAAGCGGACGAAGCGCTTTGCCGCCTGCTTCGCGTGGGCGATCAACGTATCGCTGTCCACGCGGCCATCGCCCATTGCAGCCTTTTCAGCGATCGAATAGACGCGGTGCGTGGACGTCACCAGCGTCGTGCGGTCCGCCGTTACGAGACCACGCTGCACTGCGCGCCCAGCCTCCATAAGCTCAGACGCGAGCACAACGTCAACATCTCCGGGCAACGGCATCAGCGCGAGTACCGGCGTGCGGCTGTTCGAGCCGGTCAAGTCGCGCGGGAACAGTTCGACATAATAGATCGTTGCACCGGTCCGTTGCGCGACGCCCGGCACGGACGTGGTTTGCGCGTAGTATCCGTTGTGCTCGCCGAGATCGACAATCCAGTCGGCCAGCACCCCGCCGCCTTCGCCACCCATGGCGAGAACGGCAACCTTGATGGGCTGAACGTTGCTCATCTATTTCCTTCCAGAATCAGAACGCGAGGCGTGCGCGACGCTGAGCATCACGACGTTGCAACCAGCCGATCACCGCATTGCGTACTCGTTGGCGCAGCTTGTCGACGCGGGTCGGATTGCTGACGATCTGCGCGCGATAGAACGACGGGCACAAGACAGCCGCATGCGATACCTCGCCGCATAGCCCGCAACCGACGCAACTGTCGAGCACGCTCGCAACCGGGTCGGTACGTAACGGATCGGGATTCGGCTTGATCGACAGCGACGGACAGCCGGATAAGCGGATGCACGAGTGGTCGCCAGTACAGGTGTCAGAGTCGACACCGAAGCGCTCGCGCACTACGCGCTCGCCCGCGGCAATCGCCTTGCGGGTCTTCGGTTTCTCACGGCGCTGCTTGTTCAGCATGCATTCGCTCTGCGCGATCAGTACCTTGGGTCCTTTCGAGCTGGTCGTGAGCGCTTCCTTCAGCGTCGCCATCATCGACTTCAGGTCGTAAGTACGACGCACCGTTTTCACCCACTTCACGCCGACCCCGCGTACCGCCTGCTCTATCTCGTGACCGGTGCTGCGTGTCGGATTCAGTGCTGTCGACGACAGAATGTCCTGGCCGCCCGTGGCCGACGTGTAGCTGTTGTCGACCACAATCGTCAGGTTGTCACTCCTGTTGAACACCGCGTTCGCAATACCGCTCGTGAGCCCGTTATGCCAGAAACCACCGTCCCCCATCACAGAGATCGCGCGCTTGTCAGCGCTCGCGTTGAGCGCGGAAGCACTCGCGCCGCCGAGACCATAACCCATGGTCGTCGCGCCCAGGTTGAACGGAGGCAGAATCGAAAACAGATGGCAGCCGATGTCGGCGCTCACATGATGCTCGCCGAGCTCACGTTCGACGAGCTTCATCGCCGTAAAGATCGGGCGCTCCGGACAGCCGGTGCAGAACCCGGGTGGACGAGCATGCACATTGGCGTCGAGCGACGCGACAGGATCGAGCAGAGTGATCTCAGCGTCCACCGCTTCAGCGGGCTCCGCGATTGCGAGAGGCGTGGAAGAGACGGCCAATACCGGAATGACTTTTCGGGGAACAGATCGCGGTTCGAGCATGCCATAGCACTCGAAGAATGCGCGCAAGCCCTTGAGCACGGTAGCAGTGTTGTACTCACCAGCAAGTGGCAGCATGTCCTTGCCGTGCAATGCCACGGTCGAACCGCACTGCCGCAGAATCGAACTCGCATTTTGCTCGACGAAATTCGGCTGGCCTTCTTCGATCACCAGCACGGCACGCTTGCCTTTGCAAAAACGCTCCCATTCGGAATCGATGAGCGGATACGCAACGTTCATCACGTACAGCGGAATTTCCGAATCGCCGTACACGTCGGCGAAGCCAAGGCGTTCCAGTGCGCGCATAACCGTATTGTAGCTGCCGCCCTGCATGGCAATACCGATCTCGCCGGCGTCCGCCGAGAAGACCTCGTTGAGTTGCCGTTCTTCGATGAACTTGACCGCGGCCGGCCAACGCTCATGAATCTTCTCGCGCTCATGCATAAAGCTCGCGGGCGGCAACACGATACGGTTAACATCGCGGCTCGGATTTTCGAGTGCATCCTTGATCGAGAACGTCGCGCGGCGATTGTCCGACGCGATGAACTGGCCATGCACATGGCAAGCGCGGATGCGCAGTTGCAGCATGACCGGTGTATGGCTCGCCTCCGACAAATCAAAGCCGTCCTTCACCGCCTGCACGATGCAAGGCAAGTTCGGCCGCGGGTCCAGCAACCAGATCTGCGACTTCATCGCGAACGCGTGACTGCGCTCCTGCATGATCGATGAACCTTCGCCGTAGTCTTCGCCAACGATGATGAGCGCGCCGCCCGTCACGCCACCCGACGCCAGGTTCGCAAGCGCGTCGGAGGCGACGTTAGTACCGACCGTCGCCTTGAACGTCACGGCCCCGCGCAACGGATAGTTGACCGACGCGGCCAGCGATGCGGCAGCCGTGGCCTCGCTCGCACTATTCTCGAAGCGGATGCCGTGATCGCTGAGGATATCCTGCGCATCAGCCAGCACGTCCATCAGGTGTGAAATGGGCGCGCCCTGATACCCGCCCACGTACGCGACTCCGGATTCCAGCAGCGCCTTCGTCACTGCCAGGATGCCCTCGCCGCTGAATAGTTCGCCTGTACCCAGACGCAGTTTCTTCACCTCTTCGACAAACGACCGCTCAGCCATGGCGCCTCTCTACCTTCCAGATTTTTGCCGTGCAGATGCCTGCAAGAGCTTTCAACGCCATCCTTCCTGTGCGGACTCATCCAGACTTGTGGGTCAGTCCGCACCGATGCGTCGTTCAATGCAGCCCAGTATAGGTGGCGAAGGAGAGTCAGCCTAATCAATCAAATTCGAGTCGTGCATAAGATCGTTTATGACGGCCGCGCACTATCAGTCTTCGTGAAGGCTATCGATAATCACCGAGCGAAGCCAACGATTGCCTTCCTCTGACTCGAATGCATCGTGCCAATGCACGGTGACTTCGACTTCCGGAATCTGAACCGGGAGCGGATAAATGACGAACTCGCCTCGCTCGTTGAACAGGCGCGCCACCCGCAGCGGCAACGTAACCATCCAGTCCGTGCGCCGAATGATCTGCGGGACCACCGTGAAGTGAGGCACACGTAGCGCGATTCGCCGCTGCAAACCTTCCGCCTGCAGCAGGTGTTCTATGTTGCGGTGGCTACTCTCGCTCGAGCCAACGGAGATGTGCGACAGGGAAAGAAATTTCTCGCGGGATATCTGTTTGGCGGGCAAGCCTGTGCGCTTTCGCGTCATGCAAACATAAGGCTCATGAAACAGCAGCGCATATTGCGTCGTCAGCTTGAGGGCCGGCATATTGCCGACTGCAAAATCCAGTTGCCCGAGCCTGAGCCTTTCTTCAGCGTCAGCGATGGGAATCTGCTGCACCGAGAGCCTGACGGACGGTGCGATTTGCTGAAGCCTGGTGCACAGGATCGGCAGAAACACCTGTTCGCCGACGTCGGACATCGAGAGATGAAATTCTCGGCCACTGGCAGCCGGGTCAAAGCGGTCGCCATGACGGAATACTTCACGAAGCGAAGAGATCGCCTGGTTGACAGGCACGGAGAGCTCCATTGCGGTTGGGGTGGGCAACATCTCCCCGGTGGTACGCACAAAGAGCGGATCGTCGAAGAGTGAGCGAAGCCTGCCGAGCGAGTAACTGACTGCGGGCTGTGACAGACCCAGCCGCTGCCCGGCACGCGTCAGGCTGCGCTCCTCCAGAATTGCCTGAAAGACACGCAGGAGGTTCAGATCAACGTCGTTGAAGTCCACCACAATGGATTCCTTGCTCTTGAAGATCACTGGCGTGACGATTACACGCCCGTGTTTCTTTCAAACGCATGGGGCGATCGCCGATCAGGAACCGCCTGAAATGAAAATGACGGCGCTGGCGCGCGCCGAGGCCACGTCGTCCACGCCAATGCGGAACGGCGGCGCAGGTCATTATTGTAGACGCGTCAAGTGATGGTGGGGTCGTATGATCCGGCGACGAGAGTGCTTCTTGCAAACTGAACCCTGGCAAGTCGTAGCGCTAATCGCGCCGACTTTTTCATTGTGAGCTGGCCTGGAAGCGCAGACCAGCTTGGTGTTCATTCAATCGAATGATATGCATTCGGTCGTGGTTACCGCTAGAGCGGATATCGTCCCACCCGAGACTCAGAATTTCTTTCGAATCCCGATCCGCAATGCCACCTGGTTGGCCGAACTCGACGCCGCCAGCACGGGAGCGAGATCGGCAACCGCGCCGCCCCCAGCTCGCATATAGGTCGCGCTTGCGTAGACATCGGTCGACTTCGACAGGAAATAGTCCGCGCTGGCGTCCGCCTCGTGGTAGTGCGGCGCTTGCCCGGTTGCGGACACGTTGCCTTCGGTATAGCTATACGCGACGCCGAGCTGCAACGCGGGCGTGATCATATAGCTGCCCACGATTTCAGCGATGTTGAAGGTCACGTGCCCACCGATCTTCGCACCCACACTGGGATCGAGATCGCCGAACTGTGTGTGGGTCCAGTCCGCGGTGATGCGCGCGGGTCCCGTCGTATAGGACGCCGCGATACCGAACACCTTGTAGCTTCCCGCCGCGAGACCGTAGTTGCCGTCCACTGTATTTCCGGCTGTCCAGACGCCGTCCGGCACCGCGGTAGCGGGATGATCGATCGATGTATACGCGCCGACGAGCTGAAGGTTACCCGTCGCGTATTGCAGGGCGAACGACTTCGCGCTGTTGCTGGCGAAGTTGCCCGGCGTGCCGCCGAAACTGTAGATGCCGACGCCCGTCAGACCCGCGAAGTTCGGCGAAACGTACTTAACCGCGTTCTGCAGACGGAAGTCGATGCCGTTGTTGTCGAGATCCCCGGGATGCGGGAACAGTATCCCCCCGGGCAAGGTTCCGTTGGCTGACAGCGCACCGATATAGTCGCCTATCGCCTCGCCCTGGCGGCCAAGCGTCAGGGTGCCGTAACGATCATTCGACAACCCCACATAAGCGAGGCGACCGAACTCGCGCCCGCCCTGGCTGAGCGCGCCGTTGTTGACGTTAAAGCCGCTCTCCAGCCGGAACAGCGCGGACGTGCCGCCGCCGAGGTCCTCGACGCCTTTCATCCCCCAACGATTGCCTTGCGAGATACTGCCTTGCATTTGCCACGCGCTGTGTCCACCCTGATTGCTGGACCACGTGAGACCATCGTCAATGATGCCGTAAATGCTGACGCTGCTCTGCGCGTGCGCCACATGACAGATTGATAGGATACCGAATGAACAGGCAAGCAGATTTTTCATGAATTTTCCAATTCCCGGTGAGCGTTTTTAGCGTGGTTTTACTGAACGACTGATAACACCGCGCCGCATCGCTAAAGCGACCGCGCGGCGACAGGTCAACCTCGTCGGGCAACGATCCGGTGTTGTGCATCCAGCGCGAGACTGACTGCGTCTCCGCTCTCCACAGGAGAGTCGAGACGCGCGACGACAATCGGTCCGGCTTCTGTTGCAACGCTCGCCAGATGGATGTCGTCGCTGTTATCCGTGCCCACGCGACGCCGGACGGCCGTCGCCGCGGTCACGACGCCGCGCTCTGCGTCGAGCGCCGACCACTCGGTGCCTCCACAAGACGGGCACAGGTAGCGAGCCGGAAATAGCGTGGTGCCGCAGTGCGTACAGCGGAAAATTTTTATGCTCATTGCACGCCTCGATCGAAAGCCTCGAGCACCACCGCATTCGCACACATACCGTAGCGATACTCGACCATGCCGTAGCCACTGACGAGCGCCCGCCGGGCACCCGCTACCTGGCGCTCGCCTGCCTCGCCGCGCAACTGCGTCAAGGCTTCGACCAGCCCGTGCATTCCACCCGCCGCTCCTGCCTGCCCCGCCGAAAGCTGTCCACCCGATGTATTGACCGGCAATTGTTCCGACGCAATGCGCGCGATCAACGCCCGCATGTCGCCGTCCGGCGCGAAGCCCAGGTCTGCCAGTTGAACGAGCACCATCACCGGATAGTCGTCATACACGGACACCAGATCCATGTCGGCGGGCGTCAAGCCCGCGTCGCGCCACAGGGCCGGTGCAAGTGCGGCAAGCGACGTCTGCAACCCGTCGCCCATCTGGTGGTCGGGGTTATAGCCGCAGCGCAGCGCACGCACCGCGACATGCCGGTCGTGCTTCACGAGGTCGGTTCGCGCGAGAACGATCGCGTTCGCACCGCTGACGACCGGAACGCAATCGAAGCGTCCTAGCGGTTCCGCAACAAGAGGCGCGTCCAGGTAAGCCTCGACGGTCAGTGGCGCACGATAGACGGCGTGCGGGTTGCGCGACGCCCATGCCCGCTGCGCAACGCACAATGCACCGTAATCCGCGCGCGACAGACCGTAACGTCGCGCATGCAACTGCGTCATCATCGCGAACAGTGCGTTCGGCCCGCCGCTTTCGAGCGGGCGCAGCCAGGTGCGCGTCGTCAGGTTGTAATGGTCGACGAGTTGCTTGAAATCCGCCGGCTCGAAGCGATCCCCCGATACGAGCACGATCACGTTGGCGTCGCCGCACTGGATCGCGCGCACCGCATGTTGCAGCAGGTTGATCGCGCTGGCGCCGCCGTGACAGTCGTCCATGCACCAGCGTGGCGAGAGTCCAAGGCGCCAGGCCATGTCGATCGCGTGGTCCGGCGCAAGGGTGAACGATGCAACGCCCAGCCCATCTACTTCCTGTGCGGCAAAGCCTGATTGCGCCAGCGCCGCGGCGAACGCTTCCGCGAGCAGGTCGCCTGTCGTGCCTTCTGGAGCTTGCCGGCGATAGGGAACTTCCACCCCGCCGCACAGCATCACCCCCGCATGGTCGCGTGACTGCATGGTCGATCTCTCCTTTAGCGTGCGGTGCGTTGCGCTGTTTCCCGCGCACAGAGAAGCGCCACGACGGTAATCGCGCCCATCGCCATGAGCATCAGCGCAACCGGCCATGCCGCGTGGTACTTCGCGAGCAGCGCGGTGGCCACGAGCGGCGACAGGCCGCCGGCGAACACCGAGGCGATCTCGTGGCCCAGCGCCATGCCTGAATAGCGGACCTCCGTGCTGAACAGTTCGCCCATCAGGCTCGGCTGGGTCCCGATCATCGCGCCATGACACACGCCGTTGGCCAGCAGGAAAGCGAGCCAGATGAGGCCCGGCACCTTCGTGTCGATCAGCCAGAAGAAGGGCAGCGCAATGACGATGAGCCCCGCCGCGCCGATCATGTACACCGGCTTGCGGCCGATGCGATCGGATAGCCGGCCCCACAGCAGCATCATGCCCAGCTCAACGGTCATCGACACCATCACACCCGCGAGCATGACCGAACTCGGCACGCCGATGAACTTCCCATACACAAGCGAGAAAGCCAGAAAGATATACGAGCCGCCGTTCTCCGCCACGCGCAGGCCCATTGCGATCAGCAACTCCTTCGGGTGGCGGCGGATCGCTTCGAGCACTGGCGTGTGAGTCGTCTTGCCCGCCGCCGCTGCCTTTGCGAATTCAGTGCTTTCCGGCAACTTCGAGCGGATGTAGACGCCGACGCCGAAGATCACGATGGATAGCAGAAACGGTACGCGCCAGCCCCAGCTCATGAACGTGTCGTGTGGCAGCTTCTGCACGACAAAGAAAACCGCCGCCGACAACACAAAGCCGCCACCCACACCGATCTGGCTCCATGACGCGTACATGCCGCGCTTTTCCGGTGGTGCCGACTCGCTGATCATCAACACGCCACCGCCCCACTCACCGCCTGAGGCGACGCCTTGCAGCACGCGCAGTACGAGAAGCAGTGCGGGTGCCCACAGCCCGGCCTGCCCATAGGTCGGCAGCAGGCCGATCAGAAACGTCGCGCCGCCCATGATCGATAGCGTCCACACAAGCGCGCCCTTGCGTCCGTAGCGGTCACCGATGTGACCGAACAGCACGCCACCGAACGGCCGCGCAGCAAAACCCACGGCAAACCCTGCGAAAGCAGCCAGCGTCCCGATCAGCGGGTCGGTGCCTTTCGGAAAAAACAGTTCGCCGAATACCAGCGCGGCCGCCGTGCTGTAGAGAAAGAAGTCATACCATTCGAGCGCATTGCCTGCGACCGATGCCATGACGATGCGCCGCAACGACTTCTGATCGATCCCACCGCTGACCGCTTGCACGTCAGGCGCGGGAAAGGTTTGCGTGCTTGCCATACTGTCTCCGGTATGCCGCAATGCGGCACGATATTGAGCTGGTGCGACGACTTGTTGGCTGCGAAACGGCTGAAGCCTGAGCGGCTCGCGTCGCGCGAGGCTGATGACGTAGTTGGGTAGCTCGCCAGGCTAGGCCGCTAGGAACGCTTGAGCCGGTAGCCGGATTTTTCGAGGTCCCACGTGCTCTCTGTCACACCGGCCTCGCGCAGTTTGTATTTCTGGATCTTGCCGTTTTCCGTTCTGGGCAGCTCGCGCACGAAGTCGAGAAAGCGTGGCACGGCGAAGTACGGCAAACGCGGCTCGCAGTACTGGATCAAGTCCAGTGGCTCAAGCGTCGCGTTATCGCACAGCACGAGTGCTGCCATCACCTCATCTTCGGCGAGTTCTGAGCACACCGCGAATACCGCGGCGATCTCAACCGAAGGATGGCTCAGCAAAGCCTGCTCGACCTCGTAGGACGAAATGTTCTCTCCACGCCGCCGGATCGCGTCCTTTTGCCGGTCGATGAAACGGTAGTAGCCGTCGGCTTCGCGTACCACGCGGTCCCCCGTGTGGAACCACAGATTGCGCCACGCTTCAACGGTCTTCTCCGGCATGCCGAAGTAGCCGCTAGCGAATGCGCACGGTTCGTCCGCCCGGACAATCAGCTCGCCAGCTTCGCCGTCCGGGACAGGATGGTCGCGCTCGTCGACGACGCGCGCATCGAAGCCCTCCGTAAGCTTGCCCATGAAGCCGGGACGCTGTGCGTCGATGTGAGCGCCGATCACGAAGTTCGTTTCCGTCGAACCGTAACCGTCCAGCAATGCAATTCCGCAACGCTCGGTGAACTCATGCTGGAAATGACCCGGCACGCCTGGCGCCAGCGCAATGCGTACCCTGTGTGCGCGTTCGTTCGGCGACACGGCGCGGCCGAGCAGAATCGGCACCATCGCACCCAACACGGACGTGATGGTCGCTTTGCTCTCAACGAGCGAGTCAAAGAAACCGCTCGCCGAAAAGCGACGATCGACGACAAGCTCGGCATCGCACGTGAGAGCCTGAAAGAAGAAGTTCAGCGCATTCGTGTGGAAGAGTGGCAGGCAGGTGTAGAGCACGTCACCAGCCGTGACCCCAAGATAATCCGCCGTATGCCTGCCCCACCAATAGAACTGCGCGTGCGAACAGATCACGCCTTTTGACAATCCCGACGTCCCCGACGTGTACAGAATCGCGAGCGGATCGCTATCGGCAAGCTCTGCGGGTGCGACCGCTTCACCTCGCGGCGGCAGCGGCACGGTTGGCACACTGAATGCCGACGCTTCGCCCGGTTCTTGCCCAATCAGCCATACGGATTCGACTGCCAGGCCGCCGGGATCGAGTGCGCAAACGGCGTCGACGAGATGGGTTTCGGCAACGACCAGCCGGGCGCCAGAGTTGCGCAGAATGTGTTCGAGTTGCAAGCCGCGCGAAGCCGTATTGATCGGCACCGCGATCGCACCGAGCCACGCGCATCCCAGAATGATTTCCATGAACTCGCTGCGATTCGTGCAAAGCAGCGCCACGCGGTCACCGCGTTCCACGCCTTGAGCAGCAAGCGAACCCGCACGGCGCGCAGCGATATCGAGCGCCTCGGCGCCGGTCCATTGCGTTGCGCGATCAGAGAAAAGCGCTGCGTGCGGGTTTCGGGCCGCACGAGCGGCCAGCATTTCCGGCAGGGTAAGTCTCGTGGTTTTACTCCCTGGCGCCTCCCTGCATATCGCAGCTGGCATGTGGATATTGCTCATGTCGTCCCCGCCTGAATGTATGCAGACGAGTCTAGGATTCGCATCGGACATGTGTCAAATTCATCAATTTTGCTCTCGCTATCAATCTGGCGGATTTTGGGTTGATACTCGGCAGTTGCATCGGTCGAGGAAGAAGTACGTAGCATCTCCCAATGCGCCGGCTATTGGATGCGCTGTTCGCTCACGTTCATCCGAGCGTCTCCCGCGACGACCGTGCAGGCTATCGAACGTGTTCTACGAAACGTTGTCGACGAGCCGCATGCGGCGACGTCGATCGAGTACGAACACTGCGATGAATGAGATCAGATTGGCTCCGAGCAAGTACCACGCAGGCGCCATCGGGTTAGGCGTGACCGTTGCAAGCCAAGCCACCACCAGTTGCGCCGTGCCGCCGAAGATAGTCGTCGGCACGCTGTAGCAAATCGACACGCACGTGCTGCGCACGGCCTGCGGAAATATTTCCGGAATGACGCAAAGGTGGAACGGCGACATCAGCACGCGCAACAAGGTCAGAAATGCGACCATGCCCAGAAAGACGCTGCCCGTGCCCGCTTGCAATACCCATGCGAACATGGGCAGCACCGCGAGAATCGACAGGAACTGCGGCACGACCAGCAAACGGCTGCGTGGAAAGCGGTCGAAGTAAATCCCCGCGCCGAGCGACGCGACAATGCCGACGCCGCCCGTGACGAAGCCCACGAGCATCGAAGTCGAGGTCGGCAGATGCAGCACGCGGATGCCATACGTGGTCATGTAGTGGCCAACCACATACACGGTGATGGTCGGACCGATCAGCACGCAACAGGCGAGTAGGAGTTCGGACAGATGCGCATTGAGGATGCCGCGCAGCAGTTCGCCATTGCTCTTCACCGCGTGTTCGGCGTTGAGCGTCTCATGCAGCCGGCTGCGGATGTAGATGCCGAGCGGCGCGATAAGCAACCCGAGCATGAACGGAATTCGCCATCCCCATGCGCTCAGTGCTTCGGCGGTTAACACCGACGACACGGTATAGCCAACCAGTCCACCCACCAGCGCGGCGATGCCCTGCGTCGCGAGTTGCCAGCTCGTATAGAGGCCGCGGCGGCCCGCCGTCGCCGTTTCGAGCAGATAGGACGTGGCCGGTCCGGCCTCGCCCCCAGCGGATAGTCCTTGCAGCAGACGTCCTACGACAACGAGCAACGGCGCGTAGATGCCAATGTGCGCATAAGTCGGCGTAAACGCGATGATCGCCGTGCCCAGTGCCATCAGGCCGAACGTCAACGTCAGCGCCGCTTTGCGACCCCGCCTGTCCGCGTACGCCCCGATCACCACGCCGCCGAGCGGGCGGGCAACGAAGCCAACACCGAACACGGCCACGGAGGCAATGATTTGTGTCGCCGGCGTGAAGGATGGAAAAAACGCCCGGCCGATGAATACGGAGAAAAATGCGTAGACGGTAAAGTCGTAAAACTCAAGCGCATTGCCGGCGACAACGGCGATGACATCGCGTATGGATGGCGAAGCGCGAACCTCGGATCGCCCCGCAGACGCTGCCTGAGTACCAGCGGAAAGTTGCGACACAAACTGTCTCCCGTTTATTCGAAATGCCGACGGCCCGTGCCGTCCGCTTGAAAAAATAGTGATATTCGGCACGAACACTGTCAACGCGACGCCAAAATTCCTCAGAAAAAGGAAGTGATGGCGCGACTCTTGCATAGCGGCGCGACGACGGTTGCCAGTGTGACCTCGCGCGACGCCTCACGATGCATGCGACCGCTTTGGCCACATAGCGCCGCGTTCGAGCGATCGGCTGTCTTTACGTGATTGCGTGCATTCATATTCGGTTCAGCAATACTCACGAGCCGTCGCACGACTGAGGCTGGATTTCCCTGCGCGCGCCGTCACTTACTCGATACACCACGCGGAGAGTCGCGCTCTTTCGCGCATTGCCGATATCGCACGCCAATCGCGTCACGCGCCGATCGATCCGCGCACAACCAAAAGTGAACGGCACCACCGGAACCGTCCTTCCGCTCGCCATCATCACGCAATACGCTAGAAAAAGGAGCGGCCGACACGCCACCCTTTTCCTTCATCGCATGTGCGGTAGGCGCGTGCAACAACGCCAGGAGCCGTAGTGAAACATATTGCAAAGGTGGTGGAACTCGTCGAGTCGAAGACGGACGACTACATCGCGCTCGCCGACGACATCTGGTCACTTGCTGAAATGCGCTATGCCGAATTCGAATCCGCGGAACGGCACGCGTCGGCGATCGAAGCGGCCGGCTTTACGGTTACGCGCGGCGTGGCCGGCATGCCGACAGCGTTCATGGCGCAAGCCGGCAGCGGCGGACCCGTGATCGGTTTTCTCGGCGAATACGATGCGCTTGCGGGCCTGAACCAGGAGAGCGGCGCGACGGCGTGCAGGCCGGCCGCGGGCGCGGCGAATGGCAACGGTCACGGCTGCGGACATCATCTGCTCGGCACGGCATCGCATCTGGCCGCCGTCGTGGCGCGCGACTACTTCGCGGCGCACGGTATCGAAGCCACCGTTCGCTTCTACGGCTGCCCCGCGGAAGAAGCTGCGGCGGGCAAGACCTTCATGGCCCGCGCCGGTCTGTTCGACGATCTCGATGTTGCACTCTGCTGGCACCCGTCGGTGGCCAACTCTGTTTTCATGAATGCCACGCTGGCCAACGTGCAGGCATATTTCCGCTTTCACGGAAAGGCATCGCATGCGGCACTCGCGCCACACTTGGGCCGCAGTGCGCTCGACGCGGCCGAGCTAATGAACATTGGCGTCAACTATCTGCGCGAGCACATGCCCGATCAGGCTCGTGTGCATTTCGCGTACATCAACGCCGGCGGCATCTCGACCAATGTCGTGCCGGCACTCGCCGAGACCCTTTATACGATTCGTGCGCGAACGAGCGCCGAGGCGATCGACCTGTTTGAGCGCGTGAAGCAGATCGCCGAGGGCGCCGCACTGATGACGGGTACGCGCGTCGAGATGGTGTTCGACAAGGCCTGCTCGAACGTCCTGCACAACGACACGCTCGACACTGTGCTCGATCGGAACATGCAGGCCATCGGCAGCATGATCGTGACGGCTGAGGAAGTCGCTTTCGCCGCGGAGATTCAGAAGACCATCAACCCTGACGATCTTGCGAATGCGTCGCGGCATTTCGCGGCGGCACTGCGTGATCCGCGTCCCATCATTGCGGAGATCCTGCCCTATCGCCCGGACGCGGAGCGGCCCGTCACGGGCTCGACGGACGTTGGCGACGTGAGCTGGGCAGCGCCGACAACTCAATGCCTGACGGCCTGTTATGCGTGGGGCACAGGCTTTCATTCATGGCAGATGGTTTCGCAAGGAAAGCTTTCGCTGGCTCACAAGGGCATGCTGCTCGCCGCCAAGACGCTCGCGGCCACCGGCATCGATCTCGCCGGACAACCGGAGACATTGCGTGCGGCACGCGAAGAACTGCATCGTAAACGCATGATGAAGCCGTATCAGTGTCCGATACCCGGCGACATCGCGCCGCCGCCGGCACGCGCTGCGGGCGCAACGGAGCGCGCGCCGCAAGCGGCGCCTGCCTGATTCCCGTTCTGGGTTCGATTGCTTATTGCAACAGCTCGCCTCACGCCGACGCGTGAGGCGAGCTTGTTCCTTTCGGAGCGCTCGCGGTGTGATTAGAAACGCTTGCGGATGCCGACGGCAACGATGCTTTGATCGTCTCCGGGTGCGCTCAACGAACCGTTCGCCAAAGTGGCAATCGCATTCTTCTGGTTGACGACATAGCCGAGGCGGACATAAAGCGCGGTCACTTTCGACAGGTTGTAGTCGTAACCAAGCCCGAACGCCAGTGAATTCGATGCGGGCTTGCCGGCGACGTTGCGATAGACAGCGGAGAACTTCACGTCGTTGGTCCCCTGGCGCGCGTTCACGCCGATCATATGCGTCGTGGCAACGCAATAGTTCGCATAGTCCGGGACCGTCATGTTGAACTCATACGAGAGTTTCACGCCGCCGAAGTCGTACATCGCACCCGCGCCGAGCCATTTGTTCTTGATGGAAGGCAAGGCCGCCGTCGGGTCCGTACGGATGACGTCGTAGAACACGCCGAGATAGAGCGGCCCGTTCAGGTATTCCAGTTGGGCGCCCTGAAAGTAGCTTTCCGGATAGCCCGGCGTCGTGACGCCGCGCGGCGCGCCCATCACTTCGAGCTGAAAGCCGCCTATAACAGGCGTCATATACGCGACCGCATTGCTGATACGGGAGTCACCGATTGTCGCCGCCGCGCCGAGGTCCAGGCTGAGCGCCGCAAGCGAACCATACGGAGAAAAAGCGCCGACGCCATAGAACGGGTCGAGCGCAAGTGAAAGCTCCGTGGGATACTGGCGGCCCATTTTGATGCGCCCCCAGTCATTCGAAATGAGTGAGATATTTGCTTCGCGGCTGAAAAAAGTACTCTCGTTCTGCGCCGTCGTGCTGCCCGCCGTGCCGTTCGTCAGTTTGATGGCCGACTCCAGATTAAAGCGCACGTAAAAGCCGCCGCCGAGCTGCTCGACGCCGAGAAAGCCGAACCGCGACGTCGCCCCCGCGCCGCTTTCCATGCCCAGAACGTCCCTGCTGCCGGCGTGGCTGTATTGCAGGCCAGCATCGGCGACGCCATACAGGATCGTTCCACTCGTTCCCAAGAACGCATCCGGCACAAGGATCTGGAATGACTCATCGGCCCATGCATGCGATGCGCAAAGCAATTCCGCGACGGCTAACGCGACGATGGTTTTTCCGCATTTATTCATTTATATGTACTCCAAACCAATTGATTTATTAATAATTATTTGAAGCCAACCTTCTCGCAACTGGTCAGATTCCGTTCACGAACGACGTGCGCATTGCGAAGTGCGTTGCCCCGCCGGTAAACTCGGGAAAGTTCTGGTTATCCGCCCGCATCCGCGCGCGCACGGGTGACTCGAGCGCGCACATCAACGCGTCGATCGAAGGAAACGTCAGCTGGTTGCGCTGCATGTACGAGACGCGCTCGAAAGGCATTGCGTCGCACCAGTCAAGACATGTGAAGACCTGAACCTGCATCACGTCGGGATAGTCGAGCATGATTTGCGGATGGTGATTGACGTAGTAGCGCAGCCACGCATTGAGGTCTTCAGCCCGCCCTGGGTAATGCACGAGATAGCTGCATGTTTCCTCGCTATCGGCACCGATGGGCACGCGGCCCGACGGTAGGTAAGTCCGCGTGAGCATGGCTTGCTGCGTCATCTGCTCGCCTGCCACATGTCGCCATAGCGCGGAGCCGGTGAGTTCGAGCAGTCGGGCTCCGGGCATCAATTGCGACTCCAGCGCCTCGATCGAATCGAATACCAGTCTCATCGCGGCGCGCGGCGCGGCGCCGTCGCGATGATAAGTTTCGACGCCGGCTGGTCTGTGCAATTCGGCAAAGCGCAGCTGCGGAATCCGTGCGAGCTCCGTCCGGAGTTCTGCAAAAGCATCCGCCTCCGCCGGCAACGTCTGTTCCCGGGCGGTCAGGAAATAGGAAATCATGTTTGCGTCAGACCTTCTCTGGTTCAGTGGATGGATGCACCGTCGCTCTCACGGGCGGCGCCAGCACGTCAGGGGGAATCGGGCTGACGTAGGGACGCGCACCCGTATGAACCGCAAGCTCGGCCCTGGCAGCATCGAGATGAGCGGGGTTAAGACACAACTCGACGGCCGTGACGGCCATGACCTTCGCAGCGTGCACCATGCCTTTGTGCGCCGCCGGCAGCTTGCCCTGCGCGACAAGCTGCCACGTGTGCATGTTGGTGCCAATCGCGTAGCACGCGCCGAGGTGCTGCGCTGTCGGCACAATCCAGCTCACATCGCCGACATCGCTCGAACCCGTCAGCGTTCCCGGCTCGTCGTGCAGCGCAAGTGCGCGCATGCTCAGGCCTCGTTCGTTCGGATCGCCGCGATACGACTCGATGCATTCACGCACATCCGCTTCGGTGGTCCGCAGCGTCATTTCGCTCGCGAATGCCTGGTCGATTTCGTCGAAGGGCGGCGCGCCGAGCATTGTGAGCGCGTCCGCCATCAATCGTTCGATTACGCTGTTGCGCAGCACGTTCGAGCATGCGCGGTCGAATTCGACGCTAACCTGCGTATCCGTCATCAACGCCGCGGCGCGTCCAATCTGCTCGACGCGCGCCGCGAGCTGGCGCGCGTCGTCGAGGTTCGGAGACCGCGCAACGTACAACACCTCGGCATTGGCCTGCACCACGTTCGGCGCGTAGCCGCCGGCATCGGTGATCGCGTAATGCACGCGCGCGTCCGATGGCATGTGCTCGCGCATGAAGTTCACGCCGACATTCATGAGTTCGACCGCATCCAGTGCGCTGCGGCCGAGATGCGGCGACGCGGCTGCATGCGACGCAATCCCCGTGAAACGGAACGCCATCTGAATGACGGCGAGGGACTTGTACTTGAACACGCCTGAGTAGGGCCCCGGATGCCAGGTCAGTGCCGCGTCGACGTCATCGAACGCATTGGCGCGCGCCATGTAGGTCTTGCCTGCGCCGCCCTCTTCCGCCGGACACCCGTAATAGCGCACAATGCCCGGAAGCTGGTGGCGCGCAAGATAGTCGCGCGTCGCAATCGCCGCGAGCATTGCGCCGGCGCCGAGCAAATGGTGACCGCATCCATGACCACTCGCGCCATCGCAAGCCGGCATCGGCTCAACTGCACCAGCCACCTGACTCATTTCCGACAGCGCGTCGTATTCACCGAGAAAGCCGATAACGGACCCGCCGTCTCCCCACTGTGCGCTGAACGCCGTCGGAATGCCGCCAACCTTGCGCGTCACACGAAATCCTTCTCGCTCCAGCACCGCGATCTGGGCTTCAACGGATTGAAACTCCTGCCAGCGCGTTTCGGCGAGCCCCCATATCTCGTCGGAGAGCCGGACCAAACCATCCTTCTTCGCATCGACGAGCGCCGCTACTTCCGTCGTGCGATCAATCGACAACTGACTCACGATTGGACTCCTGCGTACTGTGACGGAAACGCGCCGCGAAACGTGGCGCGCGGGCGCGCATCGCCGGCGGCAATGGTGGCATTGGCAACGGGCGGCTCGACGTCGGGCGGAATGGGACACCGGTACGCCGCGTCGCCCGACTGCTCCCGCAGCGCCTCTTTGGCGGCGGCAAGTGCAGCCGGATGGTGATACAGCGCCGCCGCCGTGATGGCGAGCACCTTCGCCGTATGCGTCATCCCCTTGTGGGCCAGCGACGACTTGCCCTGCGCGACCAGCTGCCAGGAATGGAACGGCGTGCCGAGCGCGAAGCAAGGCACGAGGCAGCGCGCCGTCGGCACCACCCAGCTCACGTCGCCCACGTCCGTCGATGCGGTCAGTACGGGCGGCATGCGCTCGGCCGGCAAGATTGCGTCATGAAGTTCGCCTCTCAGATGAGCGGCGCCGAAAATGGCGAGGCTCGCGCGCGCTTCTTCGTTCGAAATAGCCTGCTGCATCTGGCGTGCGAAAGCGCGGTCGTCGTCGTCGAACGGCACGGGTCCGAGAGCCTCCATACGTGCGTACATCAGATCCGATAACGCGGGATTCGGACGCATATTCGACATCGCCTTCTCGACACGAACGCGCATCGTCGTCTCGGTCATCATCGCGGCGCCTTCGGCGATCCGTAAGAGGCGCGCCTGGATCGAGTGCACGACATCGAGCTCGGGCGCACGAATCTGGTAGACCACCTCCGCGCGGGCCTGCACCACGTTCGGCGCACGGCCGCCCGTATCGTGAATCGCGTAGTGCAGACGCGCGTCGGACGGAACGTGCTCGCGCAGATAATTGGCCGCTACGTTCATCAATGCGACCGCGTCGAGTGCGCTGCGTCCGAGGTGCGGCGCCGCGGCCGCATGCGCGGCGTGGCCCGAAAACGTGAAGCGTGCGTGCAGCGCGGCGAGCGTCGACATCGCCTCGATCGCATAGATGCTGGACGGGTGCCACGTCAGTACGGCATCGACGTCGTCGAACACACCGGCGCGCGTCATGAACGTCTTGCCCGCGCCGCCCTCCTCCGCGGGACAGCCGTAATAGCGGATGCGGCCGGCGGCACCCGTGTCGCGCAAATGGTCACGAACCGCCAGCGTGGCGAGGAGCGCCGCGCCGCCCAGCAAATTGTGGCCGCAACCATGACCATTGCCGGCACTCACAACCGGTGCGCGCGTCGTGGAACCCGCAACCTGACTCAGTTGAGGCAAGGCATCGTACTCTCCCAGCAATCCGATTACCGGCCCATGTTCGCCCCATTCGGCAACGAACGCGGTCGGAATGCCCGCGAGGCCGTGCGTTACTCGAAAGCCTTCACGCGTCAGCTCTCTTATCTGAAGGTCGGCGGATGCGTGTTCCGCGTAGGCGGTCTCCGCGAGGTCCCAGAGCCTGTCGCTCAGGTGTGTGCACAGCGGGCGATAAAGCTCGATGCGAGCAACCACGTCCCGTTCTGCTTCGTTCAACTTCGACATAGTCTGACTGATTGAAAGGTGTTGTAGTGCAGCGCAAGATGATTGCTCTGCAATATCGAAAGCGATGACCTGCGCGGTAGGGTGAGACGGCTCAAAGGACACTTCGCTCAGGCGAGGAAAAGTTCGCGGCACTCCGTCTCTTCGCAATAAGCGCCGATGCAGTGTTACCGACTTGAAGAATGGTTATGTTTATTCTTTAACGGGTCAAACGGCGAAAAAAAAGACGCACATGTAGCGTGCGTCTTTTTGCTGTGGTCCGGCTCTTGCTTATGCGTCCGGTCAGTGCGTTGCTAGGGTTGGGTCAAGATGCATTCGACCGCTTGAAAGACACGTCTGCTCATTGGATCGGACGTATTGGCTTCGTCGAGAATGGTGTCCTTCAGGCTTCGAATAAACACCTTTGCTGCTGCGCTTAGCGGCGTTCCGCGCCGGTACATCAGGTTCACCTGCACTTCAGGAATCGTTTCCGTGACGGGCAACACGCACAGCCCCTCTTTCGCGACGAGCAGTTCCGCGAGCGGCCAGGGCATGATCGAGAGCACGTCGGTATTGCAGATGAGGCCGATCATCATGGACGACGAATGCGCGACATGCACGCGCGGCTTGTAGCGGCGAAAGTATTCGCCGAACGGGCCGTCGCCTTCGGCGTCGTTTTCCGTGAAATCGCGGTTCAACACCCAGCTCACGCCCTTCAGTTGCGCCAACGTGCGGCATTTCGCGAGCGGATGTCCAGCGCGCCCCACGACCGCGTAGCCCGAGAGAAAGAGCGGCACCTGCTGAAATTCGTCGCGCCATGAAGGCGGGCAGGCGCGGCTCACGGAGAGGTCCAGTGTGCCGTCACGCAGCTTCGGCACAGCGACGCTCAGCAGGCTCTCGTAGAAAACGAGCCGTGTATCGGGCATTTCCTGCTCGAAGCGTTTCATGATGCCGCCAAGCAGCGCGATGGCGATCCACGTCGGCAGCGCCACCGTCAGCCGCTCCCTGCCCGCGCCGGAGAAGCGATCCATTTCGTCTTGCGCACGTCGCAACTGCTCGATCATCAAGCGTGCGTGCGCCAGCAAAGCTCGGCCAGCCTCGGTCAGGATGATCCCGGAGGCTTCCCGGACGATCAATGCGACACCCACTTGTGCTTCGAGTTCGCGCATCGCCTTGGTGACCGCCGCCGGCGAAAGTTCGAGCGCCTTCGCTGCGTTGCGAACGCTTCCCGTATCGGAAATCGCAACGAGCGTGCGCAGTTGATGAATCTTCATGTTGCCAGTTTCTCCACATCCTGTTCGCAACCAAAAGTGAACGGGCTTACTTCCATTGATGCTCACAACAGCCCGCGGAACACGCTGCAAAGGTAATGCAGTTTCGTGCGCCAATAAAGCGGAAAGCGCGGCCTTGCCGGATTGGCTGACCGCGTAACGTGTAGAGGGAATGACACGAGCGCAAGCAGGCGGGCAAACTCTGTTGGCGTTGATGATTGCAGGAATGAAGACGCCGAGAGCTTGGTAGCCCCCTTCATGCCGGGCTCACGCGCTCGTGCAGCATCAGAAGAAGTGCTGCACGCCAAAGCGCAGCGATGCCTGCGAACTCGTCGATGAAGGCGTGAGCGACCGCTGAAGGATCTATTTCAGTAAGGCGCTCCGTCACGATGTGCGGAACGACGCGAACAACAGACAATTCGATGAAGACAGTGGCTCCGCTATTCGCCGGAGTACTCAAGCGCCTGCGTTATCCGTTGGACGTGATCCCAACCTGCGTGCGTTGGTACGTGGCCTATCCGCTGAGCCTGCCGTCGGCAAGGCAGCACTATCGACCGGCTCTCTGAAACAGGCATTGGCCGAGCAAACCATCGCGACGGAAATAGCGGCGTAAAGCGTCACACTGCTTTGTGCGTGCGCAGAAGCAGACTAGCGGAATCAATGTTTCGGCAGCGGACTTTAAAAAAAAGATGCCTAACTAGTTTTTTCTGGCGAGATGGCAGACGAATTCGTGTAACCGGCGTGAGAGACATCGTTGTGCAAGCGCGTGTGGCGGCAGCCCGTCGATGCTCTTCTGCGTAACGGGAGTCCCACCGCCAGCACGTTGTATTTGTCACGGGTAGTCGAAACGTCTAGGCGTCGTGCTGCTTCGCGTTGCTCAACGCGATTGCCAGCGCAGCTACGAGACCGGATACAGCAAACGCCACGAAATTGAGCCGGACGTCCAGATGGGACGACGCAAACCAGGCGCCGACCATCGGGCCGGCCATGGCACCGAAACGCCCGACGCCCACGGCCCATCCCGTGGCACTCGCACGGGCGAACGGCCGGTAGAAGTTCGCGATGTAGCCAAGCTGGACCATCGCGACGCCAATGCTGCCCAGCCCGGCAAGCGCCACGAGCACGTAATTCGTCGTCACGCTGCCTTTGATCGTAAGACCGCAGATCGCGAGCGCGCCGATCACGTACCCGCCCACGATTGTCTTGCGCGGCCCGATCCGGTCACTCACCTGTCCGATCAGAATCCCGCCAATCGCCGACGACAGCATGAATACCGCGAGAAATGTCAGGCTCGAACCGAGGTCGTAGCCGAGCTTGCGCATCAATTGCGGCAACCACGTACCAAGTCCGTAGATCACCAGCACGGCGGCAATCTGCGCGACCCATAAGCAAAGAGTCGACCAGAGATTGCCGCGCGAAAACACCTCGCCGAACACGCTTTTAATCGACGGCGCGGCTGTCTTGCCGGCGGGAAACGCGTCGATTGCGTACAGCGACAAGCCAAGCCGCTCGGCCAACGTCTGTGCGTCGCGAGTTCTTCCACTCGCCATCAGATAGGCAAGCGATTCGGGCAGCATGGCGATCAGAAATGGAATGGCGATCAACGGAAGCGCGCCGATACCCACGACAAAACGCCAACCGTGCGATCCCAGGAAGGCTATACCGACCACGGCCGAAATGAGCGCGCCGATCGCATAACCGGAGTACATGATCGCAAAATTCAGGTTGCGTTTAGCGGCTGGCGAGTATTCGACGGTCAGCGCAGCCGCTGCGGAAATAACGCCGCCAAGCCCAAGCCCTCCGATGAACCGCATTACGCCGAAGACGAATGGAGTCGTAGAAAGCGACGCACCGAGCATTGACAGGGAAAACAACGCCACACAGGCAATCAGCAGGCGCTTGCGTCCAATCAGATCCGTCAGCACGCTGATGAAATAGGAACCGAACAACGTGCCGAACAACGCGGCGCTGCTCATTGCGCCGACTTCGATCGGCGTGAGCTTCCAGACCGGATCGGCAAGCATCGATGGGACGATGGTGCCCATCACACCGATGTCGTAACCCTCGGTGACGATGGTCAGAAAGCAAAGAGCCAGAACGCGATTGGTCGTGCTCGCGGGCGGATCGACCGCGAGCGAATGGGGACTTTCGGAGATTGCCGCCATGGGAAACCTTTGTCGAACGGAGCTGCCGGATAAATTAGTCAGGCAAATCCAGTGCCAGCATGCTGCTTTCCGCCCGCGCCTTGACGCTCGACAGTGATGATGTCGGCGAACGCCCCGGCTCCTGCGAGCATGCTGTCACGATTGCCAGCCCGGCGCAGGCATAGGGTTCGTCCCGCGCTTTAATAAAGAATGTCATTCCATATTGAGCGCGTCAAAGGTTTTCAAAAAATTTGCAGCCGGACCAGGGTTTGTCCGGACGCCATGTCATGGCGATTCGTCGGGCTCCTCGCCAAGCAACAGCGTGGCGACCATCTGTGTGATGTGCTGGATATCGCGATGATCGCCGATTCGCTGGTTGATCACGAATCCGTCAAAGGCCATCCAGATCACGTGCGCGAACAGGTCGCCGCCGAGCGCGCCAATGCGTTCGGGCGGCAACGCGTCCTTCAGCAATTGCGTCAGGAAGTTCTCGACGGATACCAGTAGATTGTTGGGCTTAGAAAGACCGACGGGCGCGCTTGCGAGCGCGTCGATCAGCGCATTGGCGAAGGCGTTATCGGCGGCCGGAATGTCGCCCCATATGCCGGCCAGAATACGTTCGACCTTCTTGCGGGGACCATTGAGCAAGGCCACTTCCGCGCGCAATCGGTGCAGTTGCTCGATCAGCCACGGTTCGTAGATCTCGTACAGGATGATCAGTTTCGAATCGAAATAGACATAAAGATTCGCGACCGTGGTGCCCGCCAGACGGGCAATTTCGGTCATCGTGGTCGCTGAGTAACCTTTTTCGCTGAATGCGTTGAAAGCGGCCGTCAGAATGGCTTCGCGCTTCACGGCTTTCTTGATCTGCGGCACAGAGGACTCTTGTTCGAAAGGGAGAGGGTCGGATGTCGCGCAATTTTAGCAAGCCGCCATCTCCGGCCGAGACTTTCTCGTGCACAGCGAACGGCGGCGACCTCTCGTTTCCAGCCAGCGGCCACGACGTAACTCGCGTGGCGACGAGTTCGCTATCGCGAGCGTCGCCGCGACGCCTGTTCCCTCCCCCCACGCACGACGCGCAAATTCCACACGCAACTGCTTGACTTCGGATTCTTTTCAAAACAGAATGCCATTCATTATTAAACGACATTCGTTTTTGAGGTGTTGCCATCGTGTCCACAATCCAAGTCCCTTCCGATGTCCCCGCGCCGGCAGGCACGCTGACCGGTCGTTACCCCGAACTCGGCAGCGGACCGATTCCGGTCCAACCGTACATCTCGCCCGAGTACTACGAGCGCGAGAAGGAACACATCTTCAAGAAGACGTGGCTGCAGGTCGGACGCGTCGAGGAAATCCCGAAGGCCGGCGATTATTTCGTCAAGGATCTGGCCGCTTGCGATACGTCGATCATCGTCGTCCGCAATCGTCAGGGCGAAATCCGGGCGATGCACAACGTCTGCGCGCACCGGATGAACGAAATCGTCTATGACAAATGCGGCAATGCGCGCAAATTCTTCTGCAAGTTCCACGGCTGGGCCTACGACCTGGACGGCAAGCTGACTGGCGTGCCGGACGAAAAGTGCTTTTTCGGCCTCGATCGCGAACAGTTCGGTCTGTCGCGTGTCGCCTGCGAGGTCTGGCAAGGGTTCATTTTCGTCAACATGGATCCGAATCCGGCCATCTCGCTCGTCGAGTATATGAAGCCGATGTTCGGCGACGTCGAAGGCTATCCGTTCGAGAAAATGATTTCGGGCTTCGGCTGGCAGACCGTCGTCAACTGCAACTGGAAGCTTGCGCTCGACGCGTTCCAGGAGGCGTACCACGTCGCCTATGTGCACGGAAACTCGATCGCCGACGCCATCGACAAAGCCGATAACGAAAGCATGCCGCCGCTCGACGCGCTGTGCGGCGAGTTCCACCGCCGCCTGTCGTTGGCCGGCAACCAGAAATCGGTCTACGGCAATCCGAAAGCACTGACCGAAGGCGGTGCCGCCGCGAAAAACGCGCTCTCCGACGCGGGACAGAAGCGCCCGATCGCGGCGGCCGCGTTGCGTGCCGGCATCGGCAGCGCGAAGCACGCGTTTCCAATGGACGCGTTGCCGTCCGGTGTCAACTGGACGAAGAGTCCGAACTGGCTGTTCGACATGAACATCATGTTCCCGGACTTCTACGTGTCGCTGCGCCCGAACTATTGCCAGGCCTACAACTTCCGTCCCATCTCGCACAACCAGACACTCGTCGACGCGCGCGTTTTCTACCCGGAAATGACGACGCCCGGTGGCCGCTTCTTCCTCGAATACATGAAGGTCGCCCTGCGCGACGTGTTGCTGGAAGACTTCAGCACGCTGGAGCGCACCCAGCGCGCCGCCGAAACCGGTGCGAAGAAATTCATGGTCCTTCAGGATAACGAACTGCTCGTTCGGCACGCGTACCACGTAGTCGAACGCATCCTGTGTGAAGGGGCCGCAAACGCCGCCGAGGCGTCCTGAATCCGGAGATATCGCAATGCAAACTGAAATTCAAGCTCAGCCGATCGCGTTTATCAAAAGAGGCGCGCCGGTCGCCCGGCCTCTCCCCGAGGGATTCGAGTCGCTCGCGCCGTTCGTCGATGTCTGGGCGCTCGAAACCGAAACCGAACGCAACGCACGCCGCCATACCGTCGGCATGGACGCGATCCTCGCATTCCGGGACGCCATCCTGCCGCAAGTCGACGACGTCGTGGCCTATCTGAACCGGTACGCGCTGACGACGCTGAACGAGCATCCGCAAGCCATGACGATGCTGCTGCTGCTCCTCTCGCTTGCGGAGATCGCCCCGGCGATCGAGTTCTATAACCAGCCGGCGGTGATCGACGGCTATGAGTCGTCGCGCTTCAAGGCGGACGAGTCGTTCGTGATGCGCCCGCTGCCGTGAACCGCATAGCGGGAGTCGACGCGCAGTAGTCAAGGAGCCGGAAATGGCGAAGTGTCGGGTGTTCGGTATAGATCACGGTTTGAAGACCGTTGTCGAAAACGGGTTGTACATGAAGACGATGATCGGCGAGACGATGAGTGTCGCCGTCATCAAGTTCGTCGAGCAGGCAGGCACGCATCTGCCGGCGAAGGCGCACGATCACGGTGAAGAAGCGTCGCTGCAAGTGCTGGGTTCGTGTTCGATTTTCGAAGTCCGGCCTGGTTCATCTGACGTCGAGCGACCCCTCGCGCAGGGCGACGCGATGATCATTCCAGGCGGCCTGAGTCACTACGGCAAGAACCGCTATGGCACAGAGGGCGTCAGCATGCGTCTGAACGTGGTCTCGCCGCCGCGCGCTGAATATAGCGCGCAGGACGACACGCCGTACTACCCGTTGGCGAATCGGTGAGCGCGGAGATGCAAATGCAAACAGTCAACCAGACCTCCGAAGGTGGCATGTACTGCACCTCGGTGAAAGCCGGCGAGCGCTGGCGCGATACGGCGGCAACTAGCGGGAGCATCCGCGCGGAAGGCGCATTGCTGTCCACCGAGTTCTCGGTGTTCGGCCCGGGCGAGATACGTGAACATCCGGCAAACAGTGTCGGCGAGGAAGTGGTGGCCATCCTCGAAGGCGAGTTCGATATCGACGCAGCCGGAGAACATTACCGCCTTGTTGCCGGAGAAGCGATCCTGATTCCGCCGCGTGAACCGCGCCGCTTTTCCTGCGCCACCGCGAAGGGCGTGCTCTATCGCGCCGCTGTGTTGCTCGACGCGAACCCGGCAAGGTCCGGCGCCGCGTCCAGACAACCCGACTGAAGGCTTCATCATGACTCACGATACTTCCGCTGCAGGCGCACCCGGGCACATCGTCATAGTCGGCGCGGGACATGCTGGAGGCCGCGTCGCGCAGCAGTTGCAGGCGCTCGGCTTTCCCGGCCGCATCACGTTGATCGGCGACGAACGTCACGCACCGTATGAACGTCCGGCCTTGTCGAAAGAGTGGCTCACGAGCAAAAGCGAACCGTGGACGGATGGCCCGGCCGCCGCCTCAACCGATGCCGCTGCGCTCTTCGGCACGCCGGCATCGTCGCTGACGCTCGCGCCTGCTGCGTTCTGGGAGCGCTCGGCGTTGCGCGATGCACGCGTCGAGCGGGTGTACGACCGCGCGCTTGCGCTGGATACGACGCAACGCCGGTTGACGCTCGCAAGCGGCGCTGAGGTCGGCTTCGACCGTCTGGTAGTCGCCAGCGGCGGGCAGCCTCGCGACGGCGGGATCGTGGGCGCCGGCCTGCCTGGCGTGCATAGGCTGCGCACGATCGACGACAGTCTGTCGCTACGGCGCGCGCTGCGAGCAAGCCGCGGGCTGGTCATCATCGGTGCGGGCGTTATCGGCATGGAAGTCGCGTCGTCGGCGCTCGATCTCGGTGTGCCAGTCACGGTGCTCGAAGCTGGCGACCGTGTGCTCGCGCGCTGCCTGCCGCCCGTCATGTCCGATTGGCTATTGCGCGAGCATCGTGCACGCGGCGTGCGGGTCGAACCGGGTGTTGCAGTCGACGCAATCGTCGCGAATGCAGACGCCGCGGACAATCCGAACCATGCCATCGCGCAGCTTCGCTACGTGGTGCGATGCAGACGAACCGGCCCAATCACAGAAACCTTCGACGTAGCCGCCGACACGGTGCTGATCGCGATCGGCGTCGACTGCTCGCCGGCCTTTCTAGCGGGCACGGGGCTCGCCGGGCGGCACGGCGTCGACGTCGACGAATGCTGCCGCAGCCCTCGCGCACCCTGGCTCTACGCCGCCGGCGACGTCGCGCACGTGTTGGGCCACGCAGGCGAAGGCTCTGCTCCCGGCGGATTGCGGCAGGAAACGTGGCGCAATGCGGAGAACCAGGCGCTCGCGGTGGCCGAGGCGCTCGTCGGCCGTCCGCGTCCGTATCGCCAAACACCGTGGATGTGGACCGACCAGCTCGGCTACAACATTCAGGTGGTCGGTCAGACCGATGCGCGCGACGAAGTCGTGTTGCGCGGCGAACCGGGCGCGGGTCCCGCGCTGGCGTTCAGTTTGCGCGACGGCAAGGTGGTCGCGGGTGTGCTCGTCAATGCAGGACGCGAGCGGCGCTTTCTCGAGAAGCTCATCGGAAACGGAACGCCGGTGGACCCGATGCGTCTTGCCGATGCGCAAGTGACGTTGCGAGAGCTGACCTCATGAGCGCGATATCGATGTGGGATCTCGGCGTGACCGCCGCGGGCGATGGGCGCTCGGCGCGCGCCGAAATCACCACCGCTGCGCTGGCCGAACGCGTGGCCCGGCTCGAAGCGATCGAGGCGATCCGCACGCTGAAGGCACATTACGGCGCATTGGCCGACGCCAAGTACACCGCCGACTATCGAAAGATCGACGCCGACGCGCTCGCCCAAGTTGCTCGTGAGCAGGCGGCATGCTTCACCGAAGACGCCGTCTGGGCCGGCGGCAACGGCTTCGGCGGCGATCTGGTGGGCCGCGAAGCGATTGCTCGCTGGTTCCTGGCGTCGCCGTGGCGCTACGCCATTCACTACTACGTGAGCGAAGCGTTGCGTGTCGACGCCACGGCTGGCGAGGCGGAAGCGACCTGGCGTCTGATGCAGGTCGCGCTGCGCGACGGCGACGACGCCGATGCACACGCGGTCTGGCTCGGCGCGGTGACCACGGAGCGTTACCGGCGCGATCTAGCCAGTGGCCGCTGGCTGATCAGTTACATGACATTTACCGATCTGCAGATGATGACGCTCGCCGACACACCGCTGCCGATTGCCCGAAACTTCGCGGGACTCGACGCCATTCGCGCGGCTCGCACACTGGACATTCCCCAATGACCGAAGCCCTCTTGCCGTATTGCGCTACACACGATGCGTCAGACGCACCAACAGCCGCAGACTGCGGCGGCGCGGCGCGGGATATCGCCGAACATGCCTGCCAGGTGCTGGTCAACCAGCCCGTCAACGCCGAATACCGGCACATGGTCGTCAGGGCGCCGGCCGGCGCGTCGCTCGCTCAGCCCGGCCAGTTCTTTCACCTCGCCTGCCCGCCGGGTGCGTCCGGAAGCACTTTCCTGCGCCGGCCAATGAGCGTCTACGGCGCGGACCCGGTGCGGCGGACCGTCGAATTCCTCTACAAGGTGCAAGGCGCCGGCACGCAAGGTCTCGCCACTTTGCAACCGGGCGACACGCTGGACGCGCTCGGGCCGCTCGGCAGCGGCTTCTCGTTACCCGACTGCACGCAGCATCTGTTGTTGCTCGCGCGCGGCGTCGGTCTTGCCACGCTGTCGCCGCTTGCAGCGCATGCGGTTGCGCGCGGCGCGCGGGTCACGGCCGTGCTCAGCGCGCGCAGCAAAGCGCTGGTGATGTCGGCGCAGCGTTGGCGTGCGGCCGGTGCAACAGTCCACATCGTCACGGACGAAGACGGCGACAGCGACCCGCTGCAACTCGAAGCGTACTTGCGCGACCAGCATGCGAAACAACCGTTCGACTTCCTCTCGACCTGCGGTTCGAACCGCCTGCTCGTGTTGCTGCAAAAACTGGGTAACGAATGGGACGTGGCGGGCCAAACCGCGATCGAGCAGCACATGGGTTGCGGCATGGGTTCGTGTTACGCGTGCGTGCGGCCGTTTCGCGAAAGCGCCGGCTCCGACCGCCTGACGTTCCGGCGCGTGTGCTGGGACGGCCCCGTCTTCGATCTGCAGGAAACCACGTCATGGTAGATCTCAGCGTCAAGGTGGGCAGCCTCACGCTCGCCAATCCCATCATGCCCGCCTCCGGCACGTTTGCCGACGGCAACGCGCGCGTGTTCGATCTCAACTGTCTTGGCGCGATCGTCACGAAGACGATTACCGCGGACATCCGCGAGGGCGTGCCGCCGCCGCGCGTCGCCGAATTCAAGGATGCGACGCTGTTCTCGATCGGCATTCCGAGCAAGGGCGTGGATTACTTCGTCGACACCACCGTGCCGTTTTATCGTCAGTACTCTCCGCCTATCGTCGGCAGCATTTCGGCAAACTCCGTTGAAGAGTTCGGTCAACTGGCAAGACGGCTCGGCACGAGCGGTATCGCGGCGATCGAAGCGAACGTGTCGTGTCCGAACCTGAAAAAGAATGGCAAGGCATTCGGCATGGACCCGGAAGCCACCTTTCAGGTCATCCGCGCGATGAAATCGAGCACCCCTATTCCGGTATGGGTCAAGATGACGCCGAACGCGGGCAACATCGTGGAAGTGGCGCTCGCCGCACAAGCCGCCGGGGCCGACGCACTGGTCTGCTGCAATGCGATTCTCGCGATGGCGATCGACGTCGACACATTCAAGCCGCGCGTCGCCAACGTCATGGGCGGACTGACCGGCGCAGCCACCAAACCGATCCTGCTGCGCATGGCGTATCAATGCGCCGAGGCCGTCGAGATTCCGGTCATTGGCTGCGGCGGGATTAGCACGGCGGACGACGCCATCGAATTCATGCTTGCCGGCTGCACGGCGGTGCAGATCGGCACCGCCAACTTCGTCACGCCCAACGCGATGCCGCGCGCGATAGAGGGCTTGCGCGCGTTCTGCGAACGGCGCGGCATCGCTCGGATCAGCGACGTGATCGGCGCGATGAAGCAGCACGACGTGATCAATCTGCAAAAGGAGTACGCGCTATGAAAGTGATTCCGATCGCGTCCGTGTGCGGACGCTCGCTGTCTGCGCCGGAAGCCGCCGTCGCATTCGCCGCGGGCGGTGCGGAAGTCGCCGACGCATGGCATCTGGTCGGCGCCGTGGATGTCTGCTTCGACGGCAAGGACTGTCATGGCGTGACGATTGCGTCGGTGAAAGTGGGCCTGTTTCGCGTCGGCGGCGAAATCTATGCGCTCGATGATATTTGCACGCACGGCAACGCACTGCTGAGCGAAGGTTTTCTCGACGAACACCAGATCGAGTGTCCGCTGCATGCAGGCCTCGTCGACATACGCACGGGTAAGGGCACCGCGTCGCCGATCGTGCGTGATACGCGCCGGCATGACGTGCGCGTGGACGACGGCAATCTGTACGTGCGGCTGAGTCACTGACATGATCCAACGTTCCTCGCATGAAGCAGCCCGACAACCCGACGCTGCGCCAAGAATTGCGGTGATCGGCACCGGCGGCACCTTCGCCATGCACGCGCGCGATCCATTCGACTGGATCGAGTATTCGGAGAGCGGTGTCGTGCATTCCATCGATACGTTGCTCGATACGCTCGGCGAACTCGCACCCGATGTCGAACTGCTGCCGGTTACGTTCCGCGCGCTCGGCAGTGTCGCGATCAAACCCGACGACTGGGTCGAACTGGCACGCCTGATTCATCGCACGGCGCAGAATGATCCGTCGATCACTGGATTTGTCGTCACGCATGGCACCGCCACGCTCGAAGAAACCGCGTGGTTCCTGCAACTCGTTCATGGCATTGACGTGCCGGTCATCGTGACCGGCGCGCAGCGTCCGGCGAACACCGCGGGCAGCGACGTGCTGGTGAATCTGCGCGCCGCCATCGCTGCCGCTCGCGATCCGCTGAGCGCGGAACACGGCGTGCTGGTCGCCATGGACAACTGGCTGTTCTCGCCGCGCGACGTCACCAAGGCGGCCAGCTTCGAGCTGGGCGCGTTCGAGTCGCCGGGCTTCGGGCCGGTTGCGCGCGTCGAAGCGGATGCACGCATTACGTGGCGACGCGGCGCGTGGCCCCGGCGTGCGGCTGCGAACGCCGCGCCCTGGTTCGATCGTGCAATCGTCGAGTCGAACGAGGCCATGACCATGCCACGCGTCGATATCGCGATGTCCTACGCGGGGGCAGACGGCGTTGCGGTCGATGCGCTCGTCGCCGCCGGCAGTGTGGGCCTGGTGAGTGCCGGGCTTGTTCCCGGACGTCCGGCGGCGGCCGAGATTGCCGCGTACCGGCACGCTGTCGAAGCGGGCGTGGTGGTGGTCCAGTCGAGCCGCGCCGCGCGGGGCGTCGTGCCTTCCCAAGCGTTTCTCCAACGCGACGGCATCGTCGCGGGTGGCGATCTCGCGCCCGTCAAAGTCCGGATTGCGTTGATGCTTGCGCTAACCTTGTCTGACCATGCCGCAAACCATGCTGAACGTCGCGAACGGATCCAGAGCATATTGCAGACTTTATAGCGTGAAGCCCTGCACGGTAAAACCTCTCATCGCTCCGCTCGCATAAAGGCCCTTACATGCGCTTCTCCTACCTCCTCACGTTCATCCACCCCGAACCGAACGCCCGGATCGCCGATGACGATCTTGCCGTCATCACCTCGATTGCCATCACGATTCCGGCGCTGTCGCGTGCGCGTCTTTACACGCCTGAATCGGCGGACGACTACTACACCAGCGACGGTCCGTCGCCGATCTTCGCGATGCAGCTCGATTACGAAAGCCTGTTCGACCTCGAAGCCGCGATTGCAGAGAACGGCCGTTTGCAGTCGCTCGCGAAGGCAACGCTTGCGAGCCTCCAAGGCTGCCGCGTCGAACAGCAGGCCATGGTGCGCCGGCCGTTTCCCGTGGCCGATCCCGTCGCGCGCGTGGTAGACGGCGTGCTGCCGTGCCAGTTCCTCGTTCACTATCCTGGCGAGGCCCTTGATCTCGACGAGTGGCTCAACTACTACCTGTCGCATCATCCGCAGATCATGTTCGATTTCCCGGGTGTGCGCGAGATCGAGATTTTCACGCGGATCGACTGGCTCGACGCGATGCCCTGGACGCGTGTCCACTATATGCAGCGAAACAAGCTGATGTTCGACAGCGCCGCGGCCATCACCGAGGCGATGCATTCGCCGGTGCGCCACAGAATGCGAAAGGACTTCGAAGCATTTCCGCCGTTCGAAGGCAGCAACGTCCATCATCCGATGCTGGCTCGCACCTATACCTTTGACTGAGGCGTCGCCGAAGTGCGAACACGCGCGTACTCTGACAGGCGAATGCGGAGCACGCACTGGAGAACTTTTTTATGAGCATCGGTTTCGGTTTTCTCGCACGAATTGGTCATCTGTATCCGTCAGGCGGGCTGTGTGACTTCGAGATTCAGGCGATGGCGCCCGAAGGCGTGCAGTTCGTCACGACCCGCTTGCCGTTTAGCGACACGTCGATCGATTCGGACCGGAGTTTGATCGCCGATCTCGAGTTGCATGCGTCACTGGTTGCCGATGCGCGGGTCGATCTGATCGCGCTCAACTGCACGGCAGCGGGTGTGGTGAGCGGTCCGGAGCAGATCAACGAGCGCATTCGCGCCGCCACCGGCATTCGTGCGGTGACGACAATCGAAGCCGTGCTGGCGGCCTGCAAGGTGCTGCAGGCTCGCCGGATCGCTCTTCTCACGCCCTACTCTGACGACGTGGTGGCCGCAGAAATCGCATTCTTCGCCGAGCGCGGCATCGAGGTCGTATCGCATGCCAGCCGGCCTTGCCGCACGCCATTCGAGCAGGCCATGCTCGATCCGCAAACGTGGGTCGAACTCGCATCGGAACTGCCCGTTGCATACGATGCTCTGTTGATCAGCTGCGCAGGCGTGCGCGTGAGCACCGTGATCGAGCCGATCGAACAGATGGTCGGCCGGCCCGTCATCACGAGTAACGCGGCATTGCTGTGGCATTGTCTGAGAACGCTCGGAATCGAACAGCGATGTGCTGGTTATGGATGCCTGATGCGTCGCTAGGCACTTATGCATTTTTTGCACCCGCGCCCTCTACTTTGCATCCCACGCGGTTCGCCTAATGTAGATGAGTCATCTGCCAACGTCGGTATGAGGCGTCGCGCAGCTTGCGAGCACATAGCCATAGCGGTCATTGTCAACCAGCGCGTCGCTGATTACCGCCGACCGCTATACGCTGTACGCCTTGGAGAATGGCCCGCCGAACACCACGCTTGCACAAGTAAAGTTGTTAGCATTCCTGCCAGTGGATGGATTGCCGCAACCCCTTACTGGACAATCGTTTCCGCAGACTTTGAAGCCCCACCCACTGGAAGCGAGCGGCACCAGTTTCCCAACAAAACGGCCACATTTTGTGGCATAAGTTCGGCAATACAACACGAGGCGGGTAATGACGCGGGCCCGCGCCGGTCCGTCACTGATCAGCCACAGCCGGCGAACGCTTGAAGAAGCGTACCTGCGTCCTTCGCATAGTTCGGGTCCGCCCAAGCGGTGATATGGTTCGCTGACATACCCCAAAGACCAGCGGCGCTCAATAGTGCACTCAGGTGCATTGGTGGCGCACCTCTCTAATGATCCCAGGATTGACTTCTCCTCCGCAGTCGGTCAGCGTCTGAAGCAGGACTTTCGCTCCAGAAGCGCTCTCGGCGAAGGCTGCAGAGAAGATGGCAGTCGTTGCGTCAAACCCGGGAACCTGCATATCAATACCCGCTCCGGCCAGGAGCTTGCTGATCTCGATAAATGTGCCAACACTGAAGTCGCCCGACCGCCGAATTTCTTCGAGAACCTCTGCGGCCTGCGACTCCTCCTTTCGGTGTACAAGCTCTTTTAGCACGGCCGCACAAGGGTCAATGTTGCACCGAAGAGAAAAACGCGCGTGCCAGGCGCGATCGACAATGTCTTTAGTGATGCCCTCAGCCAATCGCCTGTGTGACCTAATATGTGTGGCTAACTGCACTCCACCACGACGCCCAGAGCCGGCAAAAAATTCGCAGCGCGAGATTGCAGCCGGCATGTGACCGCCGCGCCTACGGAAGTTTCAGATTCATTACGGGTATAGCGTCCGCGTAATGCAGACCATAAATAAGTTTTACTTTTCGATTTTCCGTCGCGCCGCCATTGTGTAAGCCAGACAGCCAGTCTGTCGCCACAATTCATACGCTGCGCAACCGAATCCATGAAAAATGTGGTTGTTTCTTCAGATGCCAATTTCTTATGATTCCTTAAGAAATGGCTCCTTGATAATGGTTGTTCTCAAGTTGGATAGATTTCAAAACGCGGCCCGATCAACGCACCAACGGTCTGGCCGATAAACAGAAAAGGAGACGAATCGATGAAAAAGCGCTTGATGACCTTGATGTTGCTCACTGCGACTGCATTGGCCGCCTGCGGGGGCGGAGATAACGTCAGTGCACCGACACCGCCAAAGCTGCTGACGAACATCGCCGTGCCCAATGCTTCCAGCCCACCATTTAGTTTCGACATCGGTTACGTCGAGGGCGGCAAGTACTTCCTTACCGACCGTAATAACAAAGCAGTCGACGTCGTCGACACCAGATCGAATACGTTGATCGCACAGATCCCAGGGCCATTCGTCGGCGCCGGCGCCACAACCAATGAGTCCGGCCCCGACGGAATTGTGGGCATTACCGGCACGAACACGATCTATGTGGGCGACGTCGACTCAGTCAAGGTGATCGATACAGCCGCGCAAAAGACAGTCAACACAATCGCCGTCAGCAATTCCGGATCGCGCGTCGACGAGGGCTGCTACGATCCTGACGATCATCTCGTCATGTATGCGAGCCCCGGAGACTCGCCGCCGTTCGTCACGTTCATCTCCACGCTGACGCAAACGGCGGTGGTAAAGCGTCCTTTCAACGGTTCGTCTGGGCTCGAAGCGTGCACATATGATCCGGCCTCGAAAAGCTTTTTGATCAACAATGACGGGACCTCCGCCAATCCTGACGGCGAGCTCGACGTTATCACTGCCAGTTCCGTGGTAGCAGGCAGTCCTACTGTCAGCAAGTCGTTTCCACTAGGGAAATGCGGCCCATCGGGGATCGTCCTTGGCCCGAATAACGACGTGCTCATTGGGTGCGATCCGCCGGCAGGCGACCCGCTAATCACGCTCATCCTCGACCGTGCGAATGGCGCAATACAAGCCAGCCTGCCATTTGGCGGAGTAGACCAGGTCAATTACGATCCAGCATCCAACCGCTACTTCCTGCCGGCTCGGCACTACGTCACCAGCGGTACCGCTGCAGCCTCGGGATTTAGCCCGCAGATGGGCGTAGTCGATGGCGCGTCACGGCAGTTGCTCTTTAAGATTCCGGTGGGAACAGGGGCGCATTCTGTCGCCATCGACAGCACACTTGGGCAGGTGTATGTGCCGTTCCAGCCCGGCGCGGCAGGATTCCCCAACGGCGGTATCTCCGTGTTCTCGACCCGCTAGTCTGCCGAACCGGGTTATGGTTCGACGGCCTGGACTGGATAACGGTCGCCACTGAGACGATTCGACAAAGTCGGAGGGTGCTCCACCGGCGCTCCACGATCCGGTAGTTACGGGTCTGGAGCGCCGGCTAACGCCGACTGTCATTGTCGCTGGGACGGTCGCTCGCAGGCACGTCCTCCATGGCTCACTCTGGACGAGTTCCGCCCGGCGCGCGAAGAACTTTTCGGCGATTACACGTCGTGAAGCAGCTGAGTCATTCCGGTAAGTCCGGGCGTCAACTCGGCCAACGCGATCTACACCTATCCCTTGTTCACCATCACGCCGCACGAAAGCACCGCTTCAGTCGTGTGCGTGCGTGACTCTCACACCCATCCGTGGAAGTTGTCATTTTACGAGCCGCCCGCTCTGCGCCTATCCGCAATCGCTATCGATCGGCCAGATGAAGCTGCACATGCAACAGGACAAACCAGCGGTACGCACGTGGGGCGCGATGTAGACGACAGCGGCACGGCGCGCCCTCGATCAGAACCTCCCGCGCACGGACGACGCCAACAAAGGCTTTACCTGCGTCCTTGCGGGCCTAGCCGTAGCCATGACGAGCGTCTGGCTACCAAAGAGTTCGAAGGCCGTGGCGAGCACAACCTGACCTGTTGCGTGTAATGCGAGCGAAAGAAGCAGCGTGACCGCGAGCGTCAGCAGTTCAGCGACGAGATCCGACGAGACCGAAAGTTGGCTCCGCCTCGATCCGCACGCGCATCAGTCAATCTTCGGGCGCCACGGGACCCTACCTTCTCACAGACGGCGGCGGTGACACGGCCGAGCCAGACGCACGCGAAAGCGTCGGGCGCGGCGTTTGCTTCCATGTCCTTACGATGTGAACCCGATGAACGACGACGAACTGATCGAGCCCGAAACCGCTGTCAGCGATGCCGTCGAGCGGTCGTGGATCAGCCGTCTGGGTCCCGGACTGATCACAGGCGCCGCGGACGACGATCCCTCGGGCATCCGCACGTATTCTCAGACCGGCGCGCAGTCCGGATTCAACCTGCTATGAACGATCCTGCTTACATATCCATTGATGACCGCCATCCAGCTGGCGAGCGCGCGCATAATCCGGCATGGCTGCTGTACAGCGCGGTCGTCCTGCTCATACTCGCCAATAAATCAACATCGCCGCCGACCTGTCGGCGATGCGCGGCAATCGGATTGCTGCTGCGGGGGCCGCAGCAGTTCTATGTTGTCGTGCTCGGTGTCTTCTCCGCCGTCCGATGGCGCAGCCGGTCTTGCGTTGCATCTCACGATCGTGCGTCAATTCTATGCGGTGATCGCACTGGCGATCGTCGGTGGCGTGGCCATCACGGTCATGCACTTCGACCCGATCCGCGCACTGTACTGGAGCTCGGTGATCAACGGCGTTGCTGCCGTGCCGATCACGATCACGATCATCATGATGCTGATGGCTCGAAGCCGGCGTGTGATGGGACAGTCCGCTGTCACCGGCCTGCTGGCCTGGGGAGGATGGCTGGCCACGCTCGCCATGGCGATCGCGGCCCTGGGAGTCTTCGTGCCGGCATAAGAAATGTCTGCCGCTTCGCCACCGTGCGATGACCACTTACGGTGCCTGGACGGAGGACTGGTCCCATCCATGGCGAACGGTGGTATTGCGGCAAGCCGGCCGCAAACCGGCGCTTCTGGATCCCGCAGTCCCTCCGGTAGACGGCAACGGCCCCGATCGCGTTTTCAGTTGGCCACCCGGTGGCCTCGCATCCATGCCCAGCCGACCACTGTCGCGCCGAACGAGCCGTCCGTAGCCGGCAGGCGGCGGGCCCATGAACATCATTCGGTTCGGTGCGGTACGTCGTTGGGAAAAGGATACGGTGCATGCGGGCCCGGCCATTCCGGAGCAGGCGGTCCGGTGAATGCGTTGCACCCTGCGAAGCTCGCCAGAAGCAGGCATGCGAGCAAACCAGCCCCGAGGCGCCACACGGTTGTTCGAGCGTCCATCCCGCCCTCCTGGAACAGCACATTGGTTGGACCAGCGACTGAGCCATGGGGTTCGCCGCATAGCCCTGAGACCACCGCGCCTCACAGTGTTCGATAGGTCCATGCTCAGGTGATGGACAGTTCTGACTCCACCCAGTCCCGACTGCGGTGTCCCTCGCTCTGCGGCTCCCGAGACTCATGCATCCGGAACACGGCAACTGCATCATCGAGCGCGCCCGCCTGGTCTCCGAGCGACGCCGCCGCGGCAGCGGCCTGCTCGACCAGCGCGGCGTTCTGCTGGGTGACGTTGTCCATCTGCATCACCGCGCGGGTGATCTGCTCGATGCCGCGCGACTGTTCCTCCGACGCCACGCTGATTTCGCGCACGATACGGGTTACGTTGCGCGCAGCACTGACTATTTCTGCCATGGTGGCCCCGGCGTGGGTCGCGAGTTCGGCTCCATTCTGAACCTTTGCGACCGAGCCACTGATCAGTTCCCTGATCTCTTTCGCCGCTGCCGCCGAGCGTTGTGCCAGTGCACGGACTTCGCCTGCCACTACCGCGAATCCACGTCCTTCGTCGCCAGCCCGGGCGGCTTCGACGGCGGCATTCAGAGCGAGTATGTTGGTCTGGAATGCGATACCTTCGATCGCGCCAATGATATCGACGATCCTGCCCGATCCAGACGCCATCTCCGCGATCACCTCGATGACCTGCTCGACGACTCCGCCGCCTCGCACAGCCGATTGCGACGCGTTGTCGGCGAGCGTGCTGGCTTCCCGTGCATTATCGGCGTTCCGCCTGACCGTCGCAGTCAACTGCTCCATGCTCGACGCCGTTTCCTCCAGCGTCGCCGCCTGCTGTTCGGTGCGCGTCGACAGGTCGGCATTGCCGCTGGCGATTTCACGCACGCCGTGTGCGATCGCCGCCGTCCCGTAACGAACCCGGCCGACGGCAACAGCGAGACTCTCCTGCATACCTGCAAGCGCTCCCATCAAGCGGCCCATTTCATTCGTGCGCAGGCTGGCGATCCGCCCCGTGAGGTCGCCGGCCGCGATCCGCTCGAAGTGCTGGATCGCCGCGTTGATCGGCCTCACGATCGACGCTGTCACCATAATGCGCGCGAACAGGCCAAGTACGATCGCGACAAGCCCGATGGCTCCAAACACCCAGCACAGCAGATGAAAATGCTCCTGAGCCTGATTGAAGCGCGCCTTCTGCTGCTGCACCTGAACATTCTCCAGCGCGAACTGGGCGTTTCTATAGTCGCTGAACACCGCCTCGGGCGCCTGGCGCTCCGTGGTCCGGAAAGTAATGAAATCGTTCTGGTCGAGCGCTGCGACTTCAGGAGCCAGCACCTGTTTCATCAACTGCTCGCGCCTGGCGCGCAGTGCGTCGGCCAGCCCCTTCTCCGCGCCGTCCGGTGGCGTCTGCGTCAAATAAGCCGCCAGTTCGCGATCGCTGTCCGCCAGCCGGGCGTGTATGCGGGCGAGCAAAGTGTCGGTGGGTTTTCCCTGCGCGACGAGCGTTTCGTAGGTGCCAAGATCGACCCGCATCTGCAGAATTGCTTCACCGCTCGCAGCGAGGTGGCGCAAGGCGACCGTCTCTTCGATGTACATCTTTTCGAGCGCCGCGTTGGCCGTCTTCAGACCCGCGACCGATGTGGCGATCACGAACACCAACGCGGCCGTATAGCCGGCGATCGTGACTGTCAGGGCGGTGCGGATAGTGGTGTTTGTGAACATGGTAGTCGTCCTCGACCCGCGGAACAGAAAAAAGCGGCGAACGGATTTATCCGCCGCCGCCAACAGGAGCACATTTTCGTCAATGAATCAGCCGGGAGCGGCCCGTCAAGATCAGAAGCGGGTGCGCACGCCTGTCGTGAGTTCGAGCTGATTGGTCGCGCCGAAAGTCGATCCCACGGTGTAGCCGCCGTGCAGCCTCATGTAATCGCCGGCCAGATACAATTCGGTGCGCTTGGACAGGTGATAGAACACCGAACCGTACAGCGTTTCCTTGAAGCCATTGTGGAGACCGGACGTCGGATCGAAAGCGCCAATGTTCGCGTTCGGGATATCGCCATCGCTGTTGTACGCGGCGTTCTTCACGCGCATCTGCTGATAGCCGAGCTGGTAGTCGAGCGGACCCTTCGGCGACAGTTTGAGCGACACGGTCCACGCATTATCCTGGCGCTGACCGAGCGCGCCCTGATTGCCGAGGTACCGGAAATAGCCTGCGTTGGCGCGCAGAATGCCGAAGTTATAGTTGCCACCCACCGACCACGTCTGGTTCGTAAAGCCAACGCGGTTGACATGATTATAGAAGCCCGATACGTCGAACACTCCACCGTTATACCCGAGCGCTGCCTGGTAGTTGGAGTTGGAGCTGAAACTGGTCGAGTTGCCAAATGCGTAACCGGCGCTCGCAAAGATCCCATTGCTGAAGAGCTTCTTCCAGGCGACACCGTTGTTGTAACGCGTGCCCGTCGCGCTGGCCGCATAGAAAATCATCTGCTTGAAGTTGTTCGAGTTCGTCCAGCCGCCCTCTTCCGTGGTCAATCGCGCGCTGCCGTAGGGGTCGCCATAGATCGCCGACGCATCGCGCGCGATGGTGTTCTGGAAACCCGCCGTGATCTTGCCGAACGTGTCGTTCTCGATACCGACCCATGCGTCGCGGTCGAAGATCTGGCCCGGATCTTCCATCTGGCCGTTGGCTACGACGAATTCACTCTCGAGCCGGAAAATGATCTTCGACCCTCCGCCGATGTCCTCGGCGCCTCGCAGACCCCAGCGGCTGCCGCTGAACCACGGCTCACCGTCGTTGCCCATGCCGATGACGTGATTACCGTTCGCATCCGCGTGCGTTCTGTAGGTCGGGAAGCTCAGGTCCATCAGGCCATAAAGCTGGACACTCGACTGCGCGTGCACGGCAGTCGCGCCAAATGCACTGGCTGCGACAGCCACCGTAAGATACTTTTTCTTCAAGATCGTCTCCTCTGATTGCTGCGTTGAAAATCTGATTGTTCTGCTCGCGGCTGCTGCAGTTCGTCTGTCGGATATCCGATCAGTATGCGAATGAACGCAATCCTAGTTACCTCAATCCTTCACGCTCCTTTCCCGTATCTTTTGTACAACTAAGTGCATTTACTGATATACGGGACAGCGCTCCGGTCCATTATTCGGAACCCCGCTGCCGGAGGATGTAGCCCAGACCTCGCAGCGTCATGATCTGGGCGCTGGACGTCGCAAGATGTTTGCGCAAGCGGTGAATGTAGATGTCGATGGCGTCCGCACTCGGCTCGTCGTCCAGACTGAACACGCTTTCCATCAGCATCGCTTTCGAGACGGTCTTGCCCTGTCGCAACATCAGCGTTTCGAGGACGGTGTGCTCGCGGCGCCGCAACGTGAGCGGTGTGTCGTTGTGAACAAACTCCCGCGTATCCGATATGTACTGCAGGTCGCCGCAGGCGAGGCACGAAGACATGCCACCGGATTGGCGGCGGATCAGCGCCTTGATACGCGCGACCAGCTCGCGTGATTCGAACGGCTTGACGACATAGTCGTCGGCACCCGCACTGAAACAATCGAGCTTGTCTTCGGTCGAACCATGCGCCGTCAGCATGAGCACCGGCACGGTGTCGCCGCGGCGACGCAGTCGGGCCAGAACCTCCCGGCCGTCCATCCGCGGCAAGCGGAGATCGAGCAGCACCGCGTCATAGCGTTGCGTCGTGAGCATTCCATCCGCACATTCACCGTCGGGTGCACAGTCGACGGCGAAGTTCTGCTGGCGCAACAGGTTGACAATCCAGTGCGCAAGCTCAGCGTTGTCTTCCACCAGTAGCAGTTTCATCGCATTTTCCTCAATCACGCCACTTCGGCAAGCGGACCGTGACGACGAGGCCGACATGTCCCGAGTGCGGGCTCAATGCGACTGTTCCACCGTGCGAGTGTGCGATTTCGCGCACGATCGATAGGCCCAGCCCCGTTCCGTCCGCGCCGGTCGCTCCGCGATAGAAACGTTCAAACACATGAGCACGCGCCTCGGTCGGAATGCCGGGGCCGTTATCGATCACCTGCAGCACAACTTCGTCGCCCTCCTCCCGGCACGTGGCGGTAACCCTTCCGCCCTCCTGCGTGTAACGGATCGCGTTATCGACCAGATTCGTCACCAGCGCCATCAACAGGGTCGCACTGCCAGGGACGTTCGCCATTCCGGCAAGCTCCGCGCCGAGGTCGATCCGACGCCGCTGGCCGGCGACCACGAGCTCTTCGAGTACGCACGAGACGACAGTGACCATGTCGACCCTGACCGGTGTGTGGGCAGGCGATGACGACTCGGCTTGCGCCAGCAGTAGCAGCTGGTTGGTCATTTCGGTCATCTTCCCACTGCTGCGACGTATTCCCGCCAACGCATCTGTGAGCAGCGGTCCGCAATGGACGCACGGGCGGGCGCACTCGATCTGTGCTCCGAGCAGCGCAAGGGGAGTACGCAGCTGGTGCGCTGCGTCCGCAATGAATTTGCGCTGTGTCGTCGCATGCAGTTTCAGGCGCGCGACGCACTGATTGATCGCGTCGACGACAGGACGCAACTCGGAAGGCAGGCGCCCAATGCGCACAGGCACGAGCTGCAATGCGTCGCGATCGGCGACGTCATCCTTCAGTCTGATAAGCGGGCCCAACTCGAAGGTCAGCCCAAGCAGGACAAGTGCTGCCACGAGCGCCAGCATCAGGCCCTGCCTGACCAACTGGGGACGCCACAGGTTTCCGATCATGACCCGGTACGAGGCCTGCGTCTTTCCTACAATAACCGTAACCCGCTCGGTTGCGCCGGAGTCGTACAGTTCCCGCTCGTAGGCGACCGCGCGAATGGGCCGGCCATCAAGCGTCGTGTCGTAAAACGCTGGGCCCGGCGGTGTCGGCGCAGGAAGGGCCAGTTCAGGATTGCCGCCCAGCAGACCGGTACGACCTTTGACAATCCGGTAGAACACCTGATCCTGGTCGGGCGACTCGAACATCTCAAGCGCCGCGGGCGGAATCCTGGCAACCAGCACCCCGTTTTCCCAGTCGACTTCCTCGGCGATGATGCGCGCAGACGCGAGCAATGCGTTGTCCTGCAGAAGGCCAGCGGTCTCGCGGGCCGCGTCATATGCCATCGAGCCGGTGACGATTACGAACAGGCCGACCGGCACCAGTAGCCACCCAAGCAGGCGTGTACGCAGGCTTTGCATCATCGTCAACTCCCGGGCACATTACGCGTGCCGTGACTGCAATCAGCACGGACGGCTTCCTTCCCCTGTCTGATCGCAGGCGCGGCCCTCCGCCTTCTGACGCTCAGAACGCAGCAGGTCTCCACTTCAGCAGGCGCTTTTCCAGCGTGGTCAGCAAATAGTCCGCAGTGAGTGCGACCACAGCGAGCACAATCATCGCTGCAAAAACCCCACTGGCGTTGAATGCTCCCTGCGCGGTCGAGATCAGTAGGCCAATGCCCTGTTTCGAGCCGAGAAACTCGCCAACCACCGCGCCAACCAGGGCAAAACCAAAGCTCACGTGCAGGCTGGCGAGAATCCACGAAAGTGCGGAAGGAATGACGACTGAGGTGGTCAACTGACGCTTGGATGCCCCCAGGATCTGCGCATTCGCGATCATGTAGCGGTCGGCCTCCCGTACACCCTGAAAGGCATTGCCGAACACGACGAAAAAGACCATCACGACGGCCAGTGCCACCTTCGATGCCATGCCAAGGCCGAGCGCAATCACAAAGACTGACCCAAGCACAACGCGCGGTATCGAATTCGCGATCTGGATGTAGAGGCTGAACACGTCGGAGAGCAGCTTGTTGCGACCCAGCACGACGCCGCAGACGATGCCGCCAACTGAACCGATCAGAAACCCAAGAAATGTTTCCTCGAGCGTGACCCAGACCTGAACGAGCAGCGGGCCCTGTGACGTGCCGTTTACAAACCAGTCGACGATCTGCCCGAAGATCAGCGAGGGCATCGAGAAGAAGAATGGATCGATCCATTTCGTCCGCCCGCCGATCTCCCATCCGCCGAGCACGACCACCAGGACCAGCACACGCAAGCCGACGATCAGCGCATGGCGCTGGCGCAGCCGCCGCTGTGCAATTCGCTCAACTGCGGCCAGCGAGGCGGCGTCGATTCCTGCTTCCGCGATGTATTCAGGGGTGCCCATGATTGTCTTTTTGAACCAGAGTTTGTGTCATGCGATCCGAACTTCTTCACGCAGGTCGTGCCAGATATCGCGCGAAATCTCGATAAAGCGTGGGTCGTAGCGAACTTCCGAGGTAACGCGTGGACGTGGCAGATCGATGTCATACACCTTCTTCAATGTCGCAGGCCGCGCGCTCAGCACGAACACCCGGTCGGCCAGCGCAATCGCTTCTTCGAGATCATGGGTGACGAACACCACCGAACCCGCATTCGCCGACCACAACTGCAGCAGTTCGTCCTGCATCAGGGTGCGCGTCTGCATGTCGAGCGCGGAGAACGGCTCGTCCATCAGCAGGATCTCAGGCTTGTTGATGAAGGTCTGTGCGAGTGCGACGCGCTTGCGCATGCCGCCCGACAGTTGATGCGGATAGTGCCTGCCGAACTTTTCGAGCCCGACGCGTCGCAGCCATGCGTTCGCCTCGTCGTGTGCAGCGGACTTCGAGCGGCCGCGATACAGCGGCCCGGCCGCCACGTTGTCAAGCACCGAGCGCCACGGGAACACCGCATCGGCCTGAAACACGAAGCCAATGCGCGGATCGATGCCATCAACCGGTGCGCCCATCACACGCACTTCGCCGGTGGTCGGCTTGAGCAGTCCGGTAATCATGCTGAGCGTCGTTGATTTCCCGCAGCCGGTCGGGCCGACAATCGCGACGAATTCGCCACGCGCCACCGACATGCTGAAGTTGCGCAACGCGACTGTGGCCTTACCATCCGGGCTAACGAAACGGCAGGATACCGAACTGAATTCGATCGCGGGTACGTCCCTGTCAACGGCATGGTTCATCAGGTCCATCCATTTAAATAATATGAGGCGCGAAGGAAAGCCGCCAGCGCAACGGGCACGGACGGAGTCTGTTGCGCCCTCGTGCCCGCCGATTATTTCGAATTGACAAACTCGTTGGTGTAAGTTTTCGTCAACTCCACATGCTTGCCCTTGACCGACGGATTGAACGCCGACAGCACCTTGAGCACGGTTGCCGGACCATCGGCCGGCATCTTTCCATCCACCGTGTACATGGGCAAGGACGCCCTCAGCGCGCTCACGTAGAGAGGCTTGTCTTTCTGGTAGTCGGCGGGCATCTTCGCCGCGATTTCCTCGGCATTGTGCGTGTGAATGAACTGCATCGTACGCACGAAAGCATGGGCGAGCTTCGTGGCTTCTGCCTTGTGCGAATCGGCCCATGCGGCCTGCACATACAGACTCGAGGCGGGATAGGTGCCGCCGAGTGCCGCCCGCGTGCCCTCGACCGAGCGCATGTCGACGAGCACCTTGGCATCGCCTGATTTCAGCAACGCCGACACCGTAGGCTCCGTCGTCATGCCAGCGTCGATACGGCTCTGCTTGACGGCCGCGATGAAACTCGCGTCGGCACCCACCGGCAGCATCGTGTATTCGGTCGACTGGATGCCGTGCTGGCCAGCGAGGTATTGCGTGAGGAAGCTCGTCGACGAACCCAGGCCCGTCACACCGAGCGTCTTGCCCTTGACATCGGCCATCGATTTGACCGTGTCTGCCGCCTTGGTCGAGACCATTTCGACCTCGCCCGGCACTTGACCGAACACGACAATCGCCTTGACGTCCTTGCCTTTTGTCTGCAGATCGATCGTGTGGTCGTAGAAGCCGACGACACCCTGCACGGCACCGGCTAGCAGTTCGTTTTCTGCGTCGACGCCGGCCGGCTGCGACAGCAGTTCAACGTCGAGCCCCTCGTCCTTGAAGTAGCCGAGCTCTTCAGTCAGGCGCGCCGGCAGGTAGATCAGCTTGGTGATGCCCCCGACCATGATCGTGATTTTGCCGCTATCCGCTGCTGCCGCGTGCTGCGAAGCAAGGCTGAACAGCAGGCTGGAGGCAAACGCAATATGGCGAAACGCGCTGAGATTCGGTCGCATCGATAGTCTCCGTTATTTTCGGCAGCGGGATGCTGTCTATATGCATCGATGGTGTGATTATGGGAGCACGAATCCTTCTCACGGCTTTCACGGAAAAGCCATTTTTTTAGGGGATTTCCATGAGACGGGCTGTCGCCGCGCACGAAAGCCCGGCCACATTACGATGTGCTTCGATCCGTTCCCGCCTGATTCTGGCGTGACTGATGTCATCGTGGAAAACCCGCACCGAAAATCGCCACTGGTGAAAGCCGGTAGAAGGAATCAGGTTCGTAGAATCGCCTCATTGATATGGAAACTTCTGTTCTGCATCAGATGAACGGCGCACGCGGAGGAATGATTTTCGAAACCTGCGCTCACACGTCGAACTCAGTGCCGGACGAATTGCTGGAAGCTACATCCCCCCAACTTGACGGCTCGCGTGTCGATGATTCCGCCAACATGACTGACGATGGCATTCACCATTACGTGATCCGCGGCGTGACATCGCAACACAAGCTATTCCGGCCCGGCGATTGGGCCGAACGCCTGACCGGTGTCATCACGCTATTCGTCGGGGAACGCGCTCCGGGGATTCATATAACCTGCACGCGATTCGCCATGCCAGTTGTGGAGCACGACGTTAAATGCCTGCGCGTCGCGCACGAGTTGCAACGCGTCTGCCCGGACGCATTTGATTTTGTGATGCGGTTCGCCAGGGACAACGACCTTGCAGTCGAGACCTGTCGTGTTCACGCTACCCCAACTAAGGTGAGGTCTACAGCGCGGCCGGATGGTTTCACAAAACAAGGAACGATGATGTGAAGGCGCCGGGGCTTTCTGCTGTCGTTAGCGGCGCTCAGGGTTACATGCAGGATGCGCTGAGGAGACCGTTGATGGAGACACTCGCTGACGTGCGTTACACCTATGCGTGCACTGCGTGTGGGCACCGTGCCACGGTGTTACCGCAGGATGCCTCGCATGCGCAGGCGCTGGCCATCTGCGGACGATGCGACGGGCAGGTGTGGCTGAGCGTTGGGGAAACAGCGGACCCGGCCGCAGGCGGCGGGTTTGTCCCGTGGCGGGACAAACCGTGATAGCGCGGCCTGAAGGTGTGCGACAACAGGTCGAGTCGCGCGGACGCCGCGAGGGCGCCGTCATCTTGCAGACCAACCGCCTGTGCGGACACCCGACCCCATCAGATCCGCCACGGGTTTGAGGTAGATTGCCATGATTTGTGTTCGGATTGCGCATGACCATCCTGTCGTGCGGGCCGGCCTCAGGCACTTCATCGGGACAACGACGGATATCGTGGTGCCTGCGGAGGCAGCGCGAGGCGCCGCGGTACAAGAATTATTGCGCACCCGCGACTTCGATCTGCTGCTCCTCAATATGTCAATGCCCGGTATCTTCGGGGCACTGTCACGTTGCCGACGGTCGAGTAAGATCGCGTGATGAAGAATGCAAAATCGCTTTATCACTGTCATCGCTTTCCAGCGGCGGTCATCGGTTGCGCGGTACGCTGGTATTTCAGGTTTTGGCTGAGCCTGCGTGATATCGAAGAGCTGTTGTTCGAGCGTGGGGTTATCGTCAGCTACGAAACGGTCCGACGCGGGTGCGATAAGTCCGGTGTGTGCTTCGCACACCGTGTGAAAGCGACGCGTCGCAAACCCGGAACCACATGGCATCTTGACGAAGTGTTTGTGACGTTGCGCGGTGAGCCTTACCTCTTGTGGCGCGCCGTCGATCAACATGGTGCTGAACTCGATATCCTGCTACAGAAGCGCCGCGACAAGGCAGCAGCGAAGCGGGCTTTCACGCGCGTGATTGCCTCGTGTGGCGAGGCACCGCGCAGGATCGTGACCGATCAGTTGCGCAGCTATCCGGCAGCGAAAGCCGAGATTCACGAACTGGCTCACGTCAAGCACGTCTTCGTGAAAGCCAGCGCGCGGGTCAGTAAGCGGGCCGAAAACAGTCATCAGCCGACGCGCGAACGAGAGCGACGTATGCGTGGCTTCCGCGATCCTGAACGGACGCAGGCTTGCTTATCAAACTTCGGTCCGATCCGCCAGCACTTCGCGCTCAAGCGACACTTGCTACTCGCCTCACTCCATCGCAAACAGCTTGCCGCACGCTTTGCGGCCTGGAATCGTTTCACTGAGGCCACCCAAATTCCGTCTGTTTTCTGAGCGAGCGTGTTTCCTCTCCGCTATTACAGCGTGGACAATTTAATGTGACAGCGCCGCTGCGCGTCACCGGCAAAGGCGGCAAGCTCGCGCGGGTGGCGCTTCCGCCGCTCGCGTGGGACGCACTTGCCCGCTATCTGGCGAAATGTCGCTTTCCGCGGCAGTCTGGCAGGGCTTTATCTGCCCTCCTCACCCTATCCTCCCGCTCCGCTACAGATCCAGAACCAAATCGGAGGTCGGCTTGCTGCAACACATCAGTCGAAGCCCTCTATCAATCTCGCGCGGCCGGATACCGCCGTTGTGCTTCATCTCGACTGTGCCTTCGAGCAGCCTGGTCTTGCAGGTCCCGCAGATCCCCTGACTACAAGACGATGGCAACGGTACACCCGCTTTGCGCGCGGCCGCGAGCACAGTTTCTGACGGCTCCATCGTGAAGGTCTTGCCGGAGCGCGCAAGACGTACAGTAAAGGACGACGTTTGCTCGTCCGGGCGTTGTTCCGGCGCAGCTTCGACGGCCTCGACGGTCTCTGCGACGTTAAAGCTTTCCTGATGATAACGGTCCGGATCATGTTGTCCGTCAAGCAGCAGCTTCCTGACGGCGTTCATATAACCGGCAGGGCCGCATGTGAAAACCTCCCGCTCCCGATAGTCGAGTACGCGCGCTTTCAACAGATCGAGACTCAGGCGTCCGATGGGACCTTGCCAGTTACCTTCCTCGCCTTGCGATTCGCAGATATGGATGACTCGAAAAGCACTGGACATCTTCTCGAGCGCTGCCAGCTCGCTCGCAAAAATGATGTCTTCGGGCGTTCGCGCGCTATGCACGAACACCACATCGCGATTCTGTCCGAGGTCGAACGCCGCGCGTGTCATCGCCATCAATGGCGTGACGCCAGAACCCGCCGAGAGATACAGTGCCTTCTGTGACGGGCCGGCTGACGGCGTAAAGATACCCGCCGGACCGAACGCAGGCAACGTTTTCCCGGCTACCATGTTTGCGTGCAACCAGTTCGACATCACCCCGCCCGGTGTCCGCTTGACCGTGATCGATAATGTGTACGGCCGGGTCGGTGGCGACGAGATCGTATAGCAGCGGCTGACTGCCTGGCCTTCGATCTCTGCGCCGATCGTGATGAACTGCCCCGGCTCGAACGAGAATGGTTGCCCTGCTTCGCTCGCAAACACGAAAGTGCGGACGTCACGGGTTTCGTCAGTTACCCGACAGCAAACCAGCGTTCGCTGCTCGTAGCTCGGCCACTGCGCATCCGCGCGTTCCCATGTAGACGACAGACTAAAGCGATCGGACACTTCGGGGCTCTGTTGAAGGATGCAGGGTTCGAGGACGCTTTCCATATCGCTCAGACACCGTGTTCTTTCAGACGCGCGTTGTACCAGCGCGAGAATTCGTCTAGTGGCGCTTCCGTGAACTGCGAAAACGGCCCCGGGCGGTAGGCGGGATCCTGGGTACCGTTGTGCGTATTCGCGACCAGCTCGGCGTCCTGGGTGGTCGTGGCAATCCAGACTTCCGTCAGTCGCTTGAGGTCGTAGTCGACGCCTTCAACGGCATCTTCGTGGACGAGCCAGAGTGTGCGCACGAGCGTCTTGTCAGTCGCAAGCGGCAGGATATAGGCGATCACCGCGTGGTCGCTCATGACGTGCGTCCACGAATGGTGACCCCACATGTGCACGTCACCCAGATCCCGGCGCTGCAGGCCACCTAACAACTTCGTGCAGGCGACTTTCGTATCCATGGTCTGCGATTCATTGGCGCCGGCAATCACCAGCCGCTGCGTGCGGAAGTTGGTATGCACACTCTCATCGAGCGACTCGAAGCGTTCGCAGATCCATCCGTCCTGCTCCCATGCGGCCTGGCTGGCCGCATTTCGCTTGACGTACTCGTCGTACCCTTTCAGGGCATCCTCGCTCTGGCCGTCCGGACAGAAGCCGAAGTCCTCAGCCAGAAACGAATTCGTGAGTTCTGGATGCGTGGCCGCGCAGTGATAACACTCGCGGTTGTTCTCCATCACCAGCTTCCAGTTGCCGTTCTCGACGATCTCCAGCTCGTGTGCGATCTTCGTGCGCGTCAGATCGTACGGCGCAAAGCGCGGTGTCATCACCTTCTCGAGTTTCGAAAAGTCCTCTGGCGGCTCATCGGCGAGGCAGACGAAGACGTGTGCGCCGACCGTCTTCAGATGAACCGGAATCAGGCTGTGACAGGCAGGATCGAAATCCTGCCCCATGTGGGACATGTGACGCAGACTGCCGTCCAGATCGTACGTCCACTGGTGGTACGGACACACAAGCATGCCGACAGTCGCCTTGCCCGGCTGCTTCATGATGCGTGAGCCACGATGACGGCACACATTGCGGTAGGCGCGAATGTTTTCATCATCGTCCCGGACAATGATGATTGAAGCCTTGCCGATGTCGACCGTATGGACATCCCCCGGTTCCGGCACATCAGCCGTTACGCCAACGAGAATCCAAAGCTTGTGGAAGAACACCTCGACATCGGTTTCGAAGACGTCATGGCGGCCAAACAGTTCGCCGGGCATGCCGTGACCGGGCTGCCGGCTATCCAGGAGTTCGCGATGAGTCTTGATGGGGATGACGGTCGACATGAGTGCCTCTTTAATTGGTCTTCGCCGCAACGTTATGTGCAGCATTACGTTGAGTATTGGATCGCCAATACTGACCGTCAATGCGCTTTATTTACCCCCAGACATTCCTTTAAGTCATGCGAAAATATCGACGGGATCGATCGCACGCTGCAGGGCGATTTAACGCATGGTCGATGTTTCAATCGGCATATAGCCAGCTGCGCATCCCGGCGCCTGACTGTCACAACAACATCAGAATCAGAGACAACGGATGAAGACGTCCAGAGGAACGAAGGGTTACCGCAGAATCGTCCCGTCGCTTACCGCGCTGGTTGAATTCGAGGCGGTGGGTCGCCTCGGCAGTTTCACGTTTGCGGCGACTGAACTCGGTGTGACCCAATCGGCCGTCAGCCGACAGATCCGATTCCTGGAGGAAACCCTGAATGTCCGGCTTTTCCAGCGCGGACACCGCTCCATCAAGCTGACCGTAGAGGGCGAAGCGCTGTACCAGGTGGTTGCTGAATCCATGCAAAAGATTGCTGGCGTGTTTGACCGTCTATCCACGACAGGCGTCGAACAGAGCGAGCTCGTGCTCGCCTCCACGGCCGCGTTCTCCCAGTTCCGTCTGCTCCCTCGCCTCGCCAATCTGAAGAGACTCGATCCGCCACTCCAGTTACGCCTCACCACGCAAATGTTTACGGCTGACTTGCGCCATGTCGAAGTCGACGCCGCTGTCCGCTACGGCAATGGTCAATGGACTGACGGCACGTCAACGTTACTGTTCGATGTCGATATTTTCCCGGTCTGTTCGCCACGGTTTCTGGAAGAAAACGGAGTACCGACGTCACTCGAACAACTCGCGTCCATGGCACTCGTTGAATCCGATTCGACGGCCGAAGGCTGGATGGACTGGACTGAATGGTTCCGCGCGGTCGGTTGTCGTCCGTCACGGCTGAACAAGGTATTGCGATGCAGCCTATATACAGACGCTGTGCAGGCAGCCCGTTATGGACAGGGCATCGCGCTTGGCTGGAGCCGGCTGGTCGATGACCTGCTCATGACGGGCGAACTCGTGCGGATCGAGGTCGCCACCTTCACGCCCACCGAATGTTACTTCCTCGTCGTCCCGCACGGCCGCACGATCTCGCCGGTCATTACGCAACTCATCGAGTGGCTGCGCGGCGACCCAGCGACCCGATAGCGGGACGCAGCATGACATATCTTCAGCGCTTGCGTGCTGACGCGGACGGATGACTTAAACTCATGCGAGCAGGAAAATAAAGGCCGTTGACCGGCTTTATCGACGTTCTGATACTGCCTGCAGATTATGTCAGGAGAACAGCCAATGTCGGGGATTTCCACGCTTCACGCCGCAACACCTGAGACGGACGAGAGCCCGGTCGGCTTGCCGCCAGGTCTGCTTGATCGTGTACGTCACTACCGGCTGGAACGCGTACGCCGCCAGCTTCGTACGAGCCGGGTACCCGCAATCGTCCTGTATGACCCTGTCAACATCCGGTACGCCACTGACACATCGAACATGCAGATCTGGACTGGCCGCAATCCGACGCGCTACGTCATGGTCTTCGCGGACGGCCCGGTAATCGGCTTCGAATTCCATAACTGTGAGCATGTGTGGGACAACGTGTCCGTCAAAGCGGAAATCCGGAGCGCAGTATGCTGGAACTATTTCAACGCCGGTCCCGAAGCCGCAGCGAACGCCAGGCGATGGTCGCGCGAAATTGCGGATCTGCTGCGTCAACACGCGCCATCAGAGCATCGCGTCGCAGTCGACCGGCTCGACCCCGAAGGTCTGGATGCCTTGCGCGAACAAGGCGTTCAGGTCGTTGATGGGCAAGCGATCATGGAGCTGGCACGGACCATCAAATCCGACGACGAACTCGCCGTCATGCAGGCAGCGATCAACATGTGCGAACTCGGCATTCAGCGCATGCACGACTTGTTGCAGCCAGGCATGACCGAACAGGAACTATGGGCACATCTGCACTTTGAGAACATCAAGCTCGGCGGCGAATGGATCGAGACGCGCCTGCTGGCATCAGGCAATCGGACAAATCCATGGATGCAGGAATGTAGTCCAAAGGTCATGCGCAACGGTGAACTCATCGCGTTCGATACGGATCTCGTGGGGCCGTTCGGTTACTGCGCCGACATTTCGCGCACATGGACGGTCGGGCACGTCCGCCCAACCGATGACCAGCGGCGCCTTTACGCCGCGGCTCACGAGCAGTTGCATACGAACATGCACCTCATCAAGCCAGGCATGACGTTCAACGAATTCGCCGAGCGCAGTTGGACCATGCCGGCGAAGTTCTTCGAGAACCGGTATAGCTGCCTGGCCCATGGAATCGGCATGGTCGACGAGTATCCGTCGATCTCGTACTTCCAGGACCACGGTTATAACGGTATGTTCGAAGCGGGCATGACGCTCTGCATTGAAAGCTACATCGGCGACGAGGGCGGCAACGAGGGCGTGAAGCTCGAACAGCAGGTGCATCTGACAGAAAACGGTTGCGTGCCCCTTTCGACATTCCCCTTCGAGACCGAATGGCTCTGATCGGTACCCGCACAGTCGCGGCCTCGTTAGAAGCCGCGACTGCCCCCATCGCACGATCGCTATCCGCCTTACACCGATCCGATATCCGTCTCTAAGCGGTCCATCACTTCAGCCGACACGTCTACATCGTGCGCTCCGATATGGCTGGTCGGAGTACGTGCTCGCGCCCGCGCGAGTCGGTCGATCTATGCCGACAGAAGCTCCGCCACCTCTTGCATCAGCGAGTCGGGCGCATCGCAATCGACATGTGCATCTAGACAGCCGCGACGATCACGACCTCAATCAACTTCTCTCGCTGGGCCAGCGTCGCCCCCACCGTAGCACGAGGTGGCGTATGCCCTAGCGTTACCCAAGCATCCCACACTTCATTCATCGCCGCGGCTTGCGACATGTCGGATAGGAAGATGCTCGGCGCGGGCAACCGGCGACTCACTGCCGTTGACAAGCGCTAAAACCCGGACGGTGCCTTCGAAACGTCAGGCACGTTTCAAGAGCCCCTGCTGATCAATGGCATGTCTTCCAGGCGTTCACTTTGGAACCCAAGCAAATGATACGCAATACCTATTAAATTCCGATCATTTCTTTAATTTCAAATCTGGCGAGCCCATCTTAATGGTGGGCTCGGGGTACCGTTGGTTCAAGTAGATTTGTTCTCGGAATGCATAAATTTGCACCACCGCTCCGCATCGCGCCCGCCATCTCTTTTACAGTGCGCCATGCCATAGACTTCTACGGCGTTTTCGGATGCTAGTACCGATTGCACCATGCTGGCGGCAGACACGTCATCGTCTTCGCCGAAGGTCAAGCAGTGTTAACTTCGTCATCGTATGGCGGCGCAACCTCTGTGACAGACGCCACATGGGCCGGCCACCTTACCGGTGTTTACTTCAGCGCCCCTTCGGCGACCAGCACTTCGTGGGCTGCTTTGAACGCGCTGAGGCCACTCGGGATGCCCGAATAAGCCGTTGCATGAAGGAGCGCCGCCTTGATTTCGTCAACGGTCACGCCGTTGTTGAGCGCACCCTTCACGTGCAACTTGAGTTCGTTCGTGTGACCGGTTGCAGTCAACATCACCAGATTGAGCAGGCTGCGTGTCTTTCGATCGAGCGTGTCGTCACCCCATACCCACCCCCAGGCCCAAGCAGTGGTTGCGCGCTGGAAGGACATCATAAAGGCGTCGGCCTTCTCCATCGACGCATCCACATATTCGGCGCCGAGGACTTCGCGGCGAATCGGCAATCCTTTTTCAAACAACGCATCGTCTTCTTTCATGATTTGTCTCCTGTGATATGTGAACGTTTCAAATTTGGCAGATTAACCAGGCATCCATGCCTGCGTGCACATTGCGCCTGGAAGCGGTGGCAAGACGGGCGGACGCGACCCCATACCCGGCGGCGAGAGAACTGCCGTCCGTGAATAGTTGGCGATACCGTTCGAGCGTCCAGGCCAGAGCAGACGGGATCGGCCACGGGAATTGCCGAACGCTTTTCACGTACCGCCGCCGATCGCAGTCCAATTGTCCTGGACACGATTGCCGTGCAACCGGAATCAGGCGTTGCATCCCTCGACGACCACCACCTGCGCGACGCAATGCCCGTCCCGCTTGAGCTTGGCCGACTGATATTCGGACGAGTTATAACAATCCAGCGCAGTTTGCAGGTCCTTGAACTGGATCACCACGTGGCGCTCAGCCGATGCCCCTTCGAGCGTTTCCGACACGCCTCCGCGCGCCAGAAAAACCGCGCCAAATTTCTTGAACGCCAGCGGCGCGATGTCCGTGTAGTCCTTGTATTTCACAGGATCAAGCACGGTGACGTGGGCAATCCAGTAAGCAGTCATTTCTATCCTCCTTTGCATGTTCATCGACCGACGGCCGGTCCGTCGAGGATTCGACGCGGGGGCCGCCATGCACCAAATTCCGCTGCCGGCCCCGTTTCACGGGCCTCTAGACTCACCCTAAGGGTTAATACGCATGGTACGCCGTATCATGGCATACCAAAATTCTCCCATCATTAACCGAACTTGGGAAGTTGCAATGAGCCTGATTCGCAAATCCATCCTTCATGTCGAGCACATCTTCGTGGACGGAGCCAAAGCAGCGGCCAAGCCGCTGAAAATGATCGGCGCGGCCGCCGTCATCAAGAACCCGTGGGCAGGCCGCGGATTCGTCGAAGACCTGTCGCCGGAAATCCGCGAACTCGGGCCGCAACTGAGCGAGCACCTGACCAAGCTCATCCTGGACGAAGCCGGGTCGGGCGAAGCGGTCGAGGCATTCGGCAAGTGCGCGATCGTCGGCGTCGACGGCGAACTCGAGCATGCGTCCGCGCTGATCCACACGCTCCATTTCGGCAACATCTATCGTTCCGCGGTCGGCGCGAAGTCCTATCTCGCGTTCAACAACACGCGCGGACCAGCGAATGCCCCACTCCTGATTCCGATGATGGACAAGAACGACGAAGGCCGCCGTTCCCACTACCTGACGCTGCAATTCGCGATCCCCGACGCGCCCGCAGCCGATGAACTCGTCATCGCAATCGGTGGCGCAACGGGCGGCCGCCCGCATCACCGCATTGGCGACCGCTACAAAGATCTCGCAGAGCTCGGAAATGACGCCAATAACCCTGCCGCTGTCAAATAAGCGCGTCGCGCACTATCTCGAACGGGGAACCGGCGAGCCGCTGGTTCTCATTCACGGCGTGGGCATGCAGGCGGAGGCCTGGTATCCGCAGATCGATGAACTGTCGTCCGACTTCAGGGTGATTTCCGTCGACATGCCGGGCCACGGCAAGAGCACTGCTCTGGACGCGAACGCCGGATTGCAGGATTTCGTGGATTGGGCGATCGAGTTCATCGAAGCGCTCGACGCCGGTCCCGTCAATCTCGCGGGCCATTCGATGGGTTCGCTGATTGCCGCCGGCGTGGCCGTCACGCGTCCAGATCTGATCCGGCGCGTCGCTGTTCTGAACGGTGTGTATCGACGCACGGCGCAAGCCCGCGCTGCGGTGTTGCAACGTGCAGCCGAACTGCGCTCGGGCGCCATCGATGTCGAGACGCCGCTGAAGCGCTGGTTCAATGCGGAGGAAGCGCAACGCATCGCCGCGCAAAAGGTCGAGTCCTGGCTGCGCTCCGTCGATCTCGAAGGTTACGCCACGGCGTACACGGCCTTCGCGAACGGCGACGAAGTGTACGCCGACGGCTGGCACACGATTGCCTGCCCCGCCCTCGTGCTCACGGGTTCGGACGACCCGAATTCGACGCCGGACATGGCGTGGCAGATGGCCGGCGCTGCCCGGAATGGCCATGCCGTGGTGATCGCAAATGAGCGACACATGGTCAACCTGACCGCTCCCAGGGAAGTCAACTGTGCACTGCGGGCCTGGTTACAAACCGAGCCGGTGCACGAAACAGTCAAGCCGGAGGCGTAGATGAGCGAGCAACCCACGAGCCAGCAACCCGCCCAGATCAATACCCGCGAACTGCGCGACGCGTTCGGCGCCTTCATGACGGGCGTCACGATCGTCACCACGGCGCGCGACGATGGTCAGCCGCTTGGCTTTACCGCCAATTCGTTTTCTTCCGTTTCACTGGATCCCGCCTTGCTGCTGGTCAGTGTTGCGAAGACGTCGGGCAACTATCAGACGTTCTCCGCCACGGGACATTTCGCGATCAACATCCTCGCGGAAAGCCAGAAGGATTTGTCCAATACCTTCGCGCGCCCGAGCGATGATCGCTTCGCCGATGTGAGCTGGCAGATGAGCGCCAATCGCAACCCGCTGATCGGCGACGTCAGCGCATGGTTCGACTGCACGACGCACGCGGTAATCGACGCGGGCGATCACGCGCTCATCATTGGCAAGGTCGAGGCATTTCATTCCGCGGGCTACGCTGGCCTTGGCTACTACCGTGGCGGCTATTTCACGCCCGCCAAAGTATCCGCCGAAGTCATCGCGGGTCCGAAGGTTATCGTCAGCGCGATCATCGCGCGCGACGACAAGGTCTTGCTGACGCGCGCCGCGGACAACAAGTGGGGCCTGCCCTCGAAGCAGATCGGCACGGAAGGCGCCGACAAGGCGCTCGCCGATATCTTCACGAAGTACCAGCCGGACGCATCGGCCAGTTTCATCTATTCGGTCTACAACAACACCGAAACTTCCTACCAGTACATTTCGTTTCTCTGCAGCGCGCCGGATGAGGCCGCCGTCTCGGGCGAGTTCGTGAGCCTCGACGACATCGAGCCGGACCAGTTCCAGGACGGCGCGCTCGCCAGCATGCTGGAGCGCTACCGCAAGGAAAGCCAGTTGAAGAGCTACGGCATGTACTACGGCGACCACAGTCAGGGCACGGTCCGCCCGCTTCTTTCCTGAAAGGTATCCAATGCGTTTTTCCCTTTTTGCTCACATGGAGCGCGTCTCCGATCAGACGAGCCAGAAGCAGCTCTACGACGAGATGGTCGAGTTGTGCCAGATCGCGGACCGTGGCGGCATGCATGCCGTCTGGACGGGCGAGCACCACGCCATGGACTTCACGATCGCGCCCAATCCGTTCCTCAATCTCGTGGATCTGGCCAGCAAGACGAAGCACGTCAGACTTGGCACGGGCACGGTGATCGCGCCGTTCTGGCACCCCATCAAGCTCGCCGGCGAAGCCGCGATGACCGACATCATCACGAATGGCCGGCTCGAACTCGGCATCGCGCGCGGCGCCTATTCGTTCGAGTACGAGCGCCTGATGCCGGGCCTTGATGCGTGGGGTGCGGGCCAAAGAATGCGCGAGCTCATCCCCGCAGTGAAGAAGCTGTGGGAAGGCGACTACGCGCACGAGGGTGAATTCTGGAAGTTCCCGTCGACGACGTCCTCCCCGATGCCGCTGCAGCAACCGCATCCGCCCATCTGGGTCGCTGCGCGCGATCCGAACAGCCACGAATTCGCCGTCGCCAACGGCTGCAACGTGCAGGTTACGCCGCTGCATCTCGGCGATGAGGAAGTCGAGAAGCTGGTCGGCCACTTCAACGCCGCGTGCGAGAAGTTCAGCGACGTGCCGCGTCCGCAGATCATGCTGCTGCGTCATACCTACGTCGCGAGCAGCGAGGGCGACGCGCAAGTGGCCGCCGACGAAGTAAACGTGTTCTACAACTATTTCGGCGCGTGGTTCAAGAACGAGCGTCCCGTCAGCCGCGGTCTGATCAAGACATTGAGCCAGGAAGAGATCGAAGCTCACCCGTTCTACACGCCGGCAGCGATGCGCAAGAACAACGTCATCGGTACGCCCGAAGAAGTGATCGCGCGCCTGAAAGCGTACGAGGCACTCGGCTTCGACGAGTACTCCTTCTGGATCGACACAGGCATGAGCTTCGAGCGCAAGAAAGCGTCGCTCGAACGGATGATCAACGACGTGATGCCTGCCTTTAAGTGAGGTTCTGATTCCATGAGTTTTGATTTTCAGCTGTATATCGACGGTCAGTTCGAGCCAGGTGCCGCAACGTTTGGCAGCGTGGATCCGGCCACCGGGCAGGTCTGGGCGCTGATGCCCGAAGCCCGCACGGACGAAGTGAACCGCGCCGTGGCGGCGGCCAGCCGCGCGCTCAGCGACGCCGCGTGGGCCGGTCTGACCGCATCGGCGCGAGGAAAGTTGCTCTACAAGCTCGCGGATCTTCTCGAGAAAGCTGCGCCGCGGCTCGCTGAAATCGAAACTCGCGATACGGGCAAGATCATCCGCGAGACGTCGAGCCAGATCGCCTATGTCGCGGAGTACTACCGCTATTACGCCGGTATAGCCGACAAGATCGAAGGCAGCCACGTCCCCGTCGACAAGCCCGACATGCAGGTCTGGCTCGACCGGCAACCCGTGGGCGTGGTGGCTGCCATCGTTCCGTGGAATAGCCAGTTGTTCCTCTCCGCCGTGAAGCTCGGCCCGGCGCTCGCTGCCGGTTGCACGGTCGTGCTCAAGGCGTCCGAGGAAGCGCCCGGACCGCTGCTCGAATTCGCCCGGCTCGTGCATGAAGCGGGATTTCCGGCGGGCGTCGTGAACGTCATCACCGGTTTCGGCCCGGAATGCGGCGCGGTGTTGAGCAGCCATCCCGACGTGGACAAGGTCGCGTTCACGGGCGGTCCCGACACCGCGCGGCATATCGTCAGGAACACGTCGAACAATCTCGCCAAGGTTTCGCTGGAACTGGGCGGCAAGTCGCCGTTCATCGTTTTCGCCGATACCGATATCCAGAGCGCGGTCAATGCGCAGGTCGCCGCCATCTTCGCCGCGAGTGGCCAGAGCTGCGTCGCCGGTTCGCGGCTGCTGGTCGAGGCGTCGGTGAAGGATCGGTTCCTTGCGTTGCTGGTGGAGCGCGTCTCGCGCATTCGCGTCGGCTTGCCGGGCGAGATGGAGACGGAATACGGTCCGCTGTGCACGGAGCGTCAACGCCGGCACATCGAGTCCGTCGTGGAAAGCTCCGTGCGTCAGGGCGCGAAAGTGCTCGCAGGCGGGAAGGCGCTCGAAAGAGCCGGCTACTACTACGCGCCCACGATTCTCGATTGTACGGGCGTCGCGAACGCGGACAGCATCACGACGGAACTCTTCGGGCCGGTGCTGTCGGTCGATACCTTCGCAACCGAACAGGAAGCGATCGACAAGGCGAACAGCACGGCTTACGGTCTCGCAGCCGGGATTTTCACCACCAATCTCACGCGAGCCCATCGCGTTTCGAAGCGCGTCCAGTCGGGCATCGTCTGGATCAACACTTATCGGGCGGTGTCGCCGCTCGTGCCGTTCGGCGGCTTCGGATTATCGGGGCATGGCCGCGAAGGCGGATTCAGCGCTGCGCTCGAATACACGACGACGAAGTCCGTGTGGCTTCGCACGTCGGACGAACCGATCAGCGATCCGTTCGTGATGCGCTAAACGAGCGCGTGTTCATTGCAGTATCGATTCAAGGCCGTAAAGGCTGTGCTTCGTCACGCCCGTAACGAACGTGACGCGGCGCAGCCTGGCAATAAAGATGGAGACATGATGACAAACCCGTCGAACGACAACAGCGTTCTGACCATCGAAAGCAACTCGATCGAGTATGTTTCCCCTGAGAACCGGCACGGTAAGCCCGCCGATCTTTTCACACTGTGGTTCTGCACGAATGTCGCGCCGCTCGCGGTTATTTCCGGCGCCACCTCCGTACTGGTCTTTCATCTGGATCTGATCAGCGCCATTCTCGCCATTGTGGCGGGGCAGTTCTTCGGCGCCATTTTTCACGCCCTCACCTCCGCGCAGGGACCGCTCGTTGGTGTTCCGCAAATGATCCAGAGCCGCGCGCAATTCGGCCGCTATGGATCGCTACTCGTAGTGGGTTTTACCACGCTGATCTACCTCGGGTTCTTCGTCTCGAACATCATTCTCGCGGGCAAGACGCTCAACGCGGCTATTCCGGTCGTGCCCGTTCACATCGCGACGGTGCTTGGCGCGATTCTGGCGACGCTGGTCGGCGTGATCGGCTATCACTTCATCCATCGCTTCAACAAGGTCGGCGCGTGGTTCATGGGCGGCGCGCTCCTGATCGGCCTGATCCTGATGGCGCCGGGCGTCGACGCCCACGTGCTTCAGCGGGGTCACTTCGACCTTTCAGGCTGGTTTGCGATGTTCGGACTCTGCGCGGTGTGGCAAATCAGTTTCGCGCCGTACACATCCGACTATTCGCGCTATCTGCCAACATCCACGGGCTTCGCCAGAACGTTTGCGTTTACCTATTTCGGCACCTCACTGGGGACGATTTTCGCGTTCGTGTTCGGCGTCGTGGCCGTGAGTACCGGGCAGGCCACCGACGCAATGCAGGCGATTCGCACACAAACGGGCCTGTTCGGCTATGTGCTGATTTTCCTCTTCCTCGTCAACATCATCGGCCATAACGGCATGAATCTGTACGGCGCCGTGCTGTCGTTCATCACCGCCGCGCAAACGTTCCGTCCGCACTGGGTGCCCGGCCGCAAGATTCGTGTCGTGGTCTCGACGGTCGTGCTGGTGGCTTCCACCGCTACCGCGTTGTGGGCGTCGAGCAACTTCATCGCGCTCTTCCTCAATGCGATTTTCGCGATGCGCATCGTGCTTGCGCCGTGGATTGCGATCAACCTCGTCGACTTCTATCTCGTCAGCAACCGGCACTATCACGTTGCGGAAATCGTCAGCAGCAACGGCGGCGTGTACGGCTCGTTCAACGCCAAGGCGATCGCGCTGTACGTCTTCGGCATCGCGATTCAGGTGCCGTTCATGGAAGAGAGCTTCTTTCACGGCCCGCTGGCTTCGATTCTCGGCGGCGCCGACGTGTCGTGGATGGCCGGTCTCGTTGCGACGGCGCTGGCGTATTACCTGCTCTCGTCGAACGATCGCTCGCGCGCTCCGCGCCGCTCTCCGGCCGGCGCCACGGCTTCCGAGTAAGCGCGGCCGTCCCGTCGCGAACTTCAGCCGGCTCGTCGTCGAGACGCGCCGGCTGAAGTTCGACGCCGCGGATTATGCGCGTTGCTCGACCCGCTCCGCGACGACGAACACCGACACGGCGTGTTTCAGATCCTTCGCGTGGTCCTCAAGCGACTGTGCCGCCGCGGCAGCCTGCTCGACAAGCGCCGCGTTCTGCTGCGTGACCTTGTCCATCAGATTCACGGCCTGATTCACCTGCTCGATGCCCCGGCTCTGTTCGTCGGATGCCGCTGCGATCTCGCTCACGATGTCGGCCACCTGTTTGATCGCGAGCTTCACTTCCGTCATCGTGCTGCCTGCGTCTTGCGCCTGTCGCGCCCCGCTCTGGATCGTCTCCACCGACGTGCCGATGAGTTCCTTGATTTCGCGCGCCGCCGTTGCCGAGCGCTGCGCGAGCGCGCGCACCTCGTTCGCCACGACGGCGAAACCGCGGCCCTGATCGCCAGCCCGCGCAGCTTCGACGGCCGCATTCAGGGCCAGGATGTTGGTCTGGAAAGCGATGCCTTCAATCACGCCGGTGATGTCGGAGATCTCATCCGAACTGCCGCTGATGCGGCCGATCACCTCGACCATGCCGCGCACCGCTTCGTTGCCGGTGTCGGCGATGCCGGATGCACGGGTCGCCAGCATGCTCGCCTGCCGTGCGTTGTCCGCATTCTGGCGCACGGTTTCCGTCAGCTGCGTCATGCTGGCCGCCGTCTCCTCCAGCGAGCTCGCCTGCTCTTCGGTGCGCGACGACAGATCGAGATTGCCGGCGGCGATCTCGCTGGACGCGGAAGCAATGCGATCAGCGCTGGAGCGGACGCCGCCCACGATGCTCGCGAGACTCTCGTTCATCGTCTTCATCGCGAGCATCAGTTGCCCCGTTTCGTCCGCCGATGTCGCCTCGATGCGGTTCGTCAGATCGCCATCGGCGACGCAGCTTGCCACCGACACGGCCTCTTTCAACGGCCGCGAAATGGAGCGAGACAGCCATCGCCCCGCGAGAATCGACGCGAGCACGGCGATCAGCGACGCGCTGAGCACGCTGACGTAAATCGACGTGCGCAAGGTATCGAGTTGTGCACGATTCGCCAGCATGCGCTGTTGTTCGTAGCTTTCCAGCTTTCCAACCGCCGCAATCAGCTTTTCGGTTCCCAGATACGAACCGAAGCTCTCGGTCAACGCAGAGAGATCGGCCACGCCCACCGAGAAGGCGTCCACCTTCCTGCGCATATCCACCAGCGGGTCGACGACTGCTTTTAGCCACGCATCGTATGCCTGCTGGCCTTCCCGGGCCAGTGACGTGCCCTCGGGTGTCGCATCCATTTGGCCGATCTTCGTCAGCTTCCTGTCGAAGTCGCTCCGGTGATCGACGATCCATTGCCCATGCGAGGCCTTCCCGTTCAGGTTGTTCGCCAGCACCGCCCAGATGATGTTCAGATAGTCGCCCGTGCCGTCCTTCAACAGCAGCAAGATCTGCTCCGATGCTTCGATCTCTTTCTGCTTCTGGTCGATGGCCCGGACGCTGTAAAGACAGATGCATGTGCTGACGATAAAAGCAAAAATCGCGCTTGAAAACGCGACTGAAATCTTGTTCCCGATGGGCAGGTCTTTTATGGTTTTCATGTTGAAGCGTGCAGATTATGGTTGTAGATCAATCCGGAGAAAGGCCCGCGCGTTGGCGCGGCACCATCAATACAGCAATGGCCGCCGCGAGCCCCGCCGCGGCAAACACATAAAAGTTCCACGCAAGCGAAACGCCCCGCTGCGCCAAAACGCCACCGATCAAGGGTCCTGCGATCGCTCCGAAGCGCCCGATGCCGAGCGCCCAGCCGATTCCCGTCGCACGATTGCGCGGCGGGTAATACCGCGTGATGTACGCGCCCAGCAGCATCGTGTTGCCGATCGCGCCGACGCCCGCGATACCGACCAGCACATACGTGAGCACCACGTCATGCGCCACCGGCAATGCACACAGGCTGGCACCCGCCAGCAGGTAAAGCGCGCTGACCACACGCTTCGAACCGACACGGTCCGCTAACGCGCCGCCGAAGAGCGAGCCCACCGCGGCGGCAAGATTGAGCGTCATGAGGAGCGCGAGGCTGGACCCGAGCGGATAGCCCGCCCGGCGCATCAGTTGCGGCAGCCACGTGCTCAGGCCGTACAGCAGGAGCAGGCCCATGAACATCGCGAGCCAGAATGCCAGCGTGGCGAAGACGAAGTCACGATCGAACAGCGAACGCACCGGCGCGTGAGCCGGTTGTCGAATATCACGCTGTTGTTCTTCGGGTTCGCCCTCGAGCGCTGCGTGGCGAATTCGCAGCGCGTGCGCCAGCGACCGCGCCTCGGAAAAGCGTTTGCGCGCGATCAGGAAATCGAGCGACTCCGGCAAGGAGCGACCTACCGCGAACACGAGCAGCAGAGGGAGCGCGCCGAGACCGAACAGCCATCGCCAGCCGTGCGTGGGGAGCCAGGCAATCGCGAGCAGCGCGACGAGAATGCCGCCGAGCGAATAGCCGGTGTAAATCAACGCGTAGTTGAACGAGCGGCGATGCGGTGGAGAGTATTCGACGGTCAGCGCCGCGGCCGTCGGCACGACGCCACCCAGCCCCAAGCCGCCAATGACACGCGCGACGACAAATGCCATGGGCGTCGGCGCGAGCGCGGCGGCGCCCATCATCGCCGAGAACAGCGCCACGCTGCCGAGCAACACCCGGCGCCGGCCAATCAGGTCGCTTACCGTACCGGCAAACATCGCGCCGATCATCATCCCCGCCAGCGAGCAGCTCGCGATTGCGCCCAGCTGGAATGACGAGAGCGACCAGTTCGTGCCATGCGTCAGCATGGGCAGCACGGCACCGTAAATCGCAACGTCGTAACCTTCGGCGAGGATCATCGCCAGACAGATCGCGACGACGCGTATCGTCACCGGCAACGGTATGTTCACCGAGCCGGCTTCAGTCTGATTCGACACCGCGCCGTGCAAACGGGGCGCGCCTCTTTCATCGTTTCCAGATGACCACGTACTCATATTCGAGCGTCCCCTTTTGCACTGCGCGATGTCAGGTCAAACCGCCATGCACAGATACTTGATGACGACGTAGTCGTCGATGCCATAGTGCGAGCCTTCGCGTCCCATGCCCGATTGCTTCACGCCACCGAACGGCGCGACCTCGTTCGAGATGAGCCCCGTGTTCACGCCGACCATGCCGTACTCCAGTGCTTCCGCGACCTTCCAGACGCGTGCGAAGTCGCGGCTGTAGAAGTACGCGGCGAGGCCGAACTCGGTGTCGTTGGCGAAGCGGATCACTTCGTCGTCACTGCTGAATCTGAAAAGCGGCGCGAGCGGGCCGAACGTTTCGTCCTTCGCGACTGTCATCGCCGGCGTCACGTCCCGAAGCACCGTCGGTTCGAAAAAGCCGTGGCCGAGCGCATGGCGTTTGCCGCCCGCGACGACGGACGCCCCTTTCGAAAGCGCATCGGCGATATGCGCTTCGACCTTCTGCACGGCCGCCTCGTTGATCAGAGGGCCTTGCGTGACATCGGGCTCGGTGCCGCGTCCGACCTTCAGACGGCTGACAGCGGCAGCAAGCTTTTCCGCGAACTGGTCATATACGGCGTCGTGTACATAGAAGCGGTTCGTGCAAACGCACGTTTGCCCGCTGTTGCGATACTTCGATGCGATTGCGCCTTGCACGGCCGCATCGATATCGGCGTCGTCGAACACAATGAACGGCGCATTGCCGCCGAGTTCGAGCGACACTTTCTTGACTGTCGCGGCGCACTGGCTCATCAGCACGCGGCCTACCTGGGTCGACCCCGTGAACGACAGTTTGCGCACGACAGGATTCGAAGTCAGCTCGCCGCCGATCGCTTTCGGGTCGCCCGTCAGCACGCTGAAAACGCCAGCCGGCACGCCCGCGCGTTCAGCCAGCACCGCCAGCGCCAAGGCGGAGAACGGGGTCGCCTCGGCGGGCTTGACGACGATCGTGCAGCCCGCTGCAAGCGCGGGGCCAACCTTGCGCGTGATCATCGCGGCCGGAAAGTTCCAGGGCGTGATGGCGGCACACACACCGATCGGTTCCTTCGCCACGACGATGCGCTTGTCGGTCGCGGGCGTCGGAATCGTGTCGCCGTAAACGCGCTTGCCCTCTTCGGCAAACCATTCGAAGAAGGACGCTGCATAGCCGATTTCACCTTTCGACTCGGCAAGCGACTTGCCTTGCTCGGTCGACAGGATCAGCGCGAGATCGTCGGCGTTTTCCAGCATCAGATCGTGCCACTTGCGCAAAATCGCACTGCGCTCCTTCGCGGTTTTCTTGCGCCACGCGGGCCATGCCGCGTTTGCCGCGTCGATCGCCTGACGCGTTTCCACGGCGCCCATCAAAGGAACGTTGCCGACGATCGTGCCCGTCGCGGGATCGCACACCTCGAACGTCTCCGCGCTCAGCGCGTCCTGCCATTCTCCGTTGACATAAGCCTGTTGCCGAAGCAGCAGCGGATCCTTCAACCGGGTTCCCAATTCCATAGTCCTTCCTACAAGAGTGACAAAAAATGTCGTGCAATGCGATGCCAGCCGGACGCTCGATGCCGCGCTCCTGCGCAATGCGCGGACGCAACCTGCATCAGCCCGCGAGTTTCAGGAGTAGCTGTTCCTGTCCGTCGAGCAGCAGGTTCTGCGCGATTTCGAGCACGCGGCGGATGTGGTTGATGGCGGCGCTGCGTGCGGCGATTTCGTCCCTCGCCCTTATCGCGTCCAGAACCTGACGCATTTCCATGACCGCCTGGCTGCCCCGGTCGTTGGATGAGATCGTCAACGCTCGCAGACGGTTGATTCTTGCCGTCAGCGACTGCACGATTTCCCACGCGACGTGTTTGTGCCCCGCCGTGAACATGCGCTCGTAAAAGGCCGTTGTGAGCGCCCGCACCTCGCGATAGTCCTGCTCATGAAAAGCGCGTTCGATGCGATCGATCAACGCCTCCAGTTCGTCGATCGTCTGTGCGTCGGCGTGCCGGGCACAGGCTGACGCCGCCTCGCCCTCCAGCAGGCCGCGGATTTCGTAGATTTCGATTGCCGTATCCAGATCGAGCACGGCGACGATGGGCCCCTGATTCGGCAGGGTATCGACGAGCCCTTCCGTCTCCAGATGGCGCAGTACCTCGCGCACGACGGTGCGGCTCACGCCGAGTTCGGCACATAGCGTCCGCTCGACCAGCCGGTCGCCCGGCTGGAAGCGCGCGTCGAGAATCGCGCTGCGCATTTTCTCGAGTGCGAGCTCTCGGAGCGTCGTCGTGCGGCGCTCGACTTTCAATGACGATGTCGGTTCGTCCATCGCTATGTCCGGTCAAGCCTGCGCGAACAGCCGCACGTCGCGCGAGTCCCACTGGACCCAAGCCTGCGTGCCGATGACGATCCCGCTGTCCCGATGATCGCCGGCGGGCATCCGCACCGACATCTCCTGTTCCCACGGCGTCATCACCGAATAGTGCATCGCGTCGCCGAGATACGTGATGTCCCGCACTTTCACGGGCAAGCCTGCGGCGCTTTTCTCCGCCTCGGCGGCCCGAAGGCGGATCTGCTCGGGGCGTACCATCAGCGTGCCGTCACCGCCGATGGGAAGCGCTGCATCGCTGGCGGCCGTGACCGGATGTCCGCTCGGAAAAACGGCGCTCGCCTGGGCGGCATCGCGCGCCGTGATGCGCACCGGCAGAAAATTCGAATTGCCGATGAAGTTGGCGACGAAGCGCGATGACGGATTGGCATACAGCTCTTCACCGGTTCCGCATTGTTCGATACAGCCCTTGTTGAACACGGCGATGCGATCGGAAAGACGCAACGCCTCTTCCTGGTCGTGCGTCACATAGAGGATCGTAACGCCCGTTTCCTGGTGAATGCGGCGCAGTTCGAGCTGGATTTCCTCGCGCAGCTTCTTGTCGAGCGCGGAGAGCGGTTCGTCCATCAGCAGCACGGGCGGGTCATACGCCAACGCGCGCGCGATCGCCACGCGCTGCTGCTGGCCACCCGACAACTGCGCGGGCATCCGGTCGCGAAACTCCGACAGATGAACCAGTGCGAGCATCTGCTCGACCTTCTTCGTGATGTCGGCCTCGCGAAGGCGGCGAACCCGCAATGGAAACGCAATGTTTTGCCCGACCGTCAGATGCGGAAACAGCGTATAGCGCTGGAACACCATGCCGATATGGCGCTTGTTCGGCGCAACCGAAAGCAGCGGCTTGCCGTCGAGCAGCACGCGGCCCTCGGTCGGTTCCTGAAAGCCCGCCACGATATACAGCGTCGTGCTCTTGCCCGAACCGGATGGCCCAAGAAACGTCATGAACTCGCCCTTGCGCACGTCGAGAGAAACGTTATCGATCGCGACGACGTCGTCGTAGGTCTTGCGCAGGCGCTGGATTTGCAGGAATGCGGATGTCATGGCTGATTCACCTCACGGGTTACGTCGATTAGCGTGCGCGGCGCAGCATGGCGCCCGCCAGCATCAATACGGTCGTCAAGCCGACCAGCAGCGAAGACGCCGCCGCCACCACGGGCGTCAGGTCCTGCCGCAGCGTGGCCCAGATGCGCACGGGCAGCGTCTGCAAGGTCGGGCTCGACATGAAGATCGACACCACCACTTCGTCCCACGACGCGAGGAACGAGAAGATCGCGGCGGCGAACAGGCCCAGCCGGATCGCGGGCAATGTGACGCGCAGCTTCACTTCCAGCGGCGATGCGCCGCAGATCAGCGCCGCGTCTTCGAGCGCCGTGTCGAAGCTCGACAGCGAGTTGCTGATCGAGATGATCGAAAACGGCAGCGCGATGATCAGATGGCCAATCACGAAGCCGGTCATCGTGCCGTTCAGGCCGATGCGCAGGAAGAACGCATACAGCGCGACGGCGAGTACCACGACCGGCAGCACCATCGGTGTGAGAAAGAACGCCTGCACGGCGTTGAGCCCGCGAAAGCGGCCGCGCACGAGCGCCAGCGAAGCGAGAAAGCCGATCAGCACCGACAGCACCGTGACGATGACCGCGAGCTTCGCGCTGGTGAGCAGCGAATCGATCCAGCCGGCGTCGGTGAAGAGTTGGCGATACCACTCCAGCGTCCAGCCTGGCGGCGGAAAGATCAGCCACTGCGAATCGCCGAACGACAGCGCGACGATGAACACGATGGGCAGCAGGAGAAAGAGCGCAACGGCGGCGCCGATGGCAAGCAGCATGTAGCGCAGCGCGCCCAGGCGATCGAAATCGAGCAACATGTCAGCGGCCTCCCGGATTGGCGCGCGCACTGCCCGTGAAGCGCAGTTGCAGCGTGTACAGCGTGAGCGTCACGGCGAGCAGCACGAAGGCGGCCGCGCCGGCGAGTCCCCAGTTCAGCAGTTGCTGCACGAGTTGCGCAATCAGTTCAGCCAGCATCATGTATTGCGCGCCGCCCAGCAGCGCCGGTGTCACGAAATAGCCGAGCGCCATCACGAACACCATCAGCGCGCCCGAGGCGATACCCGGCATGGCGAGCGGCACCAGCACGCGCCAGAACGCCTGCCAGCGCGTCGCGCCGCAGATCGCGGCGGCCCGCAGCGTCGACGGGTCGATGCCGCGCAGTGTCGCGTGCAGCGGCATCACCAAGAACGGCAGCATGATGTAGGTCATGCCGATGGTCACGCCGATCAGGTTGTTCACGAGCGGCAGCGGCTCGCTGATCACGCCGAGCGCCATCAGCATGCGGTTGATCGGGCCGGTCGCCTGAAGCAGCACCATCCAGGCGAACGTACGCGCCAGCAGGTTGGTCCACATCGACAGCAGCATCACCGAAAACAGCAGCGAACTCAGCCTGCGCGGCGCGATGGCCAGCAGCCACGCAGTCGGGAAGCCGATCGCGAGCGTCGCCGCTGTCACGACCGTCGCCACCAGAAACGTATTGCCGAACACGCGCAGATAGGTGGTCGAGCCGAGCAGTTGCGCGTAGTTGCCCAGTCCCGGCGTCGGCTCGAGCACGCTGCGCAACAGCAGCGACAGCACCGGCAGCAGGAAGAAGATCACGAGCAGCAACAGCGCGGGCACGAGCAGGCGGATGCTGCGCCAGTCGCGCCGCCGGCGCGTGGCCGTCGCGGGCGGATGCGCGACGGTACTCAGAACATCAGGCATAGTGTCTCCCATCTACTCCGGTTGCTATACGACGCTCACGTGCCGCGCGCTTATTTCGACTGCCACGCATACCAGCGCTTGGCGATCGCATCGCGGTTCTCGGCCCAGTACTTCATGTCGAGATTGATCTGCGAGGACTTGTACTGATCCGGCAGCGTCTTCGCGATGGCCGGCGACATCAATGCGGCCGACTTCACGTTGATCGGCGCGTAGCCGGTATCGGTCGCGAACTTCGCCTGCGCCTGAGCGCTCGTCGCGGCGGCCAGATACTTCATGGCTTCGGCCTTGTGCTTCGCGCCCTTCGGAATCACCAGCATGTCGGCGGCCGTCAGGTTCTGGTTCCATGAAATGCCGACCGGCACGCCGGTCTGTTCGAGCGCATGCAGGCGTCCGTTCCAGAACATGCCGATCGGCGCTTCGCCCGACGCGAGCAGCTGCTGCGATTGCGCGCCGCCGCTCCACCAGACGATATCGCCCTTGATGGTGTCGAGCTTCTTGAAGGCGCGGTCGAGGTCGAGCGGATAGAGCTTGTTGGGCGCCACGCCGTCGGCGAGCAGCGCGATTTCGAGCACACCGGGCGCCGACCATTTATAGAACGTGCGCTTGCCGGGAAATTTCTTCGTGTCGAACAGATCGGCCCAGTTTTGCGGCTGCGCACCCGTGTACTTCGACTTGTTGTAGCCGAGCACGAACGAGTAGTAGAAGCTGCCGACAGCATCCGGCGTGGAAAAGCGCGGATCGAGTTCGTCCTTCTTCACGACGGAATAGTCGATCGGCTCGATCAGTCCGGCCTTCTGCGCGGCATATGCGAAATCGCCTTCGACATCCACCACATCCCAGTTCACGTTGCCGCTGTCGACCATTGCCTTGAGCTTGCCGTAGTCGGTCGGGCCGTCCATCAGCACGTTGACGCCGGTCGCCTGCGTGAACGGCTGCGCCCAGTTCTTCTGTTGCGACGATTGCGTGGTGCCGCCCCAGCTCGTGAAAACGATGGGGTCCGCGGCCAACGCCGAGGCCGACGTGAAAGCTGTCGCGCACAGCGCGATCAGCGGAGCGGTCTTCAGAGTGCGTGTAAGGGTCATGTCTGTCTCCTTGGATTCGATGCGGTAGCGCTGCATTAATGCTTGTGGTCAATCGGAACCGTCTTTGCTCAGGCGAGCAGCGAAAACGTCGGCGGCTTGCCTGTTTTCTCTCTTTTCGTGGGCGTGGTTGGGTCAATGCGCTGACGCGAGCGCCTGGACGGTTCCCACGTCTGCGTCGCCGGCATAAATGCCGAAAGCGTCTTCGCCGCGTTCGCGCACATAGCGCCGAAGCATGGAACGCACGGCGTCGTCGCGCAGTTCGCTCCATGGAATGCGCGATAACGGGACGATGTGAATCGACATGTCCATCATCGCCGCGAGGCTGCTGTCCACGCGGCCTCGATAAACGACGCTGACGCTCGCCGCCGGTCCGTCGCCCGACTCGAAGACCGCGAAGATGAAGTCGAGATGCGCCTTCAGGCCGAGCTTCGCCAGCACACCGCGCAGGCTTCCCGCATCGCTTTCGGGTTGGAGCCTGACGCCCGTCGGAAGCTGCAAGCCGTCCTTCGTCTCCAGTAACACCAGACCGTCGCGGTGTTCGAGAATTGCGCCGACCTGGGCGCGCGCGCCCGTCGCCGCATGAAAAGGCTGTTCGAAGGTCTGCTCAGACATGGTGTTCTCCAGCGCCCGGTTTGCTTGTACTGTGTTTGCAGCGTGATTCAGTCGAAAGAAGCCCGCACGTGCCAGCGGCTTGATCGCCGTCCGGTTCCGTCAAATCGTCTTTGACAGGATTATGGTATTCCATAGTATCGACATCGCTAACACGTTTATATTATGGAATACCATAATCTGAAGCGGAGTTTTTGGTAGGATGCTGGCCATACCTGTCGCTCTTTTTCACTCTGAATCCCGAAGCTGCGACGGGATGGCCGTTCGGCTGCCACTAGCCGCCGCTGGCGCGCCGCGAGTGAGAGCCGGCGCGCCCGAGCGTCGCCGGCCTATGACTAACCTTCACGGATGGGAGACAATATGGCTACGTATGTTGTGCGTCGGGCCAGACGTTGGCCTGGTTATCCGTCGACCACCTTTTCTCGATATGTCAGATCTTAAAGTTGTCCGTGAAACCAAAACCCTTCGCGAGCTGACCCTGGACAAGCTGCGCGACGCGATCGTGCGAGGCTACTTTCCGCCTGGCGCACGGTTGGTCGAGCGCACGCTATGCGACGAGTTGGGTGTGAGCCGGACGATCGTGCGCGAGGTGTTGCGACACCTTGAGACGGAAGGACTCGTCGACGTAGCCGCCCGGCAGGGGCCGGTCGTCGCACGACTGAACCGTGCCCAGGTTAGCGAGATTTACGAACTGCGCGGTCTGTTGGAGGCCAACGCCGCACGCGCGTGCGCGGAGCGGTCCACTCCCGAACTCGTGAAGCAACTGCGGGAAATCCGCAATAAAATCGAAGCAGCGTTCAAGGCTGAAGATCTCTCCGCCGTGCTGGTCTACACGGAGCACTTCTACGATGCGCTGTTCGAAGGCGCGCAACGGACTGTCTCGCTTGCGGTGGTCAAGACACTGAACGCGCGGATCAATCGCTTGCGCGCGCTCACGATCGCCACGCCGGGGCGCAGTACCGAGTCGAATCACGAAATGAACAAAATGCTCGACGCGATCGAGCGACGCGACGGCGATGCAGCGTTTTCCGCCTCCATAGCGCATATCAGGCGCACGGCGGAACTCGCGCTTTCAGCCCTCGCCCACCGAAGCGAAGGTGAGTTGGAAACGTGACGCAACTGCCTGACGGGACGCGTGTCCAGGCTGGACGCTGACCTCAATGCGCGGTCTAAGTCGCACGCGGCTCGTACCGCAGTCGAGCCATACGGACAGCCGCTCGTGCCTCGTGCGGTGCCGCGCGCAGGGTTCTGTCAGCTTTTTGGTGCGCCTCGATAAGACATTCGAAAGGCGCGGCTTCCGTCTCGACGCCCTCGGAAATCATCTCCAGCTCATAGTCACAATTCGGTGTTGAGGTGAGCAAGGAACGCCTGAACCACAGGTTCACAGGTTCATTGCGCTTGAAGAACATACACTGTCCTGCTCCGTAAAGCTCACTTGGCTCGCGTTGGTTCAAGTAAATTTGTTCCCGTTTTGCAAGCAATTTTGATCCCCACCCTCTACGTTAGCGACCAGGCGTGGGCTTTCCGGTGCGTCGTAACAGTCGGTCAGCGGCTCAGTGAGCAGCCCCGTACACTCTACGCTACAGGACAACGCTGATAACCGTTGAGCACGGCCATGCCGAGGCGGTCATCATCGCGCCGCGGTGTTGCCGCACGCTCATCGTCAGGAAAGGCCAGCAGTTCGAAGCGCCGGGCTCGCAGTGAGCAGCTCATGTCGAGGCATTTTTGTTGGCCTCCACGCCGTAATTCTGTTTCTCGGTCCAGCCGGTTCGTGGCGAAACGCCTGCAGAAGGCCGCCGGCCCTTCGAGTTTTTGACCCACCGGATCAGCGACAAACCATCGTCGGTTTCGCGCAGGCGGGTGCAATATTTTGGGTCATCTCGTAGCCCTGGCTGAAGCCCATGATCAATGTTATCCAACCACTGCGAAACAGGGCTTTGTGCCGCCTCAACTTCCCAGTCGGCCGCCTTTTCGAGTAAGTTCGAGAGCACTGAATCGTGAACCCACTCGCAACACGATGCAATCTGCCGATCGGTATAAAGGTATCCCTTGGTTGATAACTTCAAACCCTTTGCATATCGCACGAGCCCCGCAGCGTGCATTTGCTGAGCCAATCCAACGAAACGCGACAGGTTTTAAGTTGAGTTGCGGCCGATTTTCCCCGGAGCCTGACGTTCCCAGAATCCTAGGCACGCCTGGTGCTGGTGACAAAAGAAGGCCGAGCCGCTGAAAAGGCGCTGTCAGGTTGCTGGAGATGTGGCGGTAGGATAAACCGATGAAGAAGACGAAATCGCTTTATCACGGCCACCGTTTCCCTGCTGTCGTCATCAGCTGCGCCGTTCGCTGGTACTTCCGGTTTAGTCTGAGCCTGCGCGACATCGAGGAGTTGTTGCTCGAGCGTGGCGTCGTGGTCACGTACGAAACGATCCGGTGCTGGTGCGACAAGTTTGGCGCTGGATTCGCTCAGTGCGCCAAGGCGGCGCGGCGCAAGCCAGGCAGCACCTGGCATTTAGACGAGATGTTCGTGACGCTGCGCGGTGACGGTCCAATCATGCCATGTGTCGAGGCGTTCTTTGTTATGGCGCGATGATGTGCAGCGTTCATCTGATGTCTTGGAAGCGCGAAGTGCTGACAGATCGGGCCGAAGCGTGAAAGAAAAGCTTGCGTGCGACGCGCATCGCGAAAGCCACATATCTGGCGTTCGCGCCTACGGGTTGGCTGGTGGCTATTCTCGGCTCGGTTGTTCACGCGTGCAGCCGCTTTGACGAATACGTGCTTCACCTGCGCGAGCTCAGGAATATCAGCCTTTGCGGCTGGATAACTACGCAGTTGGTCGGTAACGATTTTGCGCGGCACCGGGTTTGAACGCAGCACCCGCCGAAAGAAGCGCTTCGCCGCGGCCTTGTCGCGACGCTTTTGCACCAGCACGTCAAGTTCGGCACCATGCTCGTCGACCGCGCGCCACAACAGAAACGGCTCTCCGCCGCAAATCGAGACAGTTATCTTATAAGGATAACTACGCGTGTGCCGAATAGTTGGCCTACAGCCATCAACTTAACAACGCCTCAGTTACTCATGCGATTCCTTGAGTCAACTGTTCCGCAAGCTGCATACGCAAGCCGCGATCGAGGGGGCGAGCGCATGTCTGGACGCCGAACTTTTGGCGTGCGCCTGTATCGACTCGGCCACGATCTTCGGCACATCAACGAGCTACTTGGACACGAGACACTTACGGCGACAAAGCGATTGATTGACGCCGATCCTGTTCGTCTAGGTGTGATCGTCGCGGGGGTACGGCCGTTGAAGAACTGGACGGTTGGGAGGGGGCGCTCGGGGGCGCCAAAGGAAGGGCCGACAGGCCCTTTTTTCTTGCGAGGACTGTTCGAAGGTTGCATTTCTAAGTTAGCTAGGCTAAACCAAGCCCACATTGATGGAGGTGCTATGCAAACCGTAAATATTCATGAGGCGAAGTCGCAGCTTTCGCGCCTCATTGAGGCTGCTGTCAGTGGCGAAGAAGTTGTTATCGCGAAGGCAGGAACCCCGGTGGTGCGCCTCGTATCGTTCGAAACGAAGCCCAAACTTCGCTTCGGTCTGATGAAGGGGAAGATCAAGATCGCTGAGGATTTCAACGCGCCTTTGCCTGACGATGTTTTAGCGACATTTGAGGGTCGGTGATGCGCCTGTTGATTGATACGCGCATTTTCCTGTGGGCCATGAGCGGCGACAAGCAACTCACAAAGAAGGCCGAGGCCATCATGTTGAGCGCAGAAACCGTTTTCGTCAGTGCCGCTAGCCTTTGGGAAATCGCAATCAAGTCCGGAATCGGGAAGCTGGACGCAGACGTGAACGAGTTGGCAGCCCGCATTGAAGAAGCGGGCTTCCGCGAACTGCCTGTAACAGCCGCACACGCTGCGGCAGTTCGCGATCCTGCCCGATATTCATCGCGATCCGTTTGACCGGTTACTAGTTGCTCAGGCTATTACCGAGCCGTTGCGGCTGCTAACTGACGATGACACCGTTGGGAAGTACTCCGAGCTTGTAATCACGATCTAGATTATGACCAACCGGAAAACGGGCGAGGTCGCCAGACATTTTCTCCGCCGCAAGCAAAAAAACTAGAAGCGACGCAGCTTGGAAAACCGTGGGTACTTTTATGTGCTGGCAAACAGCGCTATGCCAGCACTAATTAAAATCGGTAGGACTGCGCGGTCTCCTGCCGAAAGAGCGCTGGAATTGTCAGGTGCAACTAGGCTTCCGACACCGTTCATTGTCGTGTACCAACAAATGTTTGCCGACTGTGCCGCAGCCGAGCAGTTAGTTCATACACACTTGGCACAGCGCGGCTTCCGCGTTTCCGAGAACAGAGAATTTTTCAACGTACCGCCTAACGAAGCTGTGCGCGCTATATCTCGCGCCCCAGGAGCAGTCGATGAGCCGGACCACGCTCATTCCTCTGCCGCTCCCGACCGAGAATCGGCAATCGAACGGCATACATCGGTATGGCGGGCGACCTTCGATGACGCCGTGGGCTCTTACTACGGACTGGGCGACATTCTCTTGGACCACGCACACGCGTTTGCGCTGTTCCGCCAGGCCGCAGCGCTGGGAGGGCTGCCTACTGCCGCCCTTACAGCAGGACGCCGCCGAGAAAGCCCGCCCCGAATTGACGAAGCACCCACTCAACGACTAGGAAAATTCGGCGCATGAGCGCCCCGGACACTGGCCGGCGGCCTGCGAAGGGGAGCATCAATTGTCTTACCGAGTTCATGTCATTTGGGAAGGTAATCTGATACAAATTTTCGGACCGGTCAGGATCACCCGTATCGGTTACGGCCTGCGCCTGCAACTGCGCCGGGCTCAGTGCGGTACGCGCTATCTGCGTGACCTTGCCCGCGTATGCTCCGAATTTCTGATACGGGAAAGCCTCATGTCCCGACGACCGCCTCGTCTGCATCAGTCTCCGGACCCATGGCCACCAGCACGCTACAACTGACATGGTCCAGCAACCGGCCATCGTTCCTGCCACCCCACCAGCGCGCCAGCCGGCTGGTATGACGATGGCCGACGACGATCAGATCAACCTTCAGGTCGTTCGCAAAGAACGGAATCTGGTCCAGTGGATCACCCAGGGCAAAGTGTCCGGTCGCCCGAATTCCATGCGCGCCGAGTCTTTTCAGTCCTTCGTCCAGCAAACTTCTGGCTGATTCGGTAACGACATCGGCCGGAATGGCGGAGGTAATGTCGGTCCCTTGCGCCCAGATGGCATTATTGATGACAGAGAGCACGTGAACTTCAGCTGCGAGATCCTGGGCCAGTGCGGCGCCGTCCTTTAACGCGTGCTGTCCTTCGCGAGTTCCGTCGTAGCACAGAAGAATACATCGGAAAGCCGACATGTGAACTCCCCCGGCGCTGCATTCAAGACAACGCATTAATCTGCTTCGAAAACGTCGATGCATCACCCTGGAGTAATGGTTGCGTAGCGGTCGAGCGACCACATCACACCCTAATTATATGTCATTTTGTGATATATATTCGCTAACAGCGGAGCGGCTATGCACGGGCAGCCATTGCAAAAAAAGCCGTTCAGCCCACGGTCGCGAGACTCGCGGAATGTCGCGTGGATATGCAACCGCACCTGCGTAATCACGCCGTCACGAAGTCGAATCCAGGGTTGAATATTGCCAATGCCGGAGTGGCACGTAAAATAGCGCTCCCATGTCAACCTCGTACCCCTGCGCACTAGCGCGCCGCAGCGGCAACTGAGCGTATTGTCTTATGAATCGTCGGCAAGCGTTGCTCACCTGTGCGTATGCTGGCCTGACCGGGGTGAGCACACCCGTGTTTGCGTCAAAGCGCCCGCCTCGCGTGGTGTTTCTGAACCCTGGCGAGGCTGTGCAACGTGGCACCGGACAGCATTGGCAACTGGTCTCCCGGTTCATGGACGTGGCGGCGCAAACCTTCGACATGCAACTGGAGATTCTGTACGCGGAACGTGACCATCTGCTGATGCAGCGCCAGGCGGAGGAAGTCGCGCAACGCGCAGATGCGCCGGACTATGTGATTATCGTCAACGAAAAGATGGCCGCGCAGCGGATGCTAAGGACGCTGGCGCGCTCGTCAGCGCGGGTGCTGCTCATTCACAATGACCTGACACCTGACCAGCGTCGCGCGGTCGGCAATGAGCGGCAACTGATCCCGAACTGGATCGGCACGGTGACCGCGGACGCGGAGCGCGGCGGCTTCCGGTTAATGCAATTTCTTTATCGACAACTCGGGCAGAACGGCGCGCAGGTAATCGGCATTACGGGAGACCCCAGCACGCCGGTGTCTCTGGAGCGCGCCGCTGGTGTCGACGATTTCCTGCTTCACGCTTCGAATGCGCGCACGTGCCAACTGGTTTTCAGCGACTGGAGCTATGACGACAGCAATCAGAAAGCACGCGTGTTGCTCGCCCGCTATCCGGAGGCCAATGTGATCTGGGCCGCCAACGACGCAATGGCACTCGGGGCGCTGGACGCCGTCAAGGCGCGCCATGCGCGCGTTCTCGTGGGTGGCATGGGTGCCCTGCAGGAAGCACTGGACAGGGTGGCCGACGGCGGGCTGGCGGCCATGATGGCAGGCGACTACTTCCTTGGCGCATGGGCGATGGTTCTGCTGCACGATTATCATCAGGGCAAGGACTTTGCCGCGAATGGAGGTGTGCGGCAGAAGCTCGACTTTCTGACCGTGATCTACCGCGAGAATGCTGCCCGATACGCTGATGTGGTTTTCCGTAGCGGGGCGACGCTTGACTTTGCCCGTTACTCGAAAACCCGCTCTCCGCGTCCGGGCCCCTACGACTTCAATCTCCAGTATCTTCTGGACGCCGCGTCCGGGGTCTCGTGATGCGTCTGCCCCGAACGCTTACGTTACGCTCGCCCAGTTTGCACACCAAGCTGATGCTCGCGCTCGCCGTGCTGGTGGCGATCGTGGCCGGCACCTCCGCGTATGCGCTGGTTGCGCATGAACGGCAGCGCCGGCTCGTCGAACTGGAGGAGCGCGCCACCCGCATCGCCGACCTGTTCAGCCGCTCGCTCGCCCAGCCTTTGTGGAACGTCGATCTCCGCGCGATCGACGGCCAACTCGCCGCGCTCGCGCCGAATCCCGAGGTTGCCCGGTTCACCGTCACGGCAGTGGGCTACGGTATGGTGGCCACCGCGGGGAGGGCTGCGCAGCCCGGCCCTGGCGACAGCGTGGTGCGTGTCCGGGCAATCGAATACGTGCCGCCCGGCGACGCGCCGAAGGAAAAAATCGGCGAGGTTCGGGTCGTCCTCACAAAAGCGGTGGCGGAACAGGACATCAGCCGCGCCCGCCGGGCCATTCTCGCCATGATCACGGCCGTCGTCGCGGTGCTCTACGCCGCGACCTTCCTGTTGCTCAAACGGATGGTGCGCAGCCCGATCAATCGTCTCGAGGAGATGGTCGACCGGATCGCGAGCGGCGACCTTCGCGCGCGCTGTATCGTTGAATCGGGCGACGAGCTGGGCCGGCTCGCGTTGCGCGTGAACGTCATGGCCGAGCGTCTTCAGGAATCGACGGTGTCACTGCGCGCCAGTGAACGGAAATACCGCAGCATCGTCGAGAATGCGCTTGAGGGTATCTTCCTGCTCGATCAGAACGGGCACCTGAATGAAACCAATCCGGCAATGGCGCAACTGCTCGGATATCGCAATGTGCCCGACCTGATCGAGGCCGCCGCTGGCGCCCCCCACAAACAGCCGTTCTCGCCCGAACAGACTGCGAATCTGTTCGAAATCCTGCGCATACGCGGCGAGATCGTCGGACTCGAGTTGCAGCTGAAGCGTCTCGACGATACCCCCATCTGGGTTCAGTTGAACGCCCGTGGCGTGACGGGCGACGACGGCAGCCTGAGCGGACTCGAAGGCCTGCTGACTGACATGACGGCCCGCAAGCATGCCGTGGAAAGCCTTCGGCGCCATCGCGACCAACTCGAACTGGAAGTCGCGGTACGCACGCGGACCGAGCTGGAACTGCTGGCGTCGCGCGAGCAGTTGCAGCAATTGTCCGCCCATCTGGAAGCCATTCGCGAGGAGGAAAGGAAGCACATCGCGATGGAGGTTCACGACGAACTGGGCCAGTTGCTGACCGCGTTAAAAATGGACGTGTCGTTACTGAGGATGCATCTGGCGGCCGGTTCCGCAGCCATGCAGAAAGCCGAGGAGATGCGCGATCTGGTCGAGCGCACCATTCAGATCGTGCGCAACGTGGCCAGCCACCTTCGGCCGGTCGCGCTGAACTTCGGTCTCGCATCCGCGCTGGAATGGCTCGCCGGCGACTTCACGCAGCACACTCACATTCCTTGCCACTTCCATAACTCGGGTTCCGAACCGAGCTTGACCGATTTTCGCGCGACCGCCCTGTTCCGTATCGTGCAGGAGTCGCTGACCAACGTCGCCCGTCATGCCGGTGCATCGCGCGTCGATGTGACGCTGGCCAACACCGAAACCGGTATTGAGCTGACCGTTAGCGATAACGGTCGGGGTTTTGACATGGTTGCCGCCCGGGCCGGATACTCCTACGGCCTGCAGGGCATGGCGGAGCGCGCCCGGTTGATCGATGCGAAGCTGCTGATCGAGAGCGAGCCCGATTCCGGCTCTGTCGTGCGTCTGTTCGTTCAGGATGACGCCGTCATTGCCAGGTAATCCGAAGCCCGAGTCTCAACGGCTGTTGCTTCCGTCAAACTCGACGAGTTCGATCCAGTTCGCCCCCCTACCGACCGGGTACTGCCCGATCGCATTCAAGGCGCCCGTCTTGCGCTCGATGCGATAGACACTCAGCGTCGTTGACAATTGCCCAACCGCCAGCAAATAGTTGCCCGAAGGATCAATATTGAATCCACGCGGTTGCTTTTCGGTCGCGTAAGTACCGATGCGCGTGAGCTTGCCGGATGTCGCGTCGACCCTGTATGCCGCGAGCGTGCTCGACGTGCGCTCCGACGCATAAAGGAATCGTCCGTCCGGCGTCAGGTGGAGATCCGCGCCCCATGGCTTGTCACCAATAAAATTGGGCGGCAGGATAGAGACCGTCTGAACGGGTTTGACGGTGTCGTGAGTTCGATCGAAGGCGAGCACATGCAGCTTGCCGTCGAGCTCATCTATCAGGTAGGTAAATCGCTGATCCGCCGAGAACACAAAGTGCCGCGGTCCCGATTTCGGCGGCAACGAATACGCGGGCGTGGCCTCCCCAGTCAACTGCCCGGTCGATGCGTCGAACTTCATGCGCAGCCAGGCATCCGAGCCGAGCACTGACGCGAACACGTAGCGGTTGTCGGGCGCACTTCGGATCGCGTGAGCCATGGGGCCTGTGTTCACGGTCTGCAGCACGGCGCCGACGACGCCGTCTGCGCCGATCCGGTTCACCGCGAGGAGGTTGCCGCCATACGACGCGGAAAAGAGATAGCGGCCGGTCGCGTCGGTCGAGACATATGCCATGCTATCCGCGAGCGACGTTTTGCCGAGTTCGATCAGCCGGCCGTCCAGCGGATTGACCGCGAAGCTCACCACGCGATAAGGCTTCGAGCGCAACCCGGCGTAGAGCCGCAGATGGTCGGGAGAAAACGTCATCGGCATCACGGTTCCGCCGACAGGCACCGTCTCCACCGGCGCAAGCGCGCCATTCGACTTGTCGAGACTGAAGACCGAGATATCGTGGCTATCCGCATTCGATACGTACGCGTACGTTGCGGCCTGCGCGATGCAGGACACGGCAGCACCGGCCAACACGATTGCACCTGCACCCAGAATGCCTTTAACGTTCATGCTCATACTCCGGTTGAAAACGGTTGAGAGTGTCCAGCACAAGCGCGCACGAGGCGCCCTCGAACGTCGCTGCTGGCCTGCGCGAGAAACGACTCGCCAGGCGGGGCTTCGCCTTGAACCACGGCGTAGCGCCAGTTACCTGAGGAGGCGGAATGCCGAGACTGCATCCGTCATTGATTGCGCCTGCTGCTCGAGCGCGCTCGCGGCAGCGGCGGCCTCCTCGACCAGCGCCGCGTTCTGCTGGGTGACCTGGTCCATCTGTGTCACCGCCTGCCCAACCTGTTCGATGCCAGCACTCTGCTCAATCGTTGCAGCCTTGATCTCATTCATAATGGTGGCCACGCTGCGTACCGCGCCGACAATCTCCTTCATCGACTGCCCTGCCTGAGCAACCAGGCTATTGCCGTTCGCCACGTCCTCGACCGATGCGCCAATCAAGGCCTTGATCTCGCGTGCGGCATCCGCGCTGCGCAGCGCGAGACTTCGAACCTCGTTCGCAACCACCGCGAAGCCACGGCCCTGTTCGCCCGCGCGTGCCGACTCGACCGCGGCATTCAACGCAAGGATATTGGTCTGAAACGCGATGCTGTCGATCATCCCGGTAATCTCGGCGATCCTGCGCGAACTCTGGCTGATTGCATTCATGGTCTGGATCGCGCGTTCCACGATTTCGCCGCCGCCCTGCGCGACATCCGCCGTATTCGAAGCCTGCCGGCTTGCCTGCTGCGCGTTCTCCGCATTCTGTCTGACGGTCGACGTGAGCTGCTCCATGCTGGCCGCAGTTTCTTCCAGCGCTGCGGACTGCTGCTCCGTGCGGCTAGACAGATCGAGGTTGCCCGCGGCAATCTCCCGCGCCCCGTTGTAAATCGCCTCGCAACTGTTGCGCACGTTCGCCACGGTCTGGGACAAACCACCCTGCATCCGTTGCATCGCCGCGAACAGCTGGCCGATTTCGTTAGCGCTCGCCTCGGGAATGCTCGCCGTCAGATCATTTGCCGCGATTCGATCGAGCAGGTCGGCGGCATTCTTCAGGGGAGCCGTGACGATGCGCCGCAGCGCGAGATGTGTAGCGACGATCAGCGCAAGCGCACCGCCCACACCGACAACGACCAGACTCACGACCCACGTGTATTCACGATCCACCTGGGCAATGGCATCGTTCGACAACGTATTCGCCAGACTCTGAAATTTCTCGACGTTCACCGAATACGCCGCACCCGCAGCCGTAATGTCGCGATCGTTGATTGTGGCGTAGGCGTTCGTGTCGCCGGAGCGCAGGGCATCGGTGGCTTTCTTCAGGATCGCCGCGAGACCGACTGACGATTCGAGCAACTGCCGCTTCAATTCATCGTCCTGCCCACGAAATACGGGCGCATTGCGAAACGACTCCGTTTCCGTCGCCGCCCGGTTCAGCGTCGTCTCGGCGCTTTTCAGCGCTGAGTCCCGCGTCGCCTCGTCGTTGCGCTCCTTCAGGGCCGAGTAAGCGCGTGTCAACGCGGCTCGGGTGCGGGTGGAATCCTTGTACCCGTCGTTGACGAGCGTTTCCTGTACCGCAATCCGATGGATGCGCGCGAGATTGCTATTCGCGCGACTGAGCGTGGTGACGCCGATCGCCCCGCCCAGCACGATCAATGCGGCAAAAATCAGGAAGACAGCCAGAAGACTACTTCGAACCGATACGTTCCGCATACCGCTGTTTCCGATAGTTATACGATGACTCCTTTAACGGCAGATCGGGCGATCTCTTTAGCAGAAAAGGCATTCCGATCGACTTGGGTTCGGACATCAGACCACTGAACCGAGGATTTCTGGAGGCGCGACGCCGGGTCGACAGCGCTGATGCGGGTTCGTCCCGGTGAGCTCCACTTTGATCTGCTCGGGCCCGGTAGCAGCCAGTCGGACGCTGCCGCTGCCGCTGCCGATATATCCGCATTGACGGATACCTTGGACTGTCGTTACGCCCAGGCATCCATACCCAATGCGGGTTGGCGCCAATCAGTAGCCACGTGCGCAGGGTTAAGCGCACCCGTCAGGGGCGCTACCGGCGTACACACTGCAATCACCAGACAGAGCAGCCGATTCGTCGAACAACCGGAATTTCTTCTCATGGTCGACTGGTTGGGACCTCCCGCACACCATCGCCGCTACGCCACTCGTGCCGTCGGGATACAAGGTGGAGAAATCAATGACGGCAAGTACGACGAGCGTGCGCGCATAGAAATCGAATGGCGTGGATCACAGCGGATTGCGCTGACGTGTGCGGCTGCCGCTCCAGACGAGTCCGACCTTAAGCGTATAGCCATGGGCAAGTTTCTCGCGGCGATATCCTGTGCAACCTCGTCGGCGACAAGGTAAGAACGTGGCTACGCCAGTTTGTCAAGCCTCACGCCCAGTTTCGACGGCAGGCTGCCGACCGGCATATGGAAATTTTACGCAGGTAGGCGCGGCACTTCGTGAGACACGACTTTGACGTCGTGCGCCGAAAGGCTGCGTCTCACCAACTCGCCTGGCGGCGCGAATGTGCAGTAAATCGGGTTGCCGCGCTGCAATTGCGGAACGCGGCACACGACTTCTGGAATTAAGCTCACGAATTGCAGCGCGTCACCAATCCCTGCCCGGCCCAGATGAATAACGTGAGAAGCGGCCGGGTCGTCGACAACGCGACGCTGTCGGCGCCACGCGCGCAGGGTGTCGATCGCTTCACCAGTTCGTTTCGGGATGCCCGACAGGCGGTCGACTTGAACATGGCCGCGATACTGTCTGGTACGGAGAATGAGATGCACCCGCCGCAGACGGGCGGGCGATCGCTGGTCCTGTTTGTCATCAGTCTAGCGTTGGTCCGGACATCGATTTCACCGAGGGAGATTGACTTGCCGTTGTAAGCGTCGGATTTGTACCGTTCCCCGCCTTGCGTAGAAGATGTCATCATCGGCTGCGGCGAGCACGTGCACCGCCGCTACCTCGGGCTCCTGAGAGAATTAATACGGTCCACGATGCGGCAGCGAATTTGCTCGGCGCGGCGCACTACGCAGCCGGTGATCGCAAGCCGGTCAGCTGCGCATGCGGGGGCCTTAGCGAAGTGTATTCCGCGCGCCGGTACGCGAGACGGGCATCGTGTATCGATTGGCCGCTCCCGCACCCCGGTTTTTATTTGAGGTCGACCGTGACGAAGCTTCGTGCGTGATTGCGCTGGATCAGCAACGCTGCCTTCCCGCCAGCCTTTGCCGCAAGCGACGCCAGTTCATCCTGCGACGCGACCAGCGTGCCGTTCAACGACAGCACGACATCACCTGACTTGATGCCGGCAGTGGCCGCCGTCCCCGACACGTCATCAACCATGAGGCCTTGCGGAAGGTCCATGGCGCGCCGCTCGTCGTCGGTCAGAGGATGCATCGTGAGACCGAGATGATCGAGCGAGCCAGACTGCCGCGACCCTGCGTCTGAGCGTGGACCAGCAATTCCCCCCGCACCCCCGTTCGACTGTTGCGACGGTGGCCCGACAGTCACCATCACCGTCATCGGCTCGTGATCGCGGATCAGCTTCAGCGGGACCTTCGCCCCGGTCTGCAACGCCGGGCCCTCTCCGGTCAGATCAGCCGTGCGGTCGATAGGCTTGCCCGCGAGTTGCACGATCACGTCGCCCGTTTTCAGATTGCTCGCCGCCGCCGGACTGCCCGGATCGACCGACGTCACCAGCACGCCCGCCGCTCGCGGCAGACCGAACGCGACCGCCAGATTCGGATCGACGTCCTGCACCTGAATGCCCAGATTGCTGCGCTCATCGGTTTGCGCGCTCTGCTGGCCGTGCTGGCCCTGCTGGCTTTGCTCATCTTGCAGCTGCGAGCGCACCTTGTTCGCCAAATCGATTGGGATTGCGAACGTCAGGCCCCGCAAGCGATCGCTATCGGCATACACCTGGACGTCGATGCCGACCACTTCGCCGGCGCGATTGAATACGGGGCCGCCCGAGTTGTCGGGGTTCAGAGATATGTCCGTCTGGAAGAACGGAAAGGCACTGCCATCGGCGAGCGTGCGCGACGTCGCGCTGACGATGCCTGCCGTGACCGTGTTCTGATAGCTGTCTGGCGAACCGATCGTCAGCACCTGCTCGCCGACGCGCACACGAGCGGAATCGCCGAGCTTGACGGTAGGCAGCTTCGTCGCGTCGATCTGGATCACGGCGATATCACTTTGCGTATCGACGGCCACGATTTTTGCCTTGAACTCGCGCCGGTCGGTCAGGCGCACGGTCACGTCATCCGACTGATCGACGACATGCGCCGTCGTCAGAATGAGACCGTTCGGGCTCACGATGAAGCCTGATCCGATGCCGGATATCGCGTGCGGTGTAGCGCCCAGGCCGTCCTGCGATTGTGGCAACGCCTGCTTGAAGAACGCGAAGATGGGATCGTCACCATCGATCGCTTCGGAGTCGGGACCCGAAGCGGCCGTCGCGCTCGCGGGCGCATTCACCGGCACTGTCGCGCGGATATTCACGACAGCCGGCCCATAGCGTTCGACGATCGCGGGAAAGTCGATTGGCGCGGCCGCGCTGCCAGTTGCAGCACGCTTTTCCTTCGCCGTCGCGGTGGTCGGCGCCGACGCCGGCGCCGACACGGAAGCAACGCCAGACGCCGCTGCAGGAGAAGCGGCGACTCCCTCCGTGCAGAAAAAACCGCTCAGGCATGCCGTCGTCATGGCGGTGCAAAACCAGATACAAGACAGGGGGGAACAGGTCAATCGGGTCAGGTCGAACACAGCGCACCTCCCGTTATGCGTTGCACCGTGAAGAAATAATTTTGCGCACGAGAGCCCCGGACTGCGAGACAACACACCGATGAATTCCAGATCGAAAGGACCGCGGGCGCGGGAGATCGCGTCGAGCGTTCCCATGCGGTCGCGAGTGGGAATGCGATCAACCTGTTGTACGATCTTTGATGGATCGAAGTCGACTTGAGGTTCGGCTGTAGCATGTTTGCCAGCACTGGACAATCAGGACGCGAACGGTTCGCCCGCTCTTCCTCTCTTATTTATAGAGAAGCGGCGAGCAAATTGCACCGAGTACAAATCCTGGCGCTCGTCAAAGGGCGGTGGCCAGCGCATGTCATGCGGTCGCGTCGGGTGCTTCGCGCTCTCGGCTTGCCTGCGAGTATGCAAAGCGTATCGTCATTCTTTGTCGGCGTCGCATCTGCGAAACCGGCGGCCGCCACCCGTTCGATCAGGTCGTCCTCCTGTTGTTCTGACTAGACTGCGAAGCTGGGTGCGAGCGTTCCGCCCGGCGTCATCATGCGGCGTAATTCGGCAAGAGCTGCATCGAGTTGATCGCGAGCGTCTCGCCGGACGGGTTGTCGGACGGCAGGCGCTCGATCGCCTCCGCGTTGCGCACGGCATCCTGCGAGACCATCTCCGTCGATGGTTCGACACCGGCAATCGTTGCCGTCGTCATCTTCTGCACAAAAAAAAGGTCCATGCGACCGCATAACGCTGACTTTCGAAAACAGAGACACGATGGCTGCGTCGCGCCAGGCGCAAGCGGCCCTGACACCGGCAATGCCCGCGCCGCCAACGACCACTCGTGCCATGACAGGGTCCATATGTTCGTCGAGCATCGCCGGCCGCGCTCTGTTGCTGCCGCCGCCGACGCCCCATCAGTCCATATAGCTGAGAGTTTGCGCGTGCGCACCGTGAATGGCCGAGGTGCCCCGACGGAGACAGTGCCGCTCTCCAGATGTTCCGGGCACATGGTCTCTTGCCTGAGAGTTCCCGGGAGGTTACTCCGCTGGCGTCGTCCGGATGGACACCCCCCGTGCTGCGTCGTGGGATCGCACGATCCTACAGAAGCAAAAAAGGCGTGGGCGAGCCCCATGTCGCCCGCGCCAGTACACCCGGAAGACAAACAGCTGAACGGCTACTGCGCGTTCTGCAGATCGGCAATCGTCGCCGCGAGAAACCGCGCGGCCTCACCGCCCGTTACGACGCGATGATCGAACGTCAGGCTCAGCGGCAAAATCCTGTGCACGGCTGGCGCGCCGTCTGCCACGACGACCTGTTCATGGATGCGCCCCGCGCCGAGTATCGCCACTGTCGGCGGCATGACGATGGGCGCTGCGTATTTGCCCGAAATCATCCCGAAGTTCGACAGCGTGATCGTATTGCCGCGCATCTCTTCCGGCGGAATTTTGCGCGCGCGGATATCGACGCGCATCCGGTCGAGACCACCGCGCAGATCCGCCGCGTCGCGATGCGCGACGTCGCGCAGCACCGGAACGAACAGGCCATCGGGCAGATCGACGGCAATGCCAAGATCGATCTTCTCCAGCACGTGACGACGCCCCGCATGTCCATCGAACCACGTATTCAGTCCGGGCTCCGCGCGGCAGCCCGCCACCAGCGCGCGAATCAGCCGGATCGTCACGTCGGTGCGTGCCGGCCATGCGTGGATGTCAGCATCGTCGATCACGGTCGCAGCCGCCACTTCGCTTTGCGCACGCGCCATGTTGTGCGCCATTGCGCGCCTCACGCCACGCAGCATTTCCGGAGGCCCGAGTTCGCCAAGCAGCCTGGCGACGCGCTGCACGTCGGCCGCCGTGATCACGCCGTCCGGTCCCGATGGCGTCACCATCGATAGATCGACGTCCAGCTTGCGCGCCAGCGCGCGCGCCGCCGGAATCGCCTTGATAACGCCGCCGCCCGAGCCGAACGGCGCGGGTGCCTCCTGCACGACATGCTGGCCGACTTCCATGTGGCCGACGACAGTACCCGCGTCGGCTTCATCACCCTCGCCTTCGAATGCGACGAGTGGCGCGCCGAGGTGCACGATCTCGCCCGCCTGTCCAAACAGCTTCGTGATGCGCCCGGCTTGCGGCGAAGGAATATCGACGATCGCCTTCGCCGTTTCGACCGACAGCAACGGCTGGTCCGCGCGCACCTCATCGCCGCTCTTCACGTGCCACTCGACGATCTCGGCTTCCTGCAGGCCTTCGCCCAGGTCTGGCAGTTTGAAGATTTTCATGGCTTACGACGCCTCCAGAGCTTGCCGGACAGCCGCGACGATGCGCTGAACGCCGGGCATATATTGACTTTCCAGGCGGTACAGCGGCACGACGACATCGTAGCCTGTCACGCGCTGCACGGGCGCGAGCAGCGAATAAAGGCCACGCTCGGCGATGTTGGCCGCGATCTCCGCGCCAATGCCGCCCGTGCGCGAGCCCTCGTGCACGATCACGCAGCGGCCTGTCTTCGCCACCGATGCAAGGATCGTACTCATGTCGATCGGCTTGAGCGTCGCGACGTCGATCACTTCGGCCATCACCCCTTCCTGAGCGAGCAGATCCGCGGAGGCCTGTGCGTCCTGCACGGCGCCGCCCCAGCTCACCAACGTGACATCGGAGCCGTCGCGTAGCGTGAAGCAGGTGTCGAGGGGCAATGCTTCACCGTTGTCTTCGACTGCCTGCCGGAAAAGCCGGTACAGACGTGTCGGCTCGAAGAAGATCACCGGGTCGGGATCCCGTATCGCGGCGAGCAGCAAGCCGTACGCGCGCGCCGGCGAAGAAGGCGTGACGACGCGCAACCCGGGAATGTGCGCGAACAACGCCTCGGGGTTCTCGGAATGATGCTCCGGCGCGTGAATGCCCGCACCGCACGGCGCGCGGATCACGAGCGGACAGGCAAGGCGTCCACGCGTGCGATGCCGCAGACGCGACGCGTGATTGAGCACGTGATCGATTGCAGGATACAGAAAGCCGCTGAACTGGATCTCCACAACGGGCCTGAGTCCCATCGCCGCCATGCCGACCGCCGTGCCTGCAATGCCTGCTTCGGCGAGCGGCGTATCGAGCACGCGTTGCGCGCCAAAGCGCGCCTGCAAGCCGGCCGTCGCGCGAAACACGCCGCCGTTCACGCCGATGTCCTCGCCGAGCAGCACGACGGCGGGATCGTGCTCGAGTTCGTAGGCAAGCGCGTGATTGAGCGCGTCGATCATGTTGAGATCAGCCATGGCCGGTCCCCCCGTTACGTCCATTTCCTCCATTGCCATTGCCGGCTATCGGCGCAAAACGCTGCGCGCCTTCCCGCTGCTCGCGCAACGCAGGCGGCAAGGTCTCATACAGGTGCTCGAACATCGCAGACGTATCGGGCGGCGGCACGGCGAGATACGCTTGTACGGCCTCTTCGACCTGCGCGTGACACGCCTTGCCGAGTTCCTCGTCCCGAGCCGTGTCCCAGACCTTTATCTTCATCAGATAAGTGCGCAGACGCAGCAACGGCTCGCGCTCCCATTGCTTCTGGATGACTTCGGAGTCGCGATAGCGCGTTGCGTCGTCGGCTGTCGTGTGATCGCCCAGGCGATAGCTGAGCGCTTCGATCAACGTCGGTCCGTCGCCGCGCCGCGCTTTCGCGAGCGCAGCATGCATGACTTGATGCAGCGCGATCACATCGTTGCCGTCGACCTGCAAGCCGTCGATCCCCGCCGCGATCGCTTTTTGCGCGAGTGTCTGTGCGGCGCTCTGCGTGCTGCGCGGCACCGAGATCGCCCACTGGTTGTTGTTGATCACGAGCACCAGCGGCGCCTGCCAGACGCCCGCCATGTTCATCGCTTCGTAAAAGTCGCCTTTCGATGTACTGCCGTCGCCGAAGATCGTGACGGCCACGCGCGGCTCGCCGCGCAGCTTGAACGCGTACGCCGCACCGGCCGCGTGGCACACCTGCGTGCCGATCGGCACGCAATTCGGAAAGTCGAGGCGTGGCCCGCTGAAGTCGCTGCCGCGCTCGTCGCCGCCCCAGTACAACAGGCTTTCCGTCATCGTAACGCCGCGCAGCAATTGCGCCGCATGGTCGCGATATGAAGGGAACAGTACGTCCTCGGCCTGCATCGCGCTCGCGATGCCCACGCCGATCGCCTCCTGCCCTACCGACGATGCGAACGTGCCGAGCTTGCCGGTGCGCTGCAGCGCAACTGCCTTGGTATCAAACGCGCGGGTCAGTACCATCGCTCGATAGAGCGAGATCAGCGCCTCCGGCTCACGCGCGAACGCGGGCAATGGCTGAACGGGTTCGCCGTCGGGCCCGAGGTATTGCGTATAACCGATGTGAAAGCTGGCAGTCGTGGTCATGACCGCCCTCCCCTCAGTTGGTCGAATGCGCGCGGGAGATCACGCGTACTACTCGTGCCGGTGGCCGCAGGCTTGCCCGCGGCCTGGATTCCAGCCGGGGCAACTTTGTCCTTTGACAAGGGTCTGCGCATATCGTTCGAAATCTTCCTTAACGTCTGTTGTAAGCACTGAGACAGGCACAGACGCGCTGCGCCGGCAACCGTCTTCATGTTGCTGTCGCATCGCAATAGCACCACCGGCGATGCGCCGCCCGTTCAGTTCGACAACTGCGCAATCTACGCGGCGCGGGCCGCACGACACGATGGCGGAGGTATTCGACGACCAAGCCAACGCGCGATATGACCTTTGCCGAAAGATGGGTCAGCCCAAATACAGAAAACAATTCCTTGAGACCATTCGCCACCTGATATCCGAACCAGTGAGCCGTTTGCGCATCGTCCGCGGCAATCTTCGTGCAGGTCGGCGACACCCATGTGCGCTGCCGAGACGTTGTGGGGCTACCCATTTACTACGGCTAACGCATCGTCGCAAATACAGACAGCCTGCACGGTGGCGCATCGCGTCAGTGATGCCACTCACATTTCATCTGGCATCCTGATTATCTATCACAATGTATCGGTCAAAAACCGATTCGTTCACGACGGCACCATCGAAGTTGCACGCCCGTGCATATGAAATGAAATGCACGTGCTCCAGCGAGTCCGCGAGGATCACCCGTTCTTCCAGAACTATCACCGCGTAGATGATGATAAAGCAGGTTCGGCATGGCTTTACTGGCGGAAAGCGCTACGCGAACCTGAGCAAAGCTGGTCACGCGACGGTATTGAGAGGCGCGATATCGAAGTTCTCGACCTCGATGGACGATGGCGGGCGATGCCGGATTCAATGCTGATGGCAAGCACTCATTCTCGGCTGACCGCTAAGGGTTTCCAGCCGCATTACTACATGGTAAACGGATGAGGTGGCCGTGGCGCAGATATCGCCAGTCGTACCGGTACACAGTGAACCTCGGCAAGCATGAAGATTGGAAGTGGTCGAGGCTGGAAAGTGAGCATGGCGCTCTCGTTCTATCGACGTTCGAGCTTTCTACGACCAAAGAGAACATTAACCGCTATGGGCCCATGATCGGGCGGGCGTCCGAAGATGTGACTACTACAGCAAAGGACATTCTGCTCAGTGGGTAGACGGCGCTTGGCCTCGTCTGAGCCGCGTTCGGCTATCGACGCACCACGGCCGCTCGCATTCCGCACGAGGAAACACAGCGCGCATGTGCCGGCCAAGCTCAGCATCCATTGCAATTTGTCTATTCAGTGTTATGCACGAAATTGGCGGGGACATCCGGCCCCCACAAGTACAGCGAATCTTCCGGAGCGAAGTCGCCTGCCGGCCAATTCTTTCCGGCCGACACAAAATCGATGTCCGCCGAGTATTCGCAAAACGAACCCCACGGATCCTGAACATAGTGGAAGTAGTTCGAACCGAGCACATGCCGCCCAGTCCCCCACCCTTTGGAGAACCCGGCCGCCGCCATTTGCGCCGCACCTTCGCCAACCACGTTGACGTTATCGACATCCCACGACGAATGGTGCCAGCCGCGCGCATGGCTTTTGGCGAACGCCACCAGATGATGATCGCAACCGTGTGGGGCATGAGTAAAGGCGATCAGATCCCGGGATTTGTCCGACAGACGCAGACCGAGCGCCTGCTCATAGAAATCGACCGCGCGCAGAACATCTGGCGTGAAGAGCAGAACATGAGAGAGCCGGCGCGGTTTGACAGGTTCCACCGCGGAACGCGTACAAGCCCCGCGCACATCCGCCATGGCGCCAGTATTCACGCTGATCGTCTTGCTGCTCGGACTCGTTTTGAGGCCAACTGCGACCTGTATCAGGTTGCCGTCCCGGTCATGAAACCAGAAACCAGCGTCTTCGTTACCGTTTGCCGAAGGGATGAACATGGCACCCGCCGCCGCAACCTGCTTACGCAGCACAGGCAAATCCCGCGCATAGCAACTGAAGCTTAAATAGGCCAGTGACTTCCTGTCGGCGGCAAAAATGCGTGCCCAACGATGCCCGTCCGCAGTCCGAAGCTCAAGCTCCTGCACACCTGCCCCCGCGGTCGTGACGTCAAGACCGAAGGCATTGAAGAATCGCCCCGCTTCAGCGAGCGAAGGCACATTAAGCGCAAAATGGTCGATCGAATGCACGCCCGCTCGAGAGCTCGCCGCCGCAGATTCCGTCATGACAATCTCCTCCGGACGGACTCACCGGCGCTAACGCCGCCGGTCCGCCGATATGACCGCTCAGGCCGCCTGTTCATCGACAATCTCGTTGCGCAGCGTGCCGATGCCCTCGACGCTCACTTCGCAGATGTCACCGTGTTTCATCAGCAGCCTTGGCGTGCGCGCCCACCCGATGCCCGACGGCGTGCCCGTCACGATCACATCGCCCGGTTCAAGCGTAATCGCCTCGCTCAGAATACTGATCAGGCTGGCAATATCGAACACCATATCGTCCGTGCTAGCCGCCTGCACGACTTCGCCGTTCAGGCGCGTTTCGAGCCGCAGCCCTTTCGCTCCGGCAGGGAGTTCGTCCGCCGTCACGAGGTCGGGACCGAAGGCGCCGGTCCCATCAAAATTCTTGCCGACGGTCCATTGGGGAGATTTGAACTGGTACTCGCGCACCGAGCCGTCGTTGAAGAGCGCGTAACCCGCCACGCAGGACAACGCGTCTTCCTTGCTGATATACCGGCCGCCCTTGCCGAGCACTGCGGCGATTTCGCCCTCGAAGTCGAGCGAATCGGACACATCCGGCCGGATCATCGGCTGTCGATGGGCGATCAGGCTCGTATGGACGCGGAAGAAGATCGTCGGATAGTCCGGCTGTTCGTACTTGCTCTCCTTGGTGTGATCCGCGTAGTTCAGGCCGATGCAAATGATCTTCGGTGGACGGGTAAGCGGAGGCAGGAAATTCACGTCTTCTGCACTCACTACTTCCGTACTCGCCCGATCGCGCCCATAAGTGGCAAGGTCGACACCTCGTGCGAGAAGAGACTCGAGTGAGTCTTCTCCGATCACGCGAATGCCAGTGCCCTCGCGTACTCCAAGCAACGATTTCCCATCCTTAACAAAGGACACATACCGCATAACGATCTCCAGTATATTGAAATGAAAAAAGCGTGTGCCGTCACTGAGTGACAGGCAACGCGTATTGCTGAAGCCACCCGGCAAAGGCGTGGCAAATCTCGTTGTTGGCACGGCGCGCCGCTGCCGATGCCTCGAAGAATCCAAAGAATGGATGGAACATGTCTTCGAACCAATGCACCTGCACAGGAACACCGGCAGCGCCAAGACGTTCGGCGTACGCAAGCCCTTCCTCGCAAAGCGGGTCGTGCCCAGCGACGGCGATCACGGCGGGTGGCAGCCCGGTGAAATCCTCCGCGTGCAGAGGCGACGGCGGAAATATCCGTGCCTGCGCCGGGTTCAACCCCATGTAAAGCTGGGAAATATCGCGCAAGTCCGACGGCGACAGCATCGGGAAGTCGCTGCGTTTCGCCTCGATCAGCGAGGTGTCGCGGGCCAGGTCCACACCGGGTACCACGAGCAGTTGTGCCGCGAGTCTTTCGCCCCGGTCGCGCAGCGTCAGGGCCGTGGAAGCGGCGAGGTTGCCGCCGGCGCTCTCCCCCGCCACCGCCACGCGCGTCGCGTCGCCCCCCAATGCCGCGACGTTGCGGATGGCCCATAAAGTGACCGTCAACGCGTCATCGTGGGCGGCAGGAAACGGATGCTCGGGAGCCAGCCGGTAGTCGGCTGAGACGACGACAGCGTTCATGTCCCGACAAAGCTTGCGTGCAATGTCGTCCATCAGTTCGACGCTGCCGAGCACGAATCCGCCACCGTGGAAAAACACCACCGTCGGCAACCCGGTTTGTGCATCTCGCGGGCGATAGACGCGCACGGGCACGTGGGCGCCCTCGAACCCGGCGATCGCATCTTCGATCACGCCGACGACGGGCACCGGAAAACGTTCACGCGCCGCCATGATGGCGCGCCGCATTCGCTCACGGGCTTGCTCTGGCGTGCCCGAAAACGGCGGCGGTGCATTAGCCGCGCGCATGGCCGACACGATTGCGGCCAATTCAGGATCGAGCGACTGAGGTTTGATGGTGTCTCTCATTGCAGTCCAAGAATGTACTGTTGGGAGGCAAACGCGCGTTGCCGCAGCGCATCTAGGTCGACATCCAGCATGTGACCATGCCGCTTCACTGCCCGCCCCGCGACAAAGACGGTGTCCACGTTGCCCGGATGGGCAGCCAGCACGACGGCGCCCACCGCGTCGGACACCGGCGTGAGATTCAGGTCTTCGCCGCGGATCATGATGATGTCGGCCTGTTTGCCCGGCGTGAGCGAACCGACTTTGTGCGCAAGTCCGTTCGCGCGCGCACCCGCGAGCGTGGCGAATTCAAGGACGTCGCGCATCGACAACGTAACCGGTGCGTTCGCGACGCTCGAATGGTTGCCGCCCATCCACGAACGGTAATAAGCGAACGCATGCCGCATCTGCGTGAACATGTCGCCTGAGCATTTCGTTTCGGTGTCGCCGCTCAGACTGGGCCGGATGCCAACAGCCAGCAGTCGATCGAGCGGAATGTCACCGATGCCCTGCGCATTCAGTTCGCAATGCACGCCGAGCGAGGCGCTGACGCCGGCGTCGGCCATCATCGCGATCTCGTCCGCGCCGCAGAAGCAGCAATGCACGAACGTCAGGTCGTCGCTCAATACCCCGGCGTCGTGCATCTGCGCAATGGCCCTCACCGACGCGTTACGTGCGTAGGCGCCCATATGGATGCTCGAGCGAATGTCGAGTTCGCGAGCGAGTTGCAAATCGGACAGCCAGACGTCGCGGCGCGCCATTTCGGGGCCGCGCGCGGCCATCGCTAGCGTGAGCAGTTGATCGTCGGACGAGAAGAACCGTTCGCGCAGGCGACGAATGTCGTCGGGGTGGCCACGCTGGCTGTCGAACATCCACGACGCACCGTCCACCAGCGGCCAGCCGTGCGCAAACACCCCGCGAATGTTCGCGCCTCGCAAACCCAGAATAGCCGCATCCGCATGTTCCGGTGTGTTCTGCACATGCGACCAGTCGAGCATCGTGGTGATACCGCCGTCCAGGGCGGAAACAGCGCCGAGCATCGTCCCGATGTAGACATCCTCCGGCCGGAACGCGGCGCCTTTGGCGCCCAGCATCTCCGCGAAGTAAATCTGCGGATCGATATCCGCATACCGATGGCGCACGCAGGTTTGCCATGTGTGACGATGCGTGTCGACAAATCCGGGCAGCACGATCATGCCGCGCGCGTCGACGCGCTCTGCATCGGCGGCATCGATACGGGGCTCGACGGCAATGATGTCCGTCCCCTCGACGAGGATGTCACCTTTATGCAGATCGCCGATTGCCGGATCCATACTCAGGATCCAGCCACCGGTCAGCAGAATTCGTTGCTCGTTCATAATGTCACCGCTTCAGCCATTTGCCGATTTGCGCTTCAGCTTCGCCGGCACGTCCCACTTCCGTACTGGCCCACGCTACGTACCCATCCGGGCGCACCAGCAGCGCCTTCACGCCGTCCATCGACGCGGGAATATGCGAGGCGCGCGCCTGCAACACGGTGACCGGCAGGCCGGACACATCGAGTGCTTCGAACTGGCGGCTGAATCCCTCGAAATCGAGCAAAACGAAGTGCCGCTTTCGCAACGTCTCGGTCACCGCGACGCAGCGTCCGTCAAGCAACATGAGATCGACGTCGGGACAACGCAGGCCCGTCAGCGGATGGCTATCTGCATCGCGCGGATACGGTGCTTCCAGGCCGCATAGCTCCAGCACCAATTTTCGTTGCACGTCAGGCAGGGGAACGATGTGCTCCTGCATGCGGCGCTTGAGCGCCACCGCCTCTGGCTCGAAGTTGAACTGCAACACACACTGCGCCTTAACGCTGTCGAGCAGCGCATGCATGACAGGAAGACGTTCCGTGTCGTACGTGTCGAGCGTGGCCGCATCCGCCACGCCGTTGATGACGTTGGCGAGTTTCCAGCCGAGGTTGAAAGCGTCCTGCAGACAGAAGTTCATGCCCACGCCGCTTGCCGGATAGTGAATACGCGCGGATTCGCCGACCAGGAAAGTGCGCCCCCGGCGCAAGCTCGGCACCGCGCGCATCTGGTCGTCGAACCGCGACGCCCAGCGGTATCCTTCGATGCCGTAATCGGTACCATGCACATCACGAATGCACTGCAACGCTTCCTCCAATGTAACGGGCTCGTCTTTCGGCGCGTGGCGGCGGTCACGGTGCACGATATTGAAGCGGGTAATCCCTTCACCAAAGGTGTAACCGCGCACCCAGCCCATTTCATTGTCGACATTGATTCGACCGCCGGGCCACGGCGCCTTCAACTCGGCATCGAGCACGATGCCGCGGAACGTACCGGAGCGGCCCTCAAACGGCAGGCCGACTTTCGAGCGGACGGTACTGCGGCCGCCATCGGCGCCAATCAGGTACTGCGCGCGCAGCGTCGAGATGACACCGGAGGCATCGGCCACCTCGACCTCGACACCATCAGCATGCTGGCGGACATCCCGTACTTCAGCGCGGCGTTGCACATGCACACCGCTTTCCACCGCCCAGTCCCACAGGACTTCCTCGGTCAGGTTCTGCGGCAGGCCCAACGTGAAACCAAAGCGCGTTTCCAGATACTTCCATTCGATCGGATGGAAGCCTGCCCAGATATGGGACGGACGGAACGGGTAGTCGGCGATCTTGCGCGTTTTCTCGATGAATCTTTCCGCGATGCCTCGCGCATCGAACAACTCCAGCACGCGTGGCAGGATCGTGCCGGCGCGTGACTGGACACCTTCGGTACGCCGTTCCAGCACCAGGGTTTTGACGCCCGCCCCCGCCAGTTCCGCAGCAACAGTAAGGCCCGACGGACCGCCGCCGACCACAATGACATCCCACTGCATCGTATTTCTCCATCTACTTTGTGGATTCGGATCCTGCACCGCGATCCTGTAACGCCGAGCCCGACCGGGCCGCTGAGGAAAAAGCGCCAAGCGAGCCCATCAGGCGCCCTCTGCTTAAAAAAGGTGCGTCATGCCAACTTCCATCTCCAGTTGTCGGGACGTTGACGCCGGCGCCTGATTCCGAAGCACCGATAGCTGTCCGCTGCCCGCTATTTGCAGCACGCTGAGCAGGTAAAGACTCGTACGCTTCGAAAGCGCGTAGTCGAGGTGCGCATGAAGCTGGTTCCATTTGTAGGTATCCAGTTTCGTGTATGAGTAGCCGCCGCCAATGCGCAGTTGCGTCGTGATGTACTTGTAGGCACCTACGTCGATGGTCTGCGCTGTTTCCGATTCGCCCGCGCCCGTCAGGCGCGTGTAGCTGTAGTTGCCCATCACACGCACGGTATCGCCAGCGTAGGCGACGCCGAGCGTCGTCGTGTTCTGGTTCTGGCTAACGATCCGCGAAGGATTGGCACTGAAATTGATGCCGTACAACTCGCTCACGCCCAGCCGGGTATATGGCGCATACGGCACGCCGTCTACCGATTCCCACACCAGCACCGACTGGAACGGGCCGCTTGTGAAGCTGGCCTCAGCGCCTACCGTACGACCCGTGTTGGTTGCCGAACCCTGCTCTCCGAAACCATACTGGGCACCAAACTGAAGCGCGCCGCCGAACACAGGCGATTTGTACTTGATCAGGTTATTGAGCGAGTTACCGACTGTCCTGTCCAGATTGCCAGGATGGGTCGCCAGAAAAGACGTGAAGCGTTCCGACGTGAAGGGAACAAGATCGGCAAGAAGGTCGTACATGGCCCCCAGGGTGACCGTCCCCACGCTGTTGGATTTCAGACCCAAGTAGCTTTCGAAAGGCGAACTCGTGCCATTGTTAATAAAGGCATACTGGCTAAGCCGAAAGAACGCGGAGGTATCCGTGTCCAGCTCCTCCCTGCCCGATATGGCCCAGAACGGCACCGCGTGGGACCCTGTCATCTGATACAGGCTACTGCCCTTGCCCGCATTGTTGCTGTATGCAATACCCGTTCCGAGCAACCCCGACAGGGTCACGCTCGACTGGGCGCACGCACTGCCTGAAATGACCACATACATCGTTATACTAATTAATAGTTTTGCTTTCATTTCCACGTCTCCTGACCTCTTCCGCAAACCCTGTTCAGATACGAACGCTATAACTGCGATTCGCTGCACGAACAGGCATCACACCAATCGCTATATCGGGTCGCGATCGTCCGCGAGCCTCACGGTCTACGGTTCAATTTTCATCGCGTGTCGCCAATGGGGGCGCCTAACGCGACGGGGCCGACCACGCCGTCCCGTCGAAGGAACGTGCGATAAAGCACGATAGCGGCCCAGAGCGCGACAGCGCCTGCGACAGCGAATACCGAAGCCATCGCACGGGGCAGTGCATCGGGGCTTCCGCCAAAACCATGCTGGCTGACCAAGGCGATCAACGTGGGAGAGCCACCTTGTCCAATCAGCCCGTTGAGAACCAGGACGATCGCCATGACGGCGCCTACTATCGATGCAGGCGCGGCTTTCGCAACGACCGTCGATGTGACTGCCATGAACGTCCACGAGAACAGCACCACCATGGCATCGACGATCCAGAATGCGCTCACCGATCCGATCAGGCACATCGTAATTGTCAGCGCAGTCACAGCAATCGTGACAAGCACGCCGACGAGTGCAACGCGCGACAGGCTCCCGCCCCCCTTCCGGTCCATCGCCATGCCGGCGAGCCACAGCCCGAGTGGCCCCATCGTCAGTAGCAGGCCGCCCTGCATCAGGCCGATCTCCCGCAGACCGAGATGAAAGCGGCGCGCGGTCATGGTCGGCATCCAGCTTCCAAGGCCGAAAGTAATCATCGCGTGAGAGACGGCGAACAGGGTCAGCGGAAGAAATATCGCCCGATTCGCGACAAGATAGCGGCCGACGCCTGACAGACTGCGGCTCGCATCCGCGGATGTTTTTTCTTCTTGCCGCCCCGGTTCCTTCGCAAGAAAAATGAGCAGACTCATGGGCAGTCCGACGACGCCGATCAGAAACAACGTGACCTGCCACGGCGAGACCGTACCGATGAAAGGAATCGACCGGATACCGGCGGACTGGATTGCACCCAGTAACGGGCCACCCAGTACGAGCGACAGCCCGGTTCCAAGCATCAGCGACATCGTGTACACGGACAAAGCACGCGCTCGACGTTGTTCATCGACCCCGTCACGAATCAGCGAGTAGGACGAAGGTGGAATCAACGCTTCCGCGCCGCCCACGACGATTCGCGCCACCAGGAGCGCCACGAACGCCGACGCGACTGCATTGGAAGCCACTGCAAGCGACCAGATCGCCACGCCCACGGCAATCACAACGCGCCGGTTGAATCGGTCCGCCAACCAGCCGGAGGGCAGCCCAACCACCATGTTGGCAACCGCAAATGCCGTGCCGATAAGAAGGCTGATCTGGACGTCGCTCGCCCCGAAGTCCCGTTGAATCGGCCCCACCATCAACACGAGAATGTTCTTGTCGATCTGGGCCAGCATGCTCACCACAGTCAGGCAGGCAACCAACCCCCACTGCCGCAGGATTGACTGGCGATTACGGCGGTCCTCCATATTCTCTGTCTCCGAAGGTTTGGTGCGCGCCACGGCAGGCCGCTATTTGCAGCAAGTATAAATTTCGCGAGACATTTATAAAATTTATTGTTTAAATACGGAACATCCGTTTTGTAAATGTCACACGAAAATGCGCTTTAACAAACTCGATCTCAACCAACTGGTCGTACTCGATGCGATCCTGTCCACGCGCAGCGTTGGCCGCGCGGCCGAACGGCTGTTTCTCAGCCAGCCCGCCACAAGCTGCTCCCTCGCCCGCCTGCGCGAGTATTTCGAAGACGAGCTTCTGGTGCCGGTGGGGAAGACACAGGTTCTGACACCGCTAGCCACCGAACTCGTCAAACCTGTCAGAGACGTTCTGCTGCAAATTCAGACCATCACACGCGCCAGACCGACTTTCGACCCGGAGACATCAACGCGGCGCTTCACAATAGAGTCGTCCGACTACGTGATCAGTGTGTTTCTTTCCGAGGTAGTGAGAAAGGCGGCCACGCTTGCGCCATTGATGCAGTTCGACCTGAGGGCGATCAGCCCGCAGTCGCCGGAGCATCTGGAAGGAGGTGAGGTGGAGCTGCTCATCGCCCCCGAGTTCAACACGGTTGCGGGACACCCTGCCGAGAAATTGTTTGAAGACACGTTTTCATGTCTGGTGTGCGCGGACCACCCGGTCAAAGGCAGTACGATCACCGCTGACCAATATTTTGAATCGGCGCATGTCGGTGTCGAATGGGGAGGCGGCAGGCGCGTGACCTATGACGCGCGGATGATCTCCACCGGCAAACAGGTTCGTCGCCAGGATGTGATTTCACCGACCTTCACGCTTGTTCCGGAACTGCTCCTCGGTACGTCGAGAGTCGCCACGCTGCCCACGCGGCTAGCCCTTCAGATGTCGCAACGGTTTCCGCTGCGAATCCTGCAATGTCCGATCAAACTCCCAACGTTCACGGAGAAGGTGCAGTGGCACAAGTATCAGGAACGCGACCCGGCCATCTCCTGGCTGCGCGCACTGTTTCGGGAAACGGCACGCCTGCTGCCGACGGTTGACTTGGCGCTTGCCAATAGAACAGCTGACGGTAAACCGTCGCGCCGGCGTAGCGCTGCCAAATAATGGCAGTACGCGACATTGGCAAGCCGTGTGTGTAGGTCAATCGGGACATCGAAAGCCACCGTCGCGCTGTTCCCGGCAAAGAAGGCACCGCTCCCGATCAAAACGCGGCCCGACACAGTCAGGGCCTCCATGCCGACAACAGTCGAAGCCATACGTCATCCTGTTCGTCAACGTTAAGATTTAGCGACGTAAGCGCCTGACCAAAACAAGGCCCGAGCACACACGTGCCCGTAGCAATGTCGAACTGCGCGCCGTGTCCGTGACAAACTATGCGCGTGCCGCTTCCATTCAGATACGCGTCCTTGCGCCAGGCCATCGGCGCGCCAGGGTGATGGGGACAATCGTCCAGGTATCCATACACCCGACGTCCGTCTCGCAGCGCGAGGATCGTGTCCCTGCCTGCTTCGCAGGGATCGAAGCCGCGCGAGCCACCGTCCGGCAGGTCGTGCAAATGGCACAGTCGCACGCGCATGCCGCCCGAATCACCCGTGCTCGGCATTCTTCGGCGACGGACGCCCCGGCGCCCACCGTTCTTTCGCTGCAAACAGGAACAGTTGCGACGTGTCGGCACCCGCCTCGGCTTCGCGCGGTGCCCATCGCTCGTCGTGCAGATCCATGTCGGCGTCGTATTCGACGTGACAGCCGAGTGGACTATTGAAATACCAGAACCAGTTCGAACCAAACTTGTGACGCCCCGGTCCCCAGAACGACTGGTATCCCTTGCCGGCGAAGCGGGTACCGGCCTGCATCAGTTCGGTGGGGCCGCCGAGGTGGAACGTGAAGTGTTCACAGCCTTGCATGAACGGCGGAGTTTGCAGAAGGAACAACGCATGGTGGTCCGGCGTGCCCGCTGGACGCAGAAAGGGACCCACGCCCGTGAAGCGGTCGGTACAGACGAAGCCCAGGCGGTCAACGTAGAACTCTTCGGCCTTCACCACGTCCGGTACGAAGCACACCACGTGCGACAGCGTCCGCGGCAGCGCGTCCGCCTGCTCGTCGGCCGCGACAACATTGATCGGCCGCCCGGCAGGCGCACCGGGTGCGTTGACCGTTTCAGCGGGCAGGTTCAGCGACCGGCGGCGCGTCACCTGGAACCCCAGCACGAAGCCGACGTCGTCGACCGTCTCGAGCGAACCGTCAGCGTGACGCGTCACCGTCCGGTCGCGGCCCAGTTCGTCCGCGATCGCATGAAGCGTCGCCTCGTCCGCCACGCCATAGACTGTCTTGCGCAACATGGTCGCGGTGGCGAGCGGCGGCGGCAATGCCGGATCGCCCTTGTGCCTGATCGTGATCGCCGTGCCGTCCAGCGCCTCGAAACGCCCAGCGTCTGTAGCCAGGCCGACGGGCTGGAGCCCGTAATCCATTAGAAATTGGGCGCATGCGCCTACGTCGTCAACGCCGAAAGCCAGTTCATCCAGTCCAATGATATTCATCCGTATCCCCTTGGTTCAAAATCAACAGTTCACGATCAGTACGCGGTCCGGCCGCGGAGCGTTTCGGCGACCCAGTCGGCGATGTACGCGCATGCGTTTGCCGAGTTGTCGAAGCTTCCATGCTGCACACCACCTTCGCGCTCGGTAAATACCTTCAGCTCCCGCTTCGGGCTGTTGATCAGCTGCTCGTACGTTCGCATGGCCCAGTGCAGCGGAATCTGCGAGTCCTTCTCCCCGTGCGTCACGAGGAACGGCACCTTGATGCGATCGAGGACGCCGTCAAGATGCACGTTTTCCGCGATGCGCATAAAGTCGTCGAGATCCTTCGCGCCCCATACCCATTTCACGTGCTCCCAGTAGTGCGGCACCGGGAAACTGCCTTCCCGCGCGAGGCGCTTCTTCTGCACGTCGCGCCAATCGTGGTTCGCTCCCAGCGTCACGCCGCACGCAAAACGCGGCTCGAACGCCACCGCGCGAGGGCAGAAATACCCGCCGAGCGATACACCCTGCAGTCCGATGCGCATGGCATCGACGTCGGCGCGCGTCTCCAGCCAGTCGACGACCTTGCTCGCCCACACTTCGCTGTTGTAGACCGCCGTCATGCCGTGGAGGCGCAACGCTTCGCCCGAGCCCGGCTGATCGACGACGAGCGACGAGATGCCACGCTGCGCCAGCCATCGCGGCAGCCCCACGCGGTAAAGCATTTCCTTTGCCGAATCCAGTCCGTTAACCTGCACCAGGATCGGCGCCGGTCCGACGACGTTTTCCGCGCGAACGTAGAGTGCCGAGAGATGCGCATCGCCATAAGGAATCTTCACGCGCTCGCAGTTCTCGCCGGATTGCGCAATGCCTCGCGCAAACACATCGAGAAAGCGCCGGTATAGCGCCATGCGCCCCTGGGCACCGTGCGCTTGAAGCCGCTCGGCAGTGATGTAGTAAATTGCGGCCCGGTTGTATTTTTCGCCGGCGGAAATCATCCGGCCGCGCGCCTCGTCCTCTTCGGCGAGTTCGCAAAGCTTGTCCGCCATGCGAACCCACGTTTCCCGGAACGCCTGCGTACCGGCGGCGTCCGGCTGCGTCGATGCTTCCTGCAGCGGCGCGCACATCTCCTCAATCTCACCGATGCGCGCCCCCATCTCTATCGCCAGATCCACTGACAGGTTCCAGACGTAATTGCTCGGGAAATACTTGAACACGGTAACGACTCTCCTATATGACTTGCTTCGCAGCCTGGACTCACACGAGCGCCGTACCCGGCGCAAACATTCGCGGCATATCGCTCCCGCTCGGGATCTACGCCGATCCCCCGGCGATTTCCGGCGCAAAGCGTCCATCCAGCAGGACAAACACCATTCGTGCCGGCCTGTCGCTGCGATTACTCCATGCGTGATTGGTCCCACGCTGTACAACCACGTCACCAGGTTTAAGCAAGGTCTCCGTACCGTCGAGAACCAGCCAGATTTCCCCGGAAATCACAATCCCGTAATCGACCGTTTCAGTTCGATGCATCAAGGTGTCCGCCGTACGAGGCGCACCAGTGGACGTAGAGGTGTGCGCGGCATTGATCTCAGAGAAGAGCGCCTCGGGCCTGCACGTTTCCCAATCCGGATCTGGCGGCATATCGACTACGCGAATCACCGTGCCACCGGTGCCTGGTGACAGGCGTAGCGGCCCATCGGTCGGATCGTTGCCGTTGTCCACGGCTACAGGCATGCCGGCTGTCCGCCAGATTTCGGAGAACACGAGACCCGGTAGCGCCTTGACAGGGAACACGGAAAATGGGCCTCCGTCACTCGTAACGACCGAGCAGCCTTGCGCGTCATGACCCGTCACAATACGCCGAACATAATTGCTCACTCTTCTACTCTCCGATTTACATAAGCAGTACAGATAATATTTTCTACATTACCGCGCATTTGCACATTTACTCTTGCACAACACTATTCACTCAGTGCAATACCGGGAATCAAACCGGCTGCGCAGTCAGCTCCAGCATCTTCTCGATCAATTCTGCCCGGCCAAACGGCGGCTCTTCCGTCTTCTCCCATTCGCCGATCTGGATCGAACTATCAAAAATGAAACGACAACGTGCGCGCCGGCGCTCCATGAACTGTTGAAGCAGAGACTCGATCGGTGCGTCCGCAGAGAGCAGATCAGTAAGCACGACCGCGTCTTCGATAGCCATTCCCGCCCCCTGGCCCAGGTGCGGCGTAGTCGCGTGCGCTGCGTCGCCGATCAGCAGAATCCGGCCGCTATACCAGTCTTCGTCCACGAAGACCACTTCGAGCGGCTTGTAGACCACCTGGTCAGGGTCCACGATCTGTTCCCGCAAATCGCCTATGAGTCCGCCGAAGCCGTTGAGGCGCTCACGCATCTGACTGGCCCGCGACGCGTGCTCCATGCGCGGATTGCCAGGCTCGCAGGACGTCACGAACATGTACATCAGGTCGTTGGCAAGCGGCACCAGACCCGCATTCGTACCCTCGCCGCGAAAGCCCGCAAGATGATCAATCTGCGGATCGCGCCGGAAGTTGTGCCGCCAGACCGCCTGCCCCGTGTAGCGCGGGCAATAGGCGTCACCGAACAGCATCTCGCGCACCTTGGAGTAGACGCCGTCTGCGCCCACGACGAGGTCGTAGCGCCGGCAGCTACCGTCTGTCAGCGTGACATCGACGTAATCGGAAGACTGATCGAACGCGGCCACTGTGGCGCCCAGCGTGATCCGCACACCCTGCTCTCTCGCCGCGTCGCACAGAACCTGGTGCAGGGCAAGCCGCGATATGCCGACATTTGCCGGATATTGAGGACCGGCTAGCCTTCGCCCGGGGATGACGACGAAACGGTTGCCCGACCGGTCATATAGCGCCGAGTCCTCGAATGGAAACGCCGCGGGCAGATAGCGGTCCAGTAGGCCGAGGTACGCCATGTCGCGCACGACGTTGCTCTGCTGGATAATGCCGACGCCATAAACAGTCCACTCCTCCCTGATCTCGACGAGGTCCACCTCGATGCCGCGGCGACTCAGACCAATCGCGGCCGACAAGCCTCCGATCCCTCCGCCTACGACCAGAACTTTTTTGACGTGAGCCATGTACTGCATCTCCTTAAAGCGAACTCTCTTGATAAATCATCGGCAAGCACCTCGTCCGAGCCGACACCTTTTGATTGAATGACATAAGGTCGGCATCGCCACCGCTTCGCTCACGCCTCTACAGGTGCAGCGCGACGTTGCATCGCCCACTGGACGGCGCAGGCAAGCGCGACTACGACCAGGACCACACCAAGCGTACGTAACGCAGGCACCAAACCGCCCGTCAACGACGCCACAGCGACAACCACTAGCGGACTCATGAACTCGCCGAGGTAGAAACTCGCCATGAATCCTCCCGCCCCACGCCCACGCAGCGCAACAGGAAGATTGGCCAGCGCCCATGACGCGAGCGTCGGAATCATCAGGCCGGATCCGAATCCATTCAGAAGAACCGCCAGCACAGCCTGCGAATACGATGACGCACTGCCCAGCAGAACAAGACTCGCCCCGGCCAGCGCAAACGCGACACACAGCACTCGCGCTCGCCCAAGGCGGCCCAACCAGCGCGAGCAAATTGCGCCGCAGAGCACGGCAGCATGCGATGCGCCAATCGCGATTCCGATCAGTTTCGGTGCGTGCACACCGATGCCAGCCAGCATGAATCCGAGTTGCACCGCTACGATGAACAGACCGATACCGGCGCACCACGTCAATACGTAAAGCCATACGTTGTGCCGCCAGGGAAAACGAGTCACATGACGGCTCACGTCCGCGCCGGACGGGGTTCGCTGGATGGGCTCCCACAGCATCAGTGCGACGCAGGGCGCCATCAGCGCGCCCACCACGTAGAGCCAGAACGGCGTACGCCAGCCCAACTCGCCCAGCGCGCCCCCTACCACGAAGAACAGCGCAGCGGACAGAGACCCGGTCATCGTCTGCCACGCAAGCATGCGCTCACGCTGCTGGTCGGCGTAATAGTCGCCAATGAGCGCCGTGAAGCACGTGATGATGATTGCCTCGACAATCCCGAGGCCGAATCGGCTAGCCAGTACACCGTAAAGATTGTCGAGCCAGAGCGGCGCCGTGCCCAGCGCGCTGTAGCAAAGCAAAGCGACAATCAGCGGAACCTTGCGGCCGAACCGGTCGACCACGACCCCCGCGGACGGCCCGAGCAGACCCACCATAAGCGCCGGCATGGTCAGGACCAGCGGCACCAGAACGCCGGCGTGCGGTACCGCGGCGAAATGCTGAGCCATCTGCGGCAGCAGCGGCGCGAGCAATACGGCGCCAAGAATCGGAAGACAACTGCCCACCAGCAGCAGCACTGCGTGCATCACGCGCAGCTTGCGCGGTACATCGCTTGAAATAGAATCAGTCGACATCGGAAGTCCTTTCTGGATGGATAGCGTCACCCTATTCGTGCCGGTTATATGGCCTCACGGCTTCCGCCGCGAGCCTATGTTTCAGGCACTCAGAAAAAATGACGCATACCAATGAGCGCGCCGACGGTCGTTCCGGCGGGCGCATAGGACCCAGTCGGCGCGTCGCCGAGTTCGAGGCCGATATTCTGCGAGCCGCGATTGTTGACCACGCCTAGCTGCGCGTAGAGCGTTGTTGCTTTCGACAGGAAGTACGACGCGCCGAGCGAACCCATCAGGGAGTGACTCGATGTGTCATCGCGATTGCTCACATACCAAACTCCTCCATTGAGATCGACCGCGGGCGTCAATGCGTAATCAAGGCCACCGGCATAGACGTTGTTGTTCATACCGTTGCCCATCACCTTGTAGTTTGTGAATGACGCTTTCGCGGTAAGGGAGCCGAATGTGTATGCCGCGCCGATCATGCGGCCTTCGAATCCGACGGTCGACGACGGGACGGTCTGGACCGTGCCTCCCGGATTGCCGTCGTAGAACGCGGCATCGACCGACAAGCCGCCCCATTGGTACGACAGGCCGGCAGAATACTGGCGGCCGGCCGAGAAGTTCCCGGCCTCACCGCCGAGCGCAAACATCACACTGCCTCGCAGGCCGGCAATCAGCGGGCTCGTATACGACAGTGCATTGGAATTGAATGCACCTGTGGTGGCGATGTTATTCGCGTAAATCAGCAGGCCGCTGCCGAAGTTCGACATGCCGACAGGATCGAGTGCGAACAAGGTGTTGAAGAACGGAGAGAACTGCAGACCGGCCTTGACCTCACCGAACGCGCCCGCCAATCCGACGTACGCCTGGCGTCCGAAGAAATTCCCGTTTGAATCGTTGAAGCCGCCATTGGCGATGCTGATCCCACTTTCAAGCTTGAATTCCGCCGAGAGACCGCCGCCCAGATCCTCGGTGCCTCGCACACCGAACTGAGACGGAACCTGACCGCTGTCAGTGAAGCCGAACAGCTTTCCGCCGTTGCCTCCCGTCGAATTCTGCGTCTTGCTGAGATACAACACGCCTCCGTCTACCAGGCCGTAAAGCGTGACGCTACTTTGTGCATGGGCGCCGACTACAAACATCAGCCCCGATAAAGCGACCGACACCTGACTCAGGGCAAGCTTGATTCGCATGCTTTGTCTCCAAATTTATGTTTTGTCTAAAACACTGTCCGACCAATTCGGTCACAAGCCCAAGATCGATCCGGTCGTCAATGCCGTGCTGCCTTTCAGCAGCGCTGAGGCTCCTCGCCTTTTCACAGGTCGCGGGACCCCCGCAAGATTCTGCGAATTCGGTTGACGGATTGCGGCCGGGAATGAGGCACACGCCCCGGTGTCGCCGTCCCCAAATTCATTTGGGCATGTGGCGGATTATTGGGAACCGCCTTCCCTTAGTAAAATCGAACATTTCAATGCCAAGTATTGATATCGCCGATGAGTAAGGAAAAGCCCGTCCGGACGACAATGCGCCTCGCGCGCAACCGAACGGCGCTGCTACGATTTAGGGTATTTACCGAGGTTTTCACGCCCTACACGGCAGTCACAATAGGGCTGTTGTCCGAACGGTATGGCGACTGCGGCGCGGCCCCTTGCATTTGCTCAGGACGTGGAAGGCGGTCGGATTTCTACTGTCTATTGATGAAATCGATCAAAACGGAGGGTACCGAATGCGGCTCAACGGCCTCGACCTCAACCTGCTGATGGTTCTGGACGCGCTATTGAGAGAGCGCAGCGTCTCGCTTGCAGCAATCACGCTCAATTTGGGACAGTCCGCGGTCAGTTCGGCGCTTTCGCGTCTTCGTGAACATTTCCAGGACGAGCTGTTGATTCCCCTCAACCGCCAGATGGTCCCGACTGCTCTGGCACTCGATCTGCAGGGTGTCGTCAAGGAATGGCTGCAGGACATCGACACGATCGTGCATGCGCAACCGGAATTCAGCCCTCGGCACATGCGCCGGGAGTTCGTTGTACTGTGCTCGGATTACATCGCGGAAACTTTTATCCCCCGCGTGATGCGCGTGCTGGCCGAAGAAGCACCCGACGTGGTGATCTCTGTACGTCCGCTCGAAGCTTCCGTAACGCTGCTGCCCGAAGGTCTCGCACGGCGCGGCGCCCATTTCTGCATCCTGCCCAGTGAACACTGCTCCGCGCTTCATCCCCGTGCCCATTTATTTCACGAGCGCTTCAGCGCGGTAGTGTGGCGGGATCACCCCACCTTGGGCGACACGCTAACGTTGGATAGACTCCGCGACATGTCGCACGTGGCGGTTCAGTTTTCGGACAACGGTCCAGACGCGCTCGATGCCAAGCCCCTGGCATTGTCGGGAGTCATGCGAAGAACACCGGTGGTCGTGGATCAGTTCGCGCTAGCGGCACAACTCGTGGTCGGCACGCCGTACATCGCACTGATTCCCAACCGGCTAGGCTGCCTCTGGGCGAAATCCCTGCCGCTGCGCGTTTTGGAACTGCCACAGGGCACCCGCGACATCGAATTCGACGAAGCGCTGCAATGGAGCGAAGCACAGCTCGACGATCCGCCGCTACGCTGGTTTCGGGACAAGATGCTCGAAGTCGCGCGTGATCATTAACTCAGCATCATGAATTACCGCGACCTCGATCTTAACCAGCTGATTACGCTGCATGCCCTGTTGCAAACCCGCAGCGTCGGCCGTGCCGCTGAATTTCTACATATCGGCCAGCCGGCTTGCAGCGAGGCCCTCGCGCGGCTGCGCGACCATTTCGGAGACGAACTGCTGGTATTCGTGAGCCGCAGGATGGTCCCCACTTCGTTGGCCTTACAGCTTGAACGCCCCGTGCGCGATGCGATGAAGCGTGCAGAGGCCATTTCGGCGATGCGGGCCGGGTTCAACCCGAGCGGCGCCTCGCGCCGGTTTTCGATCATCTGCTCCGACATGATTTCGAAACTCGTGTTGTCGCGCGTTGTGCTCGAGCTTCAACATACCGCTCCGAACATCTCACTGATGATCCATTCAGCCGCACCTCTGCGATCGTCGCGCACACTTGTGGAGGAGGCGCTCGAACGGCGCGGCGCGGACTTCGTCGTTGTGCCGAGCCGACACTTGCCCAGCGGGTACGACAATCTGCTGCTTTTTAGCAGTCCCTATAGCTGCATCGTATGGAAGGGCAATATGCTCGTCGGCGAGACGCTCACCGAGGGCCTGTTCTATTCACTCAAACACGTCGCACCGACCTTCGGTGACGGCCGCGTCATGGCAACCGAAAGCGACAATTCGTTGTGGCGTCGAGCGTTCGCCGCGAAGACCGAATACGCTCTCACGCTACCCGCGATGCTGACGGGAACAGATTACATTGCGACCGTCCCCACGGTGCTCGCAAATGACTATGAAAAGCAATACGACCTCCGGGTCTTTCCTGTCCCGATCACGATTCCACCGCTCGAGGAAAAGCTGGTATGGCCCAAACGTCTCGATGACGATCCCGCCAACTGTTGGTTGCGTGCCCTGATTCAGGATTGTGCGAAGAAAACCATGCGCAATTCGGAATAGCGAAACTAGCTCCGTACGATCACAGTCGGCATCGAGAGCACTTAGCCCTTCGGGCACGCGGAGCATCACGGGCACATCGACACGGGTACCGGTGGGGTCCGTCGGACGTTACGCACCTGCTCGACGACATTTGGACCAGCGGCGGCAAGAGCTACGGCTCTGCAGCCGATTGGATTGTCGTGAAGTTGCACTGCGATGCGGAAAAACCCGATAACCAGCAATGGGAACTGATTGACGGCCACCAACGCCTGACCACGCTTTACCTGATCTTCCGCTACACGAAGAAGGACGCGAAGCAGGGTTTCAGTGTGCCTTATTCGATCTTCTATCAAACTCGCCCGGGTAGTCAGGAGCGCCCTGAAACGCGCGAAGTCCAGCTCGAAATTATTCTATGACGGATTTCTACTTCTGTGGAAAATCGCCAGGGACTCGACAAAGCTTACGTTCATTTTCCAACGCCCGCATCACTTGTGCATCGCGCGCTAGTTGTCAGTGCGTAGCTCATTCACTGTAAAGTCGCACCGCAACAAGAAAGGCCGCCCATTTTTGTGGGCTTTCCTGTTTTTCGCTACATCCAAAATGGATCAGATTCGATGTCGGATGGGCCGCAATCCGGATTCCTCTGGTTCATGTGATCATCCGAAACAGGCGCTCGTGTATATATCGCTCGTCAATATGCTGGCGAAAGCTTGGGACCTGACAAAGCTCGGGTGATTGGCGACTCCAAAGTACGTATTCGCTTGAAGTGGAAGTGGGATCGACATTCGCGTCGGTCGGGTTGCGAACGACAGCGTTGTTACCTGCAGCGATCGTAGAGTCGCCGACGCCCGAATGACGGAAATGGCCGACGAGGAGCCGTCCCGCGTCGCGTGCGCGTCGGCAGCATCTCTTGAGCTTTGTTCGGCGCCGAACGATATCCGGGGGCTCGCAAGAGCCTGGCTTACGAGTCGGCCACGCCTTTTTCCTTGACGCCTGCCCGCTACCGGCTCCTCAAGTCGCACGGGCGGGAACCCGGGAGTCAGGCGGCAGCAAGGCCAACCCCGAGTTCCACCGGGAAGTGTCCAGTCGCAACGGCAAGGCACATCCCCTCGGCCGGTTCAGGTCCTCAACCTTGACTGTGGAGAATGCCATGCAACTCGCTTCCTCTTTCCATTACGGCTTCCCGATGCTGCGCGCTGACTTGCCCCTCTCCGACGACCAGCTCCGCCGCATTGCCCCATCCTTTTTCGCGGACGGCAAGCACGAGAGCCGTTCCGACCGCTACACCTACATTCCCACCATCGACGTGCTGCGCGGCCTGCGCAACGAAGCTTTCCAGCCGTTCATGATTTGCCAGACCCGCGTACGCGACCAGGGCAAGCGCGAATTCAGCAAACACATGCTTCGCCTTCGCCATGCCGACCAGATCACCGGCGAGAAAGCGGATGAAATCGTGCTGCTGAACTCGCACGACGGCACGAGCAGTTGTCCATCACCTTGATACGGACGGTGGCGATCGGGATGCGTGGCAACCGATCGAGACGGTACCGAAGGATGGAACGCACGTGCTTCTGATCGCCACGCGTCACTCCATGCTTATGCCCCATCCGGAATGATCATTGGCGCATACCGCTGCGTTGTGGAGCGGTCCATCGACGCTTTCGCATGTGACGGCACTGGATGCCTCTACCCGCTGCACGGATCGCCCTGCAACAGCCGCCCGGAGAAGCTCCGGCATGAGTGATACAGAACGCATGATCGAATGGCTCTGGAAGCGCTTTCCGAATCAGCCGGTTAGGTGTGCGCTGATGTTAAGAATTTTGTGCAGCCGGAAGGCGCGATGAGCGAAACCGCAGCACGAATCATCGACTTGACGCGCATATATTGGGGTGTGAAATGGACGTCACCAAGGGAAAACGGATAAGTGCAACCGAGGGGGCCCAGATACTCGGCGTGCCGCGGTATGCGATCAGCCGGATTGACCGCGCCGGTGAGATCATCCAGCGTTACAAGCTTGGCCACAAAACGCACGTCTACGAACTCGAATCGCTCTATAAATTCCTCGCATCATGCCAATCGAAACCATTACAAAGGCCGGCCGCCGTCGCTACCGCTGGACGTTCGAGCGCGTCATCGAAAACAGGCGTATCCGTAAAACCAAACTCCTCCCTGCGGGAATTTCTGCGGCAGAAGCTGACAAGCTCGGCCGCGAATGGATGCCGAAGTCTACGCAGTAGAGACGGGCGTCCGGAAGCATACCGTCACGATCGGTGAGTGTGTCAGGCTACATATCGAAGACGAAGGAGCCAGTTGGAAGGACTTGCAGACCCGTGTGTGCGTGATGGATAAGTACGCTCTGGAATACGAGAATCATGATGCAATGGCTCTCTACGAGTGGTCCGTCAGTTTCGTCGGGTACATGCGCTCGAACGTGGACCGCGAGGGGCACCGGAAAAAGCCGATGAGCGACAAGACGATCAGCAACACAATCGGTTACATCCGGGCTGCCATCAAGTATGCGTACATCAAGGGAAGGATTGAGCACGACGAAACCGGCAAGCTGGTTGTGCCGAGTGTCAGCAACGAACGACACGTCTACAGGGAGCGCAAAGACATGCTCAAGATCGCCAGGGCATGCAGGCACCGGGAGACGCGCGCCGCTATCAGCGGTGGCGTTCTATTCCGGAATGCGCCTGAGCGAGATTCTGCGCGCCAAGGCGACGCGCAATGGATTCTCTCTGGCGACAACGAAAAATGGGAGGCCGCGCATCGTTCCGATCCATCCGAAGATCACCGCTATCGCACGCCGCGTGACATTCACGATCAAACCGCACAAGCTCAAGGATGAATGGAACAAGGCCCGCAAGATCGCAGGATTTCCCGACCTGAGATTCCATGATCTCAGGCACAGCGCTGCGTCGGGAATGATCAACGCCGGGATCGATCTATACACCGTAGGAGGCGTTCTAGGCCATAAGACACCGGCATCGACCAAGCGGTACGCTCACCTCGTGACTGAGAAGCTTGCAGACGCGTTGGCGAAGATCGGCACGAGAAAGTAGAACCCCAGCCCTGATAAGGCAGAAAAACCCACACTATGCAAGTTTACTGGACGGGTTTATGACGATATTTAACCGGCGCAAAGCCTTATGGCGGAAGGCAGCCGGAGTCGAACCGACCTGAGAGCGTCTGACGCCCTCAACTGAGTTTGAAGCCCAGCCGCGCCACCGGACACGAATGCCTTCCCACGGTGACCAAACTACCCGTTACCGATCAAAAAAATCAAAGCAGATCGAGCCAGCGACTATCCGCGCGCAGTAGATGCAGTCCACGGTGGAAGCGAGTATACCCAACCCGGTCGAAGTACTCCAAAAGTTGGATCGCGCGTTTCCGGCCCAACCCGGTGACGTCGCGAAACGGTGCGGCCGCAACCATGCCCGCATTCTTTTGTGCCTCGGCAGCCGCAATCGAGGCCAATTCCTGAATCATCTCCGGGTGGTAAAAGAGATCACGCACGACCTGAAACAGCTCGCCCTGTCGCGCGAGTTTGCGCATCAATTGACGCACACCCTCCTCCGGTACACCGTGCGCGTTGGCCAGATCGCGCACCCACGGCGGATCGAAACGACCGGCTTTCACCGCGGGTAGCAGCGTCGCCGCGAGCGCGCGATCCGCTTCGTCGAGCGTCACCGCATGGCCCGGCACGTGCAGCCAGGGCCCGCGTTTGACGATCTCGCCACGCGTCGCGGCATCGTCGACAAGCGCGCGCCACAGCGCGTCGTCCACCAGCGGCGCCGCGATGCGCCGCAAACGCGAGATGTCCGGGCCTAACTCGTCCGGCGAGCGTTCGTGGTACTGCGCGAGCGTCGCCGTCAATCGCGAATGGAGCGCTTGCCAAAGCGCGTCGGCGACTAGCAATGCGTCTTCGCCTGGCAACTCCACGACCCGCGTATTGGCCGGCAATGCGAGGGCGGCCGCCGGCATGCCCGTCAAACGCTCCAGCAGCGAGCGCGACAAGCCATGCGGTGCTCTTGCGAAAGCGGCGTCGAGCGTGCCGGTGTCGAGCATGGTCTGAAGCGCGTCGAGCCACGCCAGCCGCTCGGCAGAACGGCGCTTGCGCGACGGCGCAAACGGATCGAGCACATGGCCGCCACCAATCGTGCGATTGGCCTGCGCGTTGCGCACCACGAAGCGATCGCCCGGCAGCGCGCAAACCGGTCGCTCGAACACGAGTTGAACGCGGGCACGCTGACCGGCGCCGAGTGTTTCCCCATCGAGCAACGCGACATGCGCAACCTGGTGCTGCGTGCCCAGATGCACGTGCAGCGGCGCCCAATGCTCCAACGCGTGCGGTGCATCGGCGAGCAACGTCAGCATGACGTCGATTCGCTCCGACGCCTGCGAGAGCCGCGGATCGACGATCCAGTCGCCACGATCGATCGCGCTCTTCTCGATGCCCGCCAGGTTCAATGCACAGCGCTCGCCAGCGCGTCCGCTCTGCGCCGGACGATTTTGCGCATGAATGCTGCGCACACGCACCGGTTGATTCTTCGGCGCGAGCAGCATCGTGTCGCCCACCGCTACGCGGCCCGACACCACGGTTCCGGTCACGATCGTGCCTTGGCCCGGGAGCGTGAAGACACGATCGACCGCGAGACGGAACAGGCCGTCGTCGCGCCTCATTCGCCACGCCGCGGCCTCCATGTGCAGATGCGCCTTCAACGCGGCCACGCCGGCATCGTCGGCCTGCACTGCGCAAGTATCGAACACGGGCGCGTCCTGAAGTACGCTGCCGCTCAGAAACGCCCGTACTTCGTCATGTACTTCGCGCAGACGTTGCGCGTCGACGCGGTCCACCTTGGTCAGCGCGACGGCGCCTTGCCGAATCCCGAGCAGTTCGACAATCGCCAGATGCTCGCGCGTTTGCGGCATCACGCCGTCGTCGGCGGCGATCACCAGCAGCGCGAAGTCGATGCCGCTCGCGCCCGCGGTCATCGTATGCACAAGCTTTTCGTGACCCGGCACATCGATCAATCCGAGCACGTCGCCGTTCTCCAGCGGCACGTACGCGTAGCCCAGCTCGATCGAAATGCCGCGCGCCTTTTCTTCCTTGAGCCGATCCGTATCGACGCCCGATAGCGCTTTCACCAGGCTCGTCTTACCGTGGTCGATATGCCCCGCCGTACCGACGATCATGCGCGCGCGCCTTTCAGTTGCTCGATCAGTTGCGCTTCGTCGGCGGCTTCGAGACAGCGCAGATCGAGGCGCAACGCATCGTCCGCGATGCGGCCGATCACGGGCCGCGCCATCTCCCGCAGCATCTTTTCAAGCGCGAGCAATTGACGGCCGCCGCGTTTGCCGTCCGCCATTCTGACGACCAGTCCGTAACTCGGCAGCACGTCGACCGGCAACGCGCCGCTGCCGATCTGGCTGAACATCGGCTCCACCGTCACCGCATAGCGTTCGCCGACCGCATGCTGCAACCCGGGCTGCACGCGCTCCGCGGCGAGCCGGATGTCGTCGGCGGCACGGGTCAATAAGCGCAACGTGGTGAGCCGCTCCGTGAGCCTCTCCGGCGCGCGATAGAGCTGCAGCACAGGCTCCAGCGCCGCGAGTGTCAGTTTGCCGACGCGCAACGCGCGCTTGAGCGGATGCTTCTTGATCTTCGCGATCAGATCGCGTCGCCCGACGATCAAACCGGCTTGCGGACCGCCGAGCAACTTGTCGCCGCTGAACGTGACGAGGTCCGCACCGGCCTCGACGGTTTCGCGCACCGTCGTCTCGCGCGGCAAGCCCCATTGGCTCAGATCGACCAGCGTGCCGCTGCCGAGATCCACGGCCACCGCAAGGCCGCGCGCGTGGGCGAGCGCCGCGATTTCATCCAGACCGACCTCTTTGGTGAAGCCGCTGATCGCATAGTTGCTCGCGTGGACTTTCATCAGCAGCGCGGTTTGCGGGCCGATGGCTTCCTCGTAGTCCTTAAAATGCGTGCGGTTCGTCGTGCCGACTTCGCGCAGTTTCGCGCCGGCGCGGCTCATGATGTCGGGAATACGAAACGCGCCGCCGATTTCAACCAGCTCGCCGCGCGACACGATGACTTCTTTCTTCGACGCCAGCGCGGACAGTGTGAGCAGCACCGCCGCCGCGTTGTTGTTGACCACCGTGGCCGCTTCGGCGCCGGTCAATTCGCAGATGAGCTCGTCGATCAGATCGTCGCGGTCGCCGCGCTTGCCAGTGCCAAGATCGAACTCGAGGTTGGCGGGTTGCGTGAGCGCTTTCATGACGGCCTGAACCGCCTCGTCGGGCAGCAATGCGCGACCGAGATTGGTATGCAGCACCGTGCCGGTCAGATTGAAAACGCTGCGCAAGCGCGACTCGTTGCGCTTGCGCAGCGCGGCTTCGACCGCGCTCTTCAGTTGCGCGACGTCGAGCGCGCTCACGGACGCATCGCCCGACTGCGCGCCGGCGCGCCAGGAGTCGAGCGCCCCGCGCACCGCAGTCAACACCTGCGTGCGGCCATATTCGGCGAGCAGCGCCGCGAACTCGGCCGACGCCATCACCTTTTCCACCGACGGCACGCGCGCCATCAACGCCCGCAATTCAGAGCCGCTTACATCGCTCACGAGGCAATCCCTCTTCCAGTCGCATTCACTCGCTGCTAGTCGGACTCGCCGGAAGACTCATCCGCACCGACGCCCTGTTCGGGCCACAGCCACGGATGCGGCGACGCCCGCCGGTAACCTTCCGCCCCCATCAGCAAATCCAGCGTGAGACTGGCGAGATCGTCCGCGAACGGTTCGAAATCGTAGTCCTTCGACTGTGTGCCGATCTTCCGGTAAGTATGGCATTCGTCGCACGATTCCGCTTTCAGCGCGGCGTTCTTCGATTCGGCTTCGCGCGCGGCCTCGTCGGCATCCGGCGAGCCGGCCGTGTGATAAGCGATGCCCTTGGTCGAATCGCAATTCGAGCACTTCGCGCGAACCATGTGCCATTCGGTCGAGCACAGGCCGCATTGCAGGTAGCGGTAATTGTCGTACGCGCCCCCCACGCGCACGATGCTCGCCACCGGATGCGATCCGCACACGGGACACAGGCCGAGCGTCTCGAGGTACGGCACCTCGCGCTTGTCGATATCGGCGGCGAGGTCGGTCCACACCACTTGCAACGCGGCCACGACGAACGGTGCGCTCGCCGGATCGATTTCTTCGAAGCGCTGCGCGAAAATCGAGTCGGCCTGGAATTCGAGCGCGGCGGTGTCGAGCGTGCGCAGCCGGTCGATCAGCGCTTCGAGCGGCGGCGCGAGCGGGCCTGCGGCTGCCACCTTGTCGAGCAACTGCCGCAGCACGTCGCGCCAAGCCGGATCGCGCACGCCGGAAAGCGCGGGAATCAACGGCATGGAATGCTGCTGCGCACTCGCGACCAACTCGGCGCTGGGCGGCTGCGCCTTGAAGCCGGCGATCACGGCTTGCTGCGCGTCGGCGAGCACGGCCATCAGACGCAAATAGCCGGCGATCGGATTGTCGAGCGCCGCAAGCTGGCGCAGCCGTGCGGCGCGCGCGGCAAACACCGCGAGCCGTTCCGGCATGCGAATGCGCGGAATTGCCGAGTGATCGAGCGATTCGATATCGCCGGCTTCGAGAATACGTTGAACCACAGTATCGACCTCTGAAAACTGAAGAGCCGCCGCCGTTCATTGAACAGGAGCGGCGGCTCGGGTGCGGCGCGCCGGCAGCCGCGCTGCCTCGAATGACCTGTGCGTGGCCCGTTATTTTCCGATGATTTCCTTGAACCAGTTCGGATGATGCTTTCTCGCCCAGCCATAGGTCACCGTGCCGCGCGTCATGGCGCCGATCGACCCTTTGATCCACAACGCCGCATAGATATGCACGACGATGCCGACGATCAGCACGAACGCCGCCGCGGCATGCACGAGCGCCGCGAGCCGGATGATCTCGATTGGGAAATAGAACGAGAAATAGCGCCGCCAGATCACGATGCCGCTCGCCAGCAACAGCAGCAGGCAAATCACCATGGTAAAAAATAGCAGCTTTTGACCAGCGTTGTACTTACCGATCGCGGGGAGCTTTTCCTCGCGATTGTTGAGCACGTCGTCGATCTGTCTCATCCACTGAAGGTCGGCTTTGTCGAGATAGTTGTGATGCCAGAAGCGCAACGCAAGAATCAGAAACGACAGGAACATTACGCAGCCGACAAACGGATGCAGAATCCGCGTCCATTGGCCGCCGCCGAAGATTGCGTAAAGCCACGACATGGCCGGATGAAACATGGCGAGGCCGGACAGCGCCAAAAGGACGAACGTGATCGCGGTGATCCAATGATTCGTACGCTCATTCGGCGTGTAGCGCACGATCAAGCTGTTGCCTCGCACGTCCTTCAGATGGGTATGCTCAGGGTGCTTCATTGGATGCCTCCCGCGAACGGCGTACTTCGTCGGCTTCGTGCTGGGCTTCGGCTTCATCGGCCTCCGACACCTCGTTCGGACCGACGCGCGTGTAGTGGAAGAACCCGGCTAGGGCCGCGAACGCGATACCTGCGAGCGCCAGCGGTTTTGCCAAACCTTTCCACAGCGCCACCATCACGCTGATCTTCGGATTCTGCGGCAGCCCGTGATACAGAGTGGGCTTGTCGGCATGATGCAGCACATACATCACATGCGTGCCGCCCACGCCGGCGGGATCGTACAAACCGGCATTCTGGAAGCCGCGCTCCTTCAGATCTTCAATCCGGTCCGAGGCCTGCTGCTTCATGTCCTCCTTGGTGCCGAACATGATCGCGCCGGTCGGGCACGTCTTCACGCAAGCCGGTTCCTGGCCGACCGCCACGCGGTCCGAACACAGCGTGCACTTGTACGCGCGGTTGTCCTGCTTCGAAATGCGCGGTATGTTGAACGGGCAACCGGTGATGCAATAGCCGCAGCCAATGCAGTTTTCCTCGTGGAAATCCACGATGCCGTTCGTGTACTGCACGATCGCGCCCGGCGACGGACAAGCCTTCAGGCAACCCGGATCCTCGCAGTGCATGCAACCGTCCTTGCGGATCAGCCACTCAAGATCGCCTTCCGTGTTCTCGTATTCCGAGAACCGCATGACGGTCCACGAATGCTCGGTCAGATCGCGCGGGTTGTCGTAGATGCCGGTTGTCGTGCCGATTTCATCGCGCAGATCGTTCCATTCCATGCAGGCGGTCTGACACGCCTTGCAGCCAATGCACTTCGACACGTCGATGAGCTTGGCGACTGTGCCCGTAACCGGCACACGCACTTGCGGTTCAGGCAAGGTGGTGGCCGAGAGCCGTTTGATGTCCAGTGATTGCAGTGCCATCTCTTCTCCCCTATGCCTTTTCGACCTTGACGAGGAACGATTTGAATTCCGGTGTTTGCGAATTCCCATCGCCCACGGAGGGCGTCAGCGTGTTGACGAGATAGCCCGGCTTCGCGAGTCCCTTGAAGCCCCAATGCAACGGCAAGCCGACTGTCTGGACTTTCTTTCCTTCGATCATCAGCGGTTGGATCCGCTTGGTGACGAGCGCCACGGCAATGATATGCCCGCGATTGGACGATACCTTGATGCGATCTCCGGCCACCACGCCAACCTCCTTCGCCAGATCTTCGCCGATCTCCACGAACTGCTGCGGCTGCACGATCGCGTTCAGGCGCGCGTGCTTGGTCCAGTAGTGGAAATGCTCCGTCAAACGATACGTGGTCGCCGTATGCGGGAAGTTCTCGTGCGTACCGAACGCGGCCCGGTCATCGGGGAACACGCGTGCTGCCGGGCTGCTGACGACCGCCTTGTTGTTCGGATGCAGCGGGTTGTAGCCAAGCGGCGTTTCAAACGGTTCGTAGTGCTCCGGGAACGGCCCTTCCACCAGACCGTCACGCGAGAAGAAACGCGCCACGCCTTCCGCGTTCATGATGAACGGATTCATGCCGTTTTCGGGCGGTTCGTCGGCCTTGAAGTCGGCAATGTCCGCTCCCGTCCACGCCTTGCCGTTCCACGAGATCAGCTTGCGCGTCGGATCGAACGGCTTGCCGCTGAGGTCGCATGAAGCACGGTTGTACAGAATCCGACGGTTCGCCGGCCAGGCCCACGCCCAGTTCAGCGTATTGCCGATGCCGGTCGGGTCGGAGTTGTCGCGGCGGCCCATCTGGTTGCCCGCCTGGGTCCACGAGCCGCAGAAGATCCAGCAGCCGCTCGCGGTGCTGCCGTCGTCGCGCAACTGCGCGAAGCTCGACAGCTGCTCGCCCTGTTTGGCGAGCACCCTGGTTTTATCGGCCGGGTCGGTGACGTCGGTGAGCGCCTTGCCGTTGAACTCCATGGCGATTTCTTCGGGCGTCGGGCTTTCCGGGTCGGCATACGGCCAGCTCATCTTGAGAATCGGATCGGGATACTTGCCGCCGTCCTTACGGTAAGCCGCGCGGATACGCAGCCACAGCCCCGACATGATCTCGAGGTCGCTCCTCGCTTCTCCGGGTCCGACCGCGCCCTGCCAGTGCCACTGCAGCACACGGCTGGAACTGACCAGTGAGCCGCGTTCTTCCGCGAAACAGGTGGTCGGCAAACGGAACACTTCCGTTTGAATCTTCGACGGATCCACGTCGTTGAACTCGCCGAAGTTCTTCCAGAACTCCGACGTTTCCGTAGCGAGCGGATCCATGACGACCAGCCACTTCAGCTTGGCCAGACTCGCGCCGATCTTCGCCTTGTTCGGCGCCGCGGCAAGCGGGTTGAAGCCCTGCGCGATGTAGCCGTTCATCTTGCCTTGATTCATCAGCTCGAAGACCTGCAGCATGTCGTACGACTTATCGAGCTTGGGCAGATAGTCGAAACCGAAGTTGTTCTCGGCGCTCGCGTTGTCGCCCCACCATGACTTCATGAAACTGACATGGAACGCGCGATAGTTGCGCCAGTAGCTCAACTGATTCGGCCGCAGCGGCTGGCTCGCGCGTTTCGCGATGAAGGCGTCGAAGTCCTGCTCGGCTTCCAGCGGCAGCGTCATGTAACCCGGCAACAGGTTCGACATCAGGCCGAGGTCGGTCAAACCCTGAATGTTCGAGTGACCGCGCAGCGCATTCATGCCGCCGCCCGCAATGCCGATATTGCCCAGCAGCAATTGCACCATCGCGCCGGTGCGAATGATCTGCGCGCCGATCGAGTGATGCGTCCAGCCGAGCGCGTACAGGATCGTACCGGCGCGCCCCGGAACCGCCGTCGATGCGAGCATCTCGCACACCTTGAGGAATTTGTCCCTGGGCGTACCGCACGTGCTCTCGACCTGCTCGGGCGTATAGCGCGAGTAGTGCTGCTTCATCAACTGATAGACGCAGCGCGGGTGCTGCAAGGTCGGATCGACTTTGGCATAGCCGTCGTCGCCGCGTTCGTAGTCCCACGAACTCTGGTCATACTTGCGTTTGTCGGCGTCGTAGCCGGAATAGAGACCGTCGGTAAAGGAAAAGTCCTCACGAACGATGAACGGCATGTCCGTGTAGTTCTTCACGTACTCGTGCTGGATCTTGTCGTTGGTGAGCAGATAGTTGATCACGCCGCCCAGGAACACGATGTCCGAGCCGGTCCGAATCCGCGCGTAATAGTCCGCAACCGATGCCGTGCGCGTAAAGCGCGGATCGACCACGATCAACCTCGCCTTGCGATGCGCCTTGGCTTCGGTGACCCATTTGAAACCGCACGGGTGCGCCTCGGCCGCATTGCCGCCCATTACCAGAATCACATCCGCGTTCTTGATGTCGACCCAATGGTTCGTCATCGCTCCACGGCCAAACGTCGGGGCAAGACCTGCCACCGTCGGGCCATGTCAGACACGCGCCTGATTGTCGAATGCAAGCATGCCAAGACTGCGGACAGTCTTGTGCGTCAAGTAACCCACTTCATTGCTGCCGGCCGACGCCGCGAGCACGCCGGTGGTCAGCCAGCGGTTGACCTTTTTGCCATCCGCCGTTGTCTCGACAAAGTTGGCATCGCGATCTTCCTTCATCAATTTCGCAATGCGGTCGAGCGCGTCTTCCCATGAAATGCGCTTCCATTCATTCGAACCCGCCGCGCGATACTCCGGATACTTCAGACGGCTCTCGCTATGAATGAAGTCGATCAAGCTCGCGCCTTTCGGGCACAACGTGCCGCGATTGACCGGATGATCGGGATCGCCTTCGATATGGATGATGCTGGACTTTGCATTCTTGGCGTTGTCGCCGAGCCCGTACATCAGGATGCCGCAGCCCACCGAACAGTACGGGCAGGTATTGCGGGTTTCGGTTGTGCGCGACAACTTGTACTGACGAACCTCCGCTAACGCGGGCGACGGTGAGAAGCCCATGAGGGCGAGACTCGATCCGGCTAGCGTGGTGGCGGAAACCTTCAGAAATTGTCGCCGGGACATATGGGTCATCGAATGGCCTCGGCTCTTTATGGGGACACTGATAATGATTATAGAGAGCGGTATGAAATCCTGCAGCGAGGAGTTGTACCTTCTACAGTGCAACTAAAAATAGGAATTACCACAGCCGGTTTCATCGATCGAGGCACTGTTATTGCTGGCAGGAGGCAGTTGCTTGACGCTTACTCCTGACCTTTGGCGCACTTATGACCCATCCACTTTTCACGTTTTCTTCCGCGGGCACGATGTACGGCGTTATGAAGCGGCGTGCCGCAGTTGGTGCAGTGTCCCTTGCGCTGGGTGGCGCGATGCTCGTGCTGAGTTCGCACGGCGTCGCCCAGATCACGCAAGGCAGCGGCTCGTCGCAGCAGGAGAACCGCACTTCTTCGATGGGATCGGCGCCCGATTCGTCCGCCTCGGCAGTTCATGAATCGCATAAGCCACAGACCAAGGACGGCGGTTCGGCGAACACGCGCGGCAAGACGGGCGGGCAGGGTCACAAGCCCCAAGGCGCGGGCGGCTTCGATAATGGGCTCTACGGTACCGGCGCGGGCAGCAATAAATAACGATTGCCCGGCTTTGCGACACGCTCTATTACAGCAAGCGCATGACGAGCACGCCGCGCGTCATAGGTAACTTCAGAAGAATCGACGACGTTTTTCACGCTCTGCCCGGCTCGTTCGACGACCGCCGTCTCTGCGCATTGCCCGAACAACCATCATAATGGCGGTCATTCGTCGCCTGAAATGCCCGCCATAATGACCAATACCCCAAGCCACGCAAGCGCGTCGCCCCGTCTGACCAGTCTGTCGCACGGCGGCGGTTGCGGCTGCAAAATCGCGCCGGGCCTGCTCGCCGACCTGCTCAAACGCAGCGCGCCACTGCCGTTTTTTCCCGATCTGCTGGTCGGCAACGACACAGCCGACGACGCCGCCGTCTACAAGCTCAACGACGAACAGGCGATCGTCGCCACGACCGACTTCTTCATGCCGATCGTCGACGATCCGTTCGACTTCGGCCGCATCGCCGCGACCAACGCGCTGTCCGACGTCTATGCCATGGGCGGCAAGCCGATCATGGCGCTGGCCATCGTCGGCATGCCGATCAACGTGCTGCCGCACGATGTGATCGCAGCCGTGCTGAAGGGCGGCGAATCCGTGTGCGCCGAAGCCGGCATCCCGCTCGCCGGCGGTCATTCGATCGATTCGGTCGAGCCGATCTACGGCCTCGTCGCCATCGGCGTGGTCGACCCGAAGCGAGTCAAACGCAACGCGGGCGCGCAAGCCGGCGATGTGCTGATCCTCGGCAAGCCGCTGGGCGTGGGCATTCTCTCGGCAGCCCTGAAGAAAGACCGGCTCGACGCCGCGGGCTACGCCGCCATGATCGGCGCAACGACCAGGCTCAACCGGCCGGGCGCGGACCTATCCAGACTCGACGGCGTGCATGCGCTCACGGATATCACAGGTTTCGGCCTGCTCGGCCATACACTGGAACTGGCGCGCGGCTCGAACCTCACCGCTCGTGTGCGCTACGCGGATCTGCCGTGGTTGCCGGACGTGGTGAGCCTCGCGGAAGCCGGCATTTTTACCGGCGCTTCAGGGCGCAACTGGGACGCATACGGTAAAAACATCGTTTTGCCATCCTCATTGTCCGCGACGGCGCGCACGCTGCTCACCGACCCGCAAACCTCGGGCGGCCTGCTGGTCTCGTGCGCACCGCAAGCCGTCGACGAAGTGCTCGCGCTGTTCCGCGCCGACGGGTTCGGCGAGGCGTGCGTGATCGGCGAGATGGTGAGTGGAGAAGGACGCGTCGAGGTTATCTGAGCCGCGAGCGGCCGGAGGAAATGCGATCGGCATTCCCGACGCGTGCGATAATTTCATCCCGCCGCAGCCGGCACGTTGTGTCCCCAAGTCCTTGAAAAACCTACTCGCCAGCCTCGAACATGCCGGTGATTTCGACGAAATCATCGATGTGCGCACGCCTCTCGAGTTTGCGGAAGACCATATTCCAGGCGCGCTCAACGCGCCGGTGCTGAGCAACGAAGAGCGCGTGCTGGTCGGCACGACATACAAGCAGGTATCGCCGTTCGAAGCCACGCGCATGGGCGCGGCGCTGGTCGCGCGCAATATCGCGCACCACCTGGAGACGACGTTCGCCGACCGGCCGCGCAACTGGCGGCCGCTGATCTATTGCTGGCGCGGCGGCAAACGCTCAGGTTCGGTCACCACGCTGTTCAATATGATCGGCTGGCAGGCGCGCCAACTCGAAGGCGGCTACAAGACCTATCGGCGCGCCACGCTGGACACGCTCGTTACCCTGCCGAAGGCCTTCTCCTACATCGCGCTGGTCGGCCCGACCGGCAGCGGCAAGACGCGCCTGCTCGCGGCCCTGAACACCGCGGGCGCGCAGACGCTGGATCTCGAAGCGCTGGCGGCGCATCGCGGCTCGTTGCTCGGCGCCTGGGCCGGCGTGCCGCAGCCGTCGCAGAAGCGTTTCGATACGCTGCTCGTGAGCGCGCTGCGCACATTCGATCCGGCACGGCCGGTGTTCGTGGAAGCCGAGAGCCGGCGCATCGGCTCCATCGCGCTGCCGCTCGCGCTGCTCGACACGTTTCATCAGGGCCGCTGCGTCGAGGTAATCTCGAACCCCGAAGATCGCGCGGCGTTCCTGCTGCACGACTATGCCCATCTGTTCGACGATCCCGAGTCACTCAAGGGACAGTTGCAACGAATGATCGGTTTGCATAGCCGCGAACGTGTCACGGGTTGGCAGCAGCTCGTCGACGACAACCGGCGCGCCGACCTCGCGCACGAGTTGATCGAGCGGCATTACGATCCGGCGTATGCGCGTAGCAGCCGTCAGCATTTCATCCAGTTGGCGCGCGCATTGCAATGGAATTTCCGTCCCAACGACGCCGATGTCGTCGACCAGGCGAAGGCACTGCTTGCTGAGCTCGACAGCAGCGCACTCGCTGTCGTCTGATTAAAACCAACGTTCAAGACCACTATGCAATCAACCCTTCGACAACCGCGAGTCGCGCTAGGCTGGATCGTCTTTCTGCTGATCGCCGTGGTCGGCCTCTTTTACGTGAAGTGGTTCCCGTACTACAACCGGGCGTTCGTGGCCGCGAGCCAGCACTCCATCGGCAAGTCGATCCTGATGGGCACGTCGGCGAGCGCGCCGGCCGCGTCGTGGCAGTCCGCCATCGACTACGCCCTCGCCTACGGCAAAGCGATCTGGCAAGCCATGGTGCTCGGGCTGCTGCTCGGCTCCGCGGTGCAGGCGCTGATTCCGCCGCAATGGGTCGCGCGCGCACTCGGCCGGACCGATTTCAGCAGCGTGGTGAAGGGTGGCTTGCTATCGTTGCCGGGCATGATGTGCACGTGCTGCGCGGCGCCGGTGGTAGCGGGTTTGCGGGCGCGTCAGGCGGCGCCGGGCGCGGCGATCGCATTCTGGCTCGGCAATACCGCCTTGAATCCGGCTACGCTGATCTTCATGGGCTTCGTGCTCGGCTGGCAGTGGATGGGCTTGCGCCTCGCCTTGGGCATCGTAATGGTGTTCGGCCTCGGGTATCTGGTGAACCGCATGGTGACACCGAAGGAAGCCGAAGCGTCGCGCGAAGCGATCGCGCAACTGGTCGCTGTCGATGTGCCCGGCACCGCTTTCGCACGCTGGGTGAAAATCCTCGGCACGATGACGCTGCGGCTCGTTCCCGAATACATCGTGCTGGTGCTGATTCTCGGCGCGGCGCGCACGTGGCTGTTTCCGCATGTCGGACCGGAGATCGACAACAGCCTGCTGTGGATCGTCGCGCTGGCCATCGCCGGCGCGCTGTTTGTGATTCCGACCGCGGGCGAAGTGCCGATCATCCAGGCCATGCTCTCGTTCGGCATGGCGGCCGGGCCGGCAGGCGCGTTGCTGATGACGCTGCCGCTGATCAGCGTACCGTCCATGGCCATGCTCGGACGCTCGTTTCCGCGGCGCGTGCTGACGGTCGTGGCGTTGGCCGTCGTGGTGTGCGGCGTGATCAGCGGATTGCTGGCGGTAGCCTTGGGGTTTTGAAGCATGAAACGTATTGCCGCATTTGCCTTGACGTGCTGGTCGGCGGCCGGCCTGCTTTACTTCGGACAGCATTCGGTGGCGCTGATCGTGGTGAGCGGTGTGGTTACGCTGGCCGGGTTCGATCTGCTTCGTCCGTGACCGCGCGCTGAAATTCCTCGCCTACGCCGCAAGCGCCTCGCGAATCGCGGCGAGCCACAACGCCACCGCATGCGCGCCAGGATCCACGTGACCTAGCACGCGATCGCCGACATAACTCGAACGCCCACGCCGTGGATGCATCGACGCCGTCTGCGATGCGCCTGCGCTCGCCGCGTCGACGGCCGCTTGCAACGCGGCATTTAATGCATCCGCGCGTGCGAGAGCGGACTGCAGCGCGTCGGCGGCCGGCTTCAATGCATCGACCATCGTGCGATCGCCCGGACGCGCACCACCCAGTTCCATCAAACCGTCGACACCCGCACTGAACGCCACCGCCCATTCTTTCGGCGTCGATCCGCCCGACTGTTCGAGCGCGAGCGCCGCGCGCACCAGCATCACCGAGTAAAGCGGGCCGGACGTGCCGCCCACCACGCGGCGCAACGTCGCCGACATGCTGCGCAATACGGCGCCGGGCGTCGTCTCAGCCGGATAGCCATCGAGCTCGTGAAGGATCGCGCGGGCGCCCCGCGACAGACTGATGCCGAGATCGCCGTCGCCGACGCGCTGATCCATGTCCGTCAACGTGGGCTCGGCTTTCAGCAGGCAAGCGCAAACGGCTTCGATCACGCGGCGCAAGGTCGCCTCACGCGACAGCGTCGCACCGCTTGCGCGCTCCGGCTCGGCAGGCGCAGGGCGCACGGAAACCTGCGCGACGCGGCCGCTCAGCGCGGGCCACGCGCTGGTATGCGTGGCGGCGTCGAGCCATGCGAGCCGTTCGTCGTCCACGCGCAGCAGCGTCAGCGAGACGCCCGCCATTTCCAGCGCGCTCAGGAACGTGCCGGCCCATGCGCGTTCAACCTCGATGCCGCGCTCCGCCAGACAATGCAGCGCGGAGCCGGCCACGATACTCAATTCGCTCGAAGGCGTGCCGCCCAGATTGTTCACCAGCAACGCCACCCGCTCACCGGTTTGCAACGGCAGGTCGCCGACGATCTTCGCCAGCAGTTTCTCGACAATCGCGTTAGCGGGTTCCAGCGCGCCGCGCTCCACGCCCGGTTCGCCGTGAATGCCGAGTCCCCATTCAATCTCACCGTCGGCCAGTTCGAAGCCCGGCTTGCCCGCGGCCGGCACCGTGCACGCGGTAAGCGCGACACCCATCGTGCCGAGCGAAGCCGCCACGTCACGGGCGATCTGCGCGACTTCCGTCAACGGGCGCCCCGCTGCCGCTGCCGCGCCCGCTATCTTGTGAACGAGTATGGTTCCCGCCAACCCGCGACGACCCGCGTGATCGCCACTTGCCGTCAGCGCGACGTCGTCGGCGACGATCGCCATTTCCGTGGGAATGCCTTCGGCGCGCGCAATCTCCGCCGCGAGGCCGAAGTTGAAACGGTCGCCCGTGTAGTTCTTCACGATCAGCAATGCACCCGCGGCGCCGGCCACCGCGCGGATCGCATCGAGCACGGCGTCAGTGGACGGCGACGTGAAGACTTCACCCGCGACCGCCGCGCTCAGCATGCCGGAGCCCACATAGCCGCCATGCGCGGGCTCGTGGCCCGAGCCGCCGCCCGAGATCAGCGCGACTTCGCCGCGCGCCGCAGCGGCCTCGGCATCCGCGCGCACGACGATCGTGCCGCCTTGCAACAGGGAGAGATTGGGGTTGAGCGCCGCGAGTCCGTCGAGCATGTCCGGAACGACCGAGGACACCTCGTTGATGAGCTTCTTCATTGCGTCAGCTTCCTTTTAAGCTGCCCGCGCTTGCGTCGCGCGCCGACGGCAGTTTATTCAGTGGCGAAACCAGAAGGCTTAACTGTACCGCGCATTGGCGAATGAGGACGCGATACGGCGAACGCTGGACGTACAAAGGCATTTACGGCGAACGCGTGACGGTGCGTCTAGCTCAAGGGAATATAGCGGAGAAAGTGGACAGGACAGCGGCACACATGGACCATGCGCCGAGATGATGCGAGAACCTGACAGTAGACGAAAGCGAAACCGCTTTCGTCTACGTCACGGATGCGTTGGTAGGCTCGATTGGATTCGAACCAACGACCCCCACCATGTCAAGGTGGTGCTCTAACCAACTGAGCTACGAGCCTTTAGAGGCGCGAATTATAGAGAACCCGCACGCTCAGCACAAGCCCTTGACGGCAGTTCTATCGATTCAATTCGCCGATGCCCACTCGGTCTGCGTATCCAGCGGATAAACCGGCCGCTTCACCTGCCTGAAAGCGAACAGGCCGTAATCCGAACTCGTCACGCCGCGGCTGTCGCAATCCACCAGCGCCGCCGCAATCGGCACGAACACCGGGCGGCAGTACATGCGCGATTTGAGCAACAGGAAACGCGCGCGACGCGGATCGATGCCGACACTCTCGAACACGCCGAGGTCCCACGGTTCGTGCGTGCGCTCGGTCATCACGAGTTTGACGGTGCCCGTGTCGAGGACCGCGGCGCGTCCCATGAAGGCGCGCTGGCCGGTGTACGTCGGGCCGCTGATCACGTACTCGCCGTCGGTCAGCGCGCGCACCACGCCGGTCACGGCGAGCGGCGGACGCGGCTTGAGCGCATCGCTCGCGACCTTGTTGCCGATGGTCACCGTCACCGTGCTGCCGACGCCCGCCGACATCAACGCCGCGACCGCTTGCGGATCGCACAACGGCCCGCTCACGATGCCTTCGAGCTTCTGCTTCAAGGCTTCTTCGAGCAGATCCATCGTGTCGCACGTGCCGCCCGACATGCAGTTGTCGCCGTGATCGAGCAGGAGCACGGGCTTGTCGGCATCCACCGCGAGCGCGGCGGCTTGCGCGACAGATTCAGCGAGCGGCGCGCTGCGGTATACGAAATCTTCGCGCTCGTTCCAGATCTGCCGCGCGATCCGTTCCGCGACCGCTTCGGCTTGCTCGGGATCGCCGTCGCCCACCACCACGACGCTGATGCATGGTGCCTCGATATCGGCGAGCGAGAAGCCGGACAGCACCGACGCCGCGAGCATGCCTTCGGTCTCGGCCGCGCGCGCGGCGTCGACGGCGCGCTTCATCGCGCCTTCGGCAGTCGCGCTGCGCAGCGTGTGCGTGAGCAGCGGCGGCCGGCGCCAGGCGATCACAGGCTTCGCCTTACCGCGAACCATGTCGAACATCAGACGCGCCGCGTGCGCGCCGGTCTCGTACATATCGACGTGCGGATAGGTCTTGAAGCTGACGATAACGTCGGCGTTGTCGATCATCTTTTGCGTGACGTTGCCGTGCAAGTCGAGCGCGACGGCAATCGGCGCATCCGGCAACAGAGCGCGCACGCGTTCGAGCAAATCGCCTTCGCCGTCGTTCGAATTCTCGGCGACCATCGCGCCGTGCAGATCGAGCATGACGGCGTCGCAACCCGCGGCGGCCGACACGATCACCTCGCAGATCGCATCGTAAGCGGCGGCCTCGACCGGCCCGCTCGGATTCGCCGACGCCGACACAGGCGTGACGATGTCGGCATGCTCACGTTCGGCTGCGTCGATGAACGCGGCCATCGCTGTCTGCATGCCTTTGTTGTCGTTGAACGCGTCTTCGCCGTAGCTCGGCCCGTCACGGCCGAATGCCGCCAACGGCGTGGCCACCGGCGAAAACGTATTGGTCTCGTGATTCATCCGCGCGATGAGGATCTTCATGCGGCCGCGCTCCCCGCTTTCTGCGCGGCGTTCAGCATGGCCTGCAACAGCACGTTGCAACCGGCTTCGAGATGATCCGCTCGCGCGTCTTCGATTTCGTTGTGGCTGATACCGTCTTTGCACGGCACGAAGATCATCGCCGCGGGCGCGACTCTCGCGAGATAGACGGCGTCGTGGCCGGCGCCGCTGATCACGTCCATCGACGAAAAGCCGAGCGTGTCCGCGCCCTGCTTCACGGCGCCGACCAGTTCAGCGGCGAACGGTTGCGGCGGGAAATACACCACCTGTTCGACGTCCACCGTGATGCCGGTGTTTTCACTCGCCATTGTGCATGCGGCGCGCAATGCGCTATCCATTGCGGTGAGCGTGGCGTCGTCGGCCGCGCGCAGATCGACGGTGAGTGTCACGCGGCCTGGAATTACATTGCGCGAGTTCGGATGCACGTCGAGCCAGCCGACCGTGCCGCGACCGTGAGGCGCATGATCCAGCGCAATGCGGTTGACGGCGTGAATCAGATCGGCTGCGACGAGCAGCGCGTCGCGCCGCAATTCCATTGGCGTCGGGCCGGCGTGCGCTTCCATGCCGTGCACCGTCACGTCGTACCAGCGTTGACCGAGCGCGCCTTGTACCACGCCGATTGTTTTGTCGTGTGCTTCCAGCACGGGGCCTTGTTCGATATGGGCTTCGAAATAAGCGCCTACCGCATGCGGTTTTGTGATTTCACCGGCATATCCGATGCGAGACAGCGCGTCGCGTACCGTGATGCCCCCACGATCGTGTTGTTCGAGCGCATGCTCCAGGGTGAATGCGCCGGCGAACACGCCGGAACCCATCATCACCGGCACGAATCGCGAGCCCTCTTCATTGGTCCACACCGCGACTTCCAGCGGTGCAAGCGTCTGCACGTTGGCGTCAGTTAGCGTGCGCAGCACTTCGAGTCCCGCGAGCACGCCATAATTGCCGTCGAATTTGCCACCGGTAGGCTGAGTATCGATATGACTGCCGGTCATCACTGGCGGCAGATCGTCGCGCAAACCGGCGCGGCGCGCGAAGATGTTACCGATTGCGTCCACCCGAACGCTGCAGCCGATCTCCTTCGTCCACGCGATAAAAAGGTCACGTGCCTCGCGGTCCAGTTCCGTGAGTGCGAGCCGGCACACACCGCCTTTCTCGGTGGCGCCGATTCGCGCGAGTTGCATGAGACTGTCCCAGAGCCGCGCGCCGTCGACTCGCAGATCGGCGAACGTCGCGACGGTTGTTGATTCATGAACTTGCATCGATGCTTCCTCGTGTTGAAGACTGAGTGCGCGTCAGACCACGCCGACGCCGAGATAACGGTCCTTGATCGAGTCGTCCGCCGCAAACGACGCGTTGTCGCCCGCATAGACGATCACGCCCTGTTCGATGATGTAGTGGCGATCCGCGAGTTGCGTGCACACTTCGAGATTCTGCTCGACCAGCAAAATCGCCACGCCCGCCTCGCGGATCAGCTTGAGCTGCGCGACGATTTCCTCGACGATCACCGGCGCGAGGCCTTCGACAGGTTCATCGAGCATCAGCAAACGCGGGTGATTCATCAGCGCGCGGCCGATTGCAAGCATCTGCTGTTCGCCGCCGGATAGCTGTGCGCCTCCGTTCGTGCGTCGCTCCTTTAAGCGCGGAAAAATGCGGTAGATGTCGTCGAGTTGCCACGGCGAATCTTTGCGCGCACCGAGCCGCAAGTTTTCTTCGACCGTGAGCAGACGAAAGATGCCGCGATGCTCGGGCACGAAACAAACGCCTCGCGATGCGATCTTGTGCGGCGGCATACCGCTGATCCTGGCGCCGTTGAACGTGACCGTGCCGCGCTGCGGCGTGACGACGCCTGCAATCGCTTTCAGCGTGGTCGATTTGCCGGCGCCGTTGCGGCCCAATAGCGTGACCGTTTCACCATCGTTGATCTGCAAGGAGACGCCTTGCAGAATGTGGCTCTTGCCGTAGAAGCCGTGAATCTGCTGCACGTCGAGAATCATGCGCGGCCTCCGGTGATCATGTTGCCGAGATAGGCGCTGCGTACGCGCTCGTCGCCGCGAATGTCGTCGGGGCGCCCTTCCACCAGCACGCGCCCTTGCTGCATGACGGTGATCGTGTCGGAGATGTCCATCACGATGCCCATGTTGTGTTCGATCAGCACGACTGTGTAATCGTCGCGCAGGCCGCGAATCAGCTGTTTCATGTCGTCGAGGTCGTCGATACCCATGCCTGAGGTCGGCTCGTCGAGAAAGATCGCCTTGGGCCGCGCGGCGAGCGCCATGCCGACTTCGAGCCGCCGCTGCTGGCCGTGCGAAAGCGCGCCTGCCGATACCTCGCTGAAACGCTGCAACGCGAGCCGTTCAAGCACGCTATCGACGATGTCCGCATGCGTGATCGCGCCGTGCGGCGGCGTCCACGCATTCACCGCGCGCACTGCGTCCACACCTTGCGCGGCAAGCCGCAGATTTTCTCGCACGCTCAGATTGGCAAACAGGCTCGTCACCTGAAACGAACGCGCGACGCCTCGCCGTACGCGTTTATGATCCGGCTCGCGCGTGACATCATGGCCGTCGAAAACGATCTTGCCCTCGGTGATAGGCAGCGTGCCGGTCAACACGTGAAACAGCGTGGTTTTTCCCGCGCCGTTCGGTCCGATTACGGAATGCACCGTGCGCGGCATGATGTTCAAGGTGACGTCGGAGAGCGCGGTGAATTTGCCGTAGCGCTTCACCACGCCGCTCGCTTGCAGAATGGCTTCGCTCATACGGACTCCTTGTCTGCGTCGTTGCCTGCATTGGAGGATGGCTTACGGCGCAGCGATTGCCAGATGCGTTCGCCCATGCCCCACAGACCGCGCTGCATGTACAGGCTGACGGCGATCAGCACGATGCCGAGCAGCAAGAGCCAGCGCGGCCACAATGTGGAGAGCCAGTCGGCGAACAGCACGTAGAATGCAGCGCCCAATACGGAGGCGAACAGATTGCCGGTGCCACCGATCACCGTCATCACGAGGATCATTTCGCTCGTGTGATAGTCGATGTTGGAGAGCGGCGCGATGCCGGTCATCAGCGCGTGCAACGCACCCGCCAGACCCGTGACCGCGCCGGAGATCACGAACGCCATCAGTTTGAAGCGCTTGATGTCGTAACCGACCGCGGCCGCGCGCGCTTCGTTGTCGCGAATCGCGAGCAACGTACGGCCGAATACGGAGTGCGAGACACGCATCAACAGCCAGAACACCACGAGGAACAACACCGCGACGAAACCGTAGTATTGCCAGGGCGAGGTCAACGGCACGATCGCTTTGCCGAACAGTCCCAACGCCGGGCGCGGAATGTCGAGCAAGCCGTTGTCGCCGCCGGTCAGATCGGGTGTGGTGTAGGCGAGGAAGTAGAACAGTTGGCCGAATGCGAGCGTCAACATGACGAAGTACGTGCCGCGCTGACGAATCGAAAACCAGCCGACCAGCGCCGCGGCCGCCGCGCCGATGACAGCCGACGCAAGCAATGCCACGGACACTGGCAACCCTGTTTTGGTCAGGACCAGTCCCGCGCAATAGCTGCCTAGCCCGAAGAAAATGCCCTGCCCGAAAGAGAGCAAACCTGTGTGGCCCAACAGCAAATTGCAACCGAGTGCGGCGAGTGCGAACACCAGCACTTCAGTGGCGAGGGATCCCGAGCGTAGCGTGAGCGGCAAAATGCACACAACTAGCAGCGCCAGCAACAAGAAGCGATAACGGTGTAATGAATGCTTCAGGCCGGCTTGCGTCTTCGTAGAAACAGCGCTCTGCACGATAGGTTTCGATGTATCGATCATGCCGCTCTCCCGAGCAGACCGTTCGGTCGCAGCAATAGCACGGCGGCCATCGCGACGTAGATCATCAAGCGCGCGCCTTCCGGCCACAAGGTGCTCATCACGCTTTGGACGATTCCCACCAGCAGTCCGCCCACCAACGCGCCAAGGAAGTTACCCATTCCGCCGACCACCACCACGACGAACGCGACGCTGAGCGCCTCGATACCCATGAACGGATCGACGCCGCGAATCGGCGCGGCAAGCACGCCCGCCAACGCGGCCGTTGCGGCGCCGAGCGCGAACACGAGGCTGAAAACGCGCAACACGTTGATGCCGAGCAGCGAGACCATCTCCGTCGATTCGCTGCCCGCACGCACCGCGCTGCCAAGCCGCGTGCCTTCCAGCACCCACCACAAAAGCGCGGCCAGTACCGCCGTGAAGCCGATCACGAAGAGACGGTACTTCGGATACACGAAGCTGCCCCAGATCACCACACCGTTCAGCAAGTCGGGCACGGCCACGTTGTCGCCGAGCGGTCCCCAGATCAGGATCGCGCATTCCTGCACCACGAGCGCGAGACCGACAGTCACGAGAATATGAAACTCATGCTGCTGCGCATAGACGTGCCGCAGAATCAGTTTCTCGACGACCCACGCAAGCGCGCCCACGACGACCGGCACGACTACAAGCGCGGTCCAGAAACTCATGGACCATTGCATCGCCTGATAGCAGAAGTACGCGCCGAGCAGATAGAACGCACCGTGCGCGAAATTCACGAAGCGCAGCAGGCCGAACACGATCGACAAGCCGACTGCGAGCAGGAAATACAGCATTCCCACTCCGATGCCGTTGACGATCTGCAGGAGATAAACGTTCATGGCGTCCGTCTAAAGGGTGGTGCGAAAGGAATCGCGATGCAGTGCTGCGATCTGCGTGCCGCGCCGGCGTGCGGCACTTGGGCCTCAGGCCATCTTGCAGCCGGTTTTGTCGAGCGGCAGGAACGATTGGCCGGAGCTCACGATATCCGCGTAGTCGTCGGCGTTTTTCATCTTGTTCTTCGCCTTGCCCTTCAACAGATAATAGTTCTTCAGCACCTGGTGGTCGCCTTTGCGGACTTCTTCCGGGCCGGTCAAACCGTCGTATTTCATGCCTTCGAGTGCGGCGACTACCTTCTTCGGGTCGACGTTGCCTGCTTTCACGATGCCGTCGAGCAGGATCTTCGTACAGATATACGAACCTGCCAGGCTGTAATTAGGGTTTGCCTTGAATGCGGTATTCGCGCGTTTGACGAGATCGCGGTTCAGCGGCGAATCGATGTCGTGCCAATACTGCGCGCCGAAATAGACGCCTTCGCACAGGTCCGCACCGAGCGATTCGAATTGCTCGAGTCCGGACGCCCAGGCCATCAGAATCGTGCAATTGTTCTTCATGCCGAAGCTCACGGCCTGACGCAACGTATCGGACGATTGCGAGCCGAAGTTCAGAATGAGCAGCACGTCAGGCTTCGCCGCGACTGCGTTCGTCAGATAGCCGCTGAACTCTTTCTCGTTGAGCGAGTGGTAGCTGTTGCCTACATGTTCGATGCCCTTCTCTTTGAAGATCGTCTTCGCCGCCGAGAGCAAACCGTCGCCGAACACGTATTGCGGCGTGATGGTGTACCAGCGTTTGGCTTTGGGCATCATCTGGATCAGCGGACGCACCGTCTGCTCGATCGCGCCGTAGGTCGGCACCGACCAGCGGAATGTGGCGTCGTTGCAGTCTTTGCCGGTGATTTCGTCCGCGCCGGCCGTCGTGATGAAAATGCCGCCTGCTTTCTGGACTTCCTTGCCCATTGCCAATGCTTCGGAGGACAAAATACCTCCGGCAAAGAAGCGCGCATTCTTCTGCTGCGCGATTTCCTGCACTCGGCGCACAGCGGTTGCGGGCTTGCCTTCCGTGTCTAGCACCGTGTATGCGAGCGACTGACCCAACACTTTGCCGTACTGCTCGATAGCGAGCTTCATGCCGAGGTCGGCGTATTTGCCGTTCGCTGCGAATGGACCGGACATCGGCACCGGACAGGCGAACTGCAAGGTGCCGGCCTGCGCGAACGCGCTTCGCGCGGCCAGCGAGCCCAACGTCCCCGGAACGGCCGACAGCGCGGCCAGCTTCAACATATTTCGGCGATTCAAAATGACGCTCCTTAGGAAAGAGACACGCACTGACCGACTACGAAACTGCACGCGTTGCGCGAACGACTACTTGAACTTGCTGGCCGCCGTGAAGTTTTCCACCTCATCGGCTTTGTTCTATTTATCATGATAAATAGGTTGGACTTGATCGTAGGTACAATAAATTCTGGTGTCAATAAGGCAAAATTCCTGGCGGCATCGAGGCGGCCTTTCGGGCTGCAACGGCGCCGGCGAGTCGATCGAAGATCGTGCAGGACGAACTGGGAGCATCGAATATGGCCATGGACCGCGCCAAGGCTGGCGCCGCGATTGAGATCAAGCAGCAGAAACGCGGCGATCTGGTCGCGGAGGAAATCAAGCGGCTCATCACCGAGAAAGACCTGAAGCCAGGCGACCGGCTGCCGCGCGAGGTGGAGTTGCAGCAACTCTTTTCGGTGAGCAAGAGCACGATCCGCGAGGCGTTGAAATCGCTCGAGGTGCAAGGGCTGATCAAAGTGACCACCGGGCCGAGCGGCGGCGGTATGGTGGTGGAGGTGCCGCTCGATCGTACGTTGCAACTTTTGCAGAACTACCTGTTCTTCAAAGACGTTTCGATCGACGACATCTATACCGTGCGCAAACTGCTGGAGCCCGAACTCGCGGCGGGCGCCGTGCCGCACCTGACGGAGCAGGACTTCGAAGCGCTCGACGCGAGCATTGCATGTTGTGATCAACCGGCGTCGTCACATGGCGGGAAGGACATCGTGCGGCAGCGGCAGGAAGACGTGAATTTCCACGACATCCTCGCGGCGGCGAATCCGAATCCGTTCCTGCGCTTCAGTTGCGAGTTGATCAATGAAATGATCCGGCAGCTCATCGAGTTTCGTAACGACACGCCGCAAGCGGAGCATGAGCGGTTCGGTCAGGCGAACGTCAAGATTCACAAAGCGATTACGAAGGCTGCGCGTGAGCGCGATGTGGAGAAGGTGCGGGAGTTGATGGTGATCCACATGACCGAGGCGCCGCGCTATGTGAAGCGGATGAAGGGGAAGCTGCGTGGACGTTTGATCCTGGATTCGGAGATTCGTCGAAGAGCGCGGGCGCGGAGTGTGGCGCCGGTTTTGGATGAGGGTGAGGTTGGGTGAGGTTGGGGTGATGAGGCTATGCGTGGGTTGAGGGTCGGGGGCGGGTTCGTTTGGGTAGGTGTGGTGCCTCGCGGATAGAAGTCATCTTCCCTGATGAAGAGACGCAAATGATTTGATGTGTATTGCATGCAGCCGAAGTTGCGACGTGGTCGCAGTATCGGCATCTCGCGGGGCGGCGTTCGGCGTCCTAGTGGGTGAAATGCCTCACGCATGAAGTGAAGGAAGGTTGAAGGGCATCGCGCCCTCACGTCCGACGGACGTATGCGCCAGACTCCGCGTAAGTGTGGTGGCGAAGGCCGCCAGATGGCCTTCCAGGCGATCCGCCTACCGCCTGCACAACGAGGCGCTCAATCTTTTACGGGCCGCGCCGTTATTGCATCTGCACAGGTATAAACATTGGACCTTCATGGCACAACCTATTCCGTTATCCCGCCACACTGGCGCCGCTCGCGCGCGGCATGCCAAGGCCATGCTGTTGCCGATTCCGCGGCAAACCGCCGACGACCTCGCGCTGCGGGCGCATCTAGCGCTAGACGTCTTGCGCCGCGGCGCCGGCAGCATGAGCGACGCGCAAACGCTCACGCAAATCATGCTGCTGACGGGCTTTCTGGCGGAATCGGGGTTCGGCTCGGCGACCGATGAACAACTAGCCGGGGCGGAACGTGCGGTGTCGGCAGCGTTCGACATCGGCCGTGAAACCGGCAAGTGGGCATTGGACAGCACGGGATTCGCGCTTTTTGCGACGATCGCAACGAATTACGACCGGCAGCTGCATAGCGCGCCCCTCTGGGCGATCACTGATGCGAGTGAACGACTCGATCGATTTACCGCTGGTGTGCCGCACCAGACTCCGGTGCGTAAGCGGGCTTAGCCGGATTTGACGACGTAGGGCGGCGAGGGAAACCTCGTCGACGAGTTTCTGGCAGGGAGGGCGCGGTGCGGGTAAGCCACGAAGGTGTGGATGTCGGACGGGCCTATCTGGAACTGACGGGCTACGCGAACGCGTT
>NZ_JBHUFR010000012.1:0-80526 GCF_042680985.1 Paraburkholderia dipogonis | reverse complement strand
TCCCAGTATTTTCAAGGCTCCGGCTGATGTCCATTTTCTTTCTCTTGCGCGTAACGTCTGAACGGCCTGGTAATCGTTGTCCGCATCGAGCGTACAGGTCGCGCGCGGGGCGCGATAAGCACCGGCCGAGCCGTCGACCTCATGCGGCAGCCGCAACTGCTCCCACGGCACGATGGGGCTGGCCGGCGAGAGGGCGAGGAGTGCCCTCGCCCGCTCCGTCAGCGCCGGGTGCGCGGCAAAGAACGCCTCGATTTTCCGGGCACTGGCGGGACCGAGCCCGGGAATGACCTTCCACCACTGGCGCCGGCGCGGGATCCGGACGGTGAGATCTGCCAGCGTCGCCATGCCGTGCGCGCGCAGCGTGGCGACCGCCCGCGCCGGCAGCCAGAGGCCGAGGTCGTCGCTGATCTGCGGCACCGGCAGGCGCACGTGCCGCAGGACGCCGATCGCGTCGGCGACCGCCTTCGCCTCCCGCAAACGCTCACCGTCAGGGTGCGCAAAGACAGCGGCCAGATCCGGCCGGCCGAGCTGCCGCGCAATCTTCCCCAGCCGCCGGCGAACGCCGCCGAGGACACCGCGCGCCGACTGCCGTGCCCCGATGCGATCCGGCAGGTAGCGTGCCACGGCCTGGCGAACCGGCATGCCGGCGTACCACGCGCGCAGCGCGGCCAGCTCATCCGCATCGGGAAAGCCATCGATGGCCGGATCGGTCGAAGTTGGGGAGGTCAGGCGCGTTTGCATGACCAGCAGTTTGGCACAGAAACGTTGCTATTGTGATAAGCATACTTATCTTTACAGCGATGTTCCTAGCATTACCTGGACGACGCAATCTGCGACAGATAGCAGTCGCCGTGGCGACGCCGAACCGAAACCGAGACCGATAAGTCATCTTTGACCGGGCCGCAGCAAGCAACAATTTATTTGCACTCCATATCGATTAACTCATCAAGATCATCCGCTATCTCCTCCTCCGACGGCATTCGCTACTCCGCCCCTCATTGATACGGTAGCAAGCGCTGTCATTCGTACCGAGGCCCAGTGCGAAGTCGTCAATCTTCGCCTTTGTTGTCTGACCGCAGGGGCAGCAAACGCGTCAGAAGTTGGGAAAAGACCGTACGCGTGCGCAAGACGATTCCCCAAAAAACACATCGCATGCTCGTCATTTTGGGTCCGCTCCATTTGGCAATCCTCAGAGTGAAACCCAGATGAAAGCGCGATCGCGTCTCGAGCACTTTATCTTCCATTGCGTCGCTGTGTCTGACAGCTGCCGGCAAGCAGTCGACCGATTTCCGGCTATACCGGGTCTCCCTACGAAATGCTGACAATTGCGAGGATGGTGCGCAGATGTGTATCAATGAGTTGGCGGGGTCCTGCCTCTGGATTTCCTACGTGCTTCCTTTTGCAAGGGTAAATCCACATTCGCGGTCTCTCAAGTTCGGCGCGCCTGCGCCGAAATATGTCCAAAGCACCTCTGTCAGGCCGAACAGATTTGAAGCACCGCTTTGGTTCGTGTCTCACGCAGGATTACTAACTGTAATGCCAAGACGCACGGCGAATCCGGTCAATCTTCAGACGAAAATGCGTCGCGGCAACGACATTCCATCTCGGACCATGCAGCAGATTTGTACGTTCGCCGTGCAACGACCTGTAATGGCACGAGGTCATTCGACTTCACAGGACGACAGCATGAAAATCAGCAACATGACCCTTGGCACCAAACTGATCAGCGCTTTTGTACTCGTTTGCCTGATCGGGGCGGTTGTAAGCGGAATCGGAATACGCAATATGGCCAGGATCAACGATGAAGGAGACAAGGTCTACCGGTTTGACCTGGTCGGATTATCGCTGTCGCAAAAGGGATACGTCGGTGTGCTGGAGGCTGCGCGGTCGTTACGCAACGCCATACTGTCTTCCACCTCGGGGCAGCGAGCCGAATTCCTGAGAAAAAGTGAGCAAAACCTTGCGGCAGCACGCGAATCGCTCGACAAGGCCAGGCCGCTATTTGAAAGCGAACAGGGCAAGGCGCTGTTCGCCGACCTTGATCAGGCCTGGCGTGACTACGACGAGGGCTTCAGGGAGATGGCAACAAAAGCCAGCGCTGCTCCGCTACAGGATCACAGCGAACTCGCCGAACACCTGTTTGGCGATTTTCGCGCGAAGGCCGACAAGATTGACAGACTGGTGAACGCCCTGGTGAACAGAAAACAGGACGACGCGAAGGAAGCCGCCGAATCGAATCAGAACCTGTACGTGGCGAGTCGGAATCTGATGATCGCCCTGGTAATCTTCTCTACGTTGGCCGGAGTCGGCATCGGCATCTGGCTCACGCGTAGCCTGACCCGGCAACTCGGGACCGAGCCTGCGATTGCTGCTGATCTTGCAAGGAGCGTCGCGACAGGCGATCTCAGCGTAAACATTGAACTGCGTTCTGGCGATACGACCAGCCTGATGGCGTCGCTGAAGAACATGCGCGACAGTCTGTTGCGGGTTGTGTCGGATGTACGCCAGAATGCCGACGGGGTGGCTACCGCAAGCGCACAGATCGCTCAGGGAAATCTGGATCTATCGAGTCGCACCGAGGAGCAGGCGAGCGCGCTGGAAGAAACTGCCGCTTCAATGGAACAACTTACTATTACCGTCAAACAGAACGCTGAAAACGCCAGGGTGGCCAACGAATTGTCAAGCAACGCAAGTACGATTGCCGTCAAGGGCGGCGAGGTGGTCGATGAGGTGGTCGAAACGATGACGGGCATCAACGACAGTTCGAAGAAGATTGCCGAGATCATCAGCGTGATTGACGGGATTGCCTTCCAGACCAATATCCTTGCGCTGAACGCCGCCGTCGAAGCGGCACGTGCCGGTGACCAGGGCCGAGGCTTCGCGGTGGTTGCCGGGGAAGTTCGCAACCTCGCGCAGCGCAGCGCTGCAGCGGCGAAAGAAATCAAGTCGCTGATCTCTACCAGCGTAGAACGTGTAAGTGAGGGCACCGCCCTGGTCAATCGGGCAGGCACGACCATGGTCGAGATTGTCAATGCGATAAAACGTGTGTCCGAAGTTGTTGGCGAGATCAGCGTGGCGAGCAACGAACAGAGCGTCGGCATGGGTCAGGTAGGTGACGCTGTCAGTCAGATGGACGAGGTTACACAGCAGAACGCCGCCTTGGTCGAAGAGAGCGCAGCGGCTGCAGAAAGTCTGAGGTCTCAGGCCCAGCAACTGGTGCAAACCGTGGCAGTCTTCAAACTGTCGGACGGCGCCCCGCCTTCCACCGGCAACCTCAGAACGCCGGTGAAAATCGCCGCGACGTCCGTCACGGCGTGACTCGTGGCGAAAGTCCGGGCAACCTCTCCATGAGGGACAGCGCTGGGAGTCGTTGATCTGATGCAACCGGGAACCGCCAAGGCGACCGGACAGCGGCATTGCGGAAATTCGGGCTTCCCGATCCGGCAAATCGCGACGGTGCGGCGCTTCGCAAAAGCCGCCGCTGCCAAATATAACCCGCGAAGCTCAGGTTCGGTCACGTCCAGAACTGACCTTCGGCTGTCGACACACTTAAAGCGACGCAACTGGCTGGAATAAAGTATCGGAGCGGCTTTTCCTGCGTTAGAGGTTCACGTTAGCGAAAGTCAAACCTGGCGCGCCTGATCGATTGCGTCGGCGAGCTCGCATCGGCTATAAGAAAAATGTTTCCACACATCGCGGCCTCCTCGGCTGTTCGCTCTGATGACTGCCCACTGCTCCTGGGCAAGCAGTTCGTCAGCACGTTGCTCCGGGGCCAGCAGTACAGTGTCTTTACGCTCCCGATTCATCAAGGCTGATAGATGGTTAGCGCGATGGCATGTCTTGTGCTCTCTGCTCTTCACGACTAGAGCGACCGCTCTGCCTCATTCCACACATCGACCTCAGAGCACGAGTATGACAGCACGAAACCAGCACGAAACATCACCAATTTCACGTGGCGCCGACTATGCGGAGCTGGCCGCCACATTCCGCCCTGTCTTCGGCCGGATCGCGGAAGGCGCGCTTGAACGTGAACGTACCCGTACGCTGCCGTATGAGCAGATTGTCTGGCTGAAGGAAGCCGGATTCGGTGCCATCAGAGTGCCGCGCGAATACGGCGGCGCCGGTGCGACGCTCCCGCAACTCGTGCAACTGCTGATCGAACTGGCTGAGGCCGATTCGAGTTTGCCGCAAGCGTTACGTGGCCACTTTGCCTTCGTCGAAGACAGGATCAATGCGGCGCCCGGCATAGCACGCGAAAAATGGCTGCAACGCTTCGTGGCGGGGGAAATCGTCGGCAATGCCTGGACCGAAGTCGGTGCGGTCAAGATTGGAGACGTCATCACGCGGGTATCTCGCCGCAACGACCGGTGGGTCGTCAACGGAACAAAGTACTACAGCACGGGCAGCATCTTCGCCGACTGGATCGACGTCTACGCACAGCGCGACGACAACGGTGCAGACGTCATCGCGGCAGTGAGCACGCATCAGCCAGGTGTCAAACAAAGCGACGACTGGGACGGTTTCGGTCAGCGCACCACCGGAAGCGGAACGTCTGTTTTCGACAACGCCATGGTCGAGGAAGAGAATATAATCGACTTCTCCACACGCTTCAAATACCAGACGGCGTTCTATCAGCTCGTGCTGATCGCCGTGATTGCGGGTACGGGGCGCGCCGCATTGCGCGACATTTCGCGTGAAGTCCGCAAACGTACCCGGGTCTACAGTCACGGTAACGCGCCGCGCGTCAGTGAAGATGCTCAGGTGCAGCAGGTGGTGGGGCAAATAGCGGCGCGCGTGTACGCCGCGGAAGCCGCCGCCGTGCGAGCCGCGGAGCCATCGCAGAGCGCGTATGAAGCTCGCTTCGGCGCAGACCGGGAGGCTGAGCAGGCTGCGAACGTGGCGGCCGAAATCGAGTCGGCAAAAGCGCAAGTCGCCGTGGCCGGTTTGATTCTTCAAGCGACCACCGACCTGTTCAACGCACTCGGCGCATCGGGCATCAGCGAAAACAAGCTACTGGACCGTCACTGGCGAAACGCGCGCACCGCCGCGTCGCACAATCCGCTGATCTACAAGGAACGGATCGTGGGTGACTGGGAAATCAACGGCACTCAACCGCCGTTTGTCTGGCAGATCGGCAACAGCAGATCGATCGAATAATCCGCGTGCCTCGTGGCGTGCTGCATCGGGCGCGGGCCGGTTTCACAATCGCCCCACGCTCGCGCTCCGCAGCGTGAGCAGGGATCGTGCGTATCCGGCATGGCCTGGACGTGCCTACTTGTGGGCGGAAATCTGTTTGGCCCGGATCAGGCGCGCGCGCAACACATTGCGGCTAATGCCGAGCAGCCTTGCAGCCTGAATCTGATTCCGATAGCAGAAGTCGAAGGCCACGCGCATCACCGTGTCTTCGATCTGTTCGAACAGGTTGCCCTCCGCGTTTTCGAAAACGTGACGCAATGCGCCCTCAAGCCCCTCTAATGGCGACGACGCAACGAGTTCAATGGGCGCGCGGCGCGCGGCGGGAATCCCGAACGACGACGTCTGCAGATCGCCCTCACCCAGCGAATCGGTGCGGCACACCAGCAGGGCATAGTGAATGACGTTCTCAAGCTCGCGGATGTTGCCGGGCCAGCCATGGTCCAGCAACTTTCGCTCAGCACGCGGTTCGATGCTGACGGGCCCATAGCCGAGCCGGCTCCGGTACTCTTCAATGAAGTGGCGGGCCAGTGGCAATATATCGCCGGGCCGATCGCGCAGCGTCGGCACAGCCAGATGCACGACGTTCAGCCGATAGAACAGATCCTCGCGGAAATGACCCGCCGCCACCGCATCCTGCAGATGCACATTGGTGGCCGCCAGCACGCGCACGTCGATAGCAATGCTCCTGCGCGAGCCGAGACGCACGATCTCACGTTCCTGCAATACGCGCAGCAGTTTGACCTGCATCGACAGCGGCAGATCGCCGATTTCGTCCAGAAACAGCGTCCCTCCATTGGCCGCTTCGAACCAGCCAGGTTTGGCGCAGAACGCGCCAGTGAACGCGCCTTTCTCGTGACCGAACAACTCGCTCTCCACCAGCGACTCGGAGAACGCCCCGCAATTGACCGCCACAAAAGGGCCGTCCTTCCTCGCACTCAGGTTATGCACATGACGTGCGACCAGTTCTTTACCTGTCCCTGTCTCGCCGATCACGAGCACATTGGCGTCGCTCGGCGCGATCATGCGAATACGCTCGAGCAACGCCAGCGACCGTGGGTCCGAAAAGACCTGGGCGGTCGCGCGAATGGAGGTGGTCAGCGTGCGCTTGTCGGGCATCGTCAGCAACGGCGTCGCTTCCGTTCGCGCGATGGCCGACTGGCGCGGCAATTCTTGACTGAGTGAATAGTTCATGAGTAGAAACTCGGCATCGGATATCGTTGCGTCAGCGCCCATTCACCGATTTCTCGAAGCTTGTAGGCGAGCGGATCGTGAAGCGTATAGGTGCGCAAATTTCGCCAGTGGCGGTCCAGCCTCAGTGCGCCATGGGTCGCGCGCGCACCGGCCACATCAAACATGCGCGTACAGATGGTGAGCCCAATTGCCGTGGCGGCGACTTTGGCAGTGGCAACCGCCAACGCCACTTCGCCACGCTCGGCGTCGGTCAGCGCATCCGCGCGCCTCCAGGCCGCATCGAAGCGATCCGCTGCACGGTCGGCTAACACCCGCGCCGCCTCGAGGCCCGCCCAGAACTCGCCGTACTGGCCGAGGATATAAGGGTCGGCCGCAGCGGTTTGCACGCCGGACGTATGCCACGGCCGCGCTTCGTGAAGGGTGTAATGGCGGGCGTCGTTGAACGCGCTCTCGCCGATGCCGAGATAGACATTCGTCAGGATCAGTTGGGCCAGCAAGGGACGCAGGCACGCAAAGGGCGTCGATAACGGTCCGGGGTCGGTCAGAATCTCGTGATTCTCCACCCTCACCTTTTCGAGCGTCACCGTGCCGCTGTCCGTCTGCCGCTGGCCGATGCTATTCCAGTCTTCCGCAACGGAAATGCCCGTACGCGCGGTCGGGATCGCTGCGATCAGCAGCGTTCCGGTGCCTGCGTCCCGCGCGGACGCGATCAGCATTTCGGAATCAAGCGCACCGGAACAGAAGCTCTTCTGCCCACTGAATTCCCGCCAATCCACATACGAGTGGCTCACGGCCCGCTCATCGAGCGGGTTTAGCGCGTTACCCCAGAACCATTGTCGGCGGGCCGTCTGCGCCAGCCACGCGCGCCATTGCGCCGGGGAGCCGAACAGGCGCACTGTCGCCAGCATCAGGTGGTGAAAGCCGAATACATGACCGAGCGAGCTATCGGCTCGCCCAATTATGCGAATGACATCCAGGGTCTGGCGCCAGTTTGCCCCGAGGCCGCCGTGTGCCTTGGGAATGCTCAATGCAAGAAGACCGCTGGCGCGCAACGCGTCTCGCTCGGCTTTCGGCGTTCCACCCCGCGCGTCGCGTTCGGCGGCGGTTAGCGCAAATGTGGTCGAGAGACGCTGTGCGATCTGCAGGGGCGTTTCAGCGACCGATGCCGCCTTCGCACGCGCGAGCACAGAAGCCGGTACGTCCGGCAGTACGTAGGTCGAGTTCATATCGCTAAGGACACGCGCTCCTCTGTGTGTGGGCATGAAACATATGTCGATTGGCGGAGGTTGAACAGGGCTGAACGGCATCGATCAGAGTTGCTTCCTGAGAAACGTATTCTGACCATCTGTCGCGAATCCCGATGCATTTTGTTGTGGTATCCAAAGTCGAATTGCTGCATACGCAGCAGCATCGGTATGGATGCTGCCTGTGCACCAGCATGGCCGCACTCACTGCCTCCCGGACAGCAGGCCTTCGCGAACGCGGAAAGCCTTCTAACACTTTGCTAGCACGCGGAACTGCTGCTCCAGCAGCAACGCTGAAACCATCCTGCTTCACCAGCTTCATACGTCAGCCTGCAATAGTTCTGCGCCATGGCGATATGTGCGAAGACAAAGCCCGCAAACGGCTATGCGCTTTGACGTGGCGCGCGATCGACGTCGGTTCGCACATTACTCCGCCCCTGTCTTTCCAAAGCGAAAACAGATGGCACGGTATTCGCTCATTAAGCTGCATTCCAGATTAATGAGCGTTTGACCAAAAGGATCGTTTGAATGAGCAACAGATTAAAAGTGGTCGCTGTCTCCGGTGGATTACAACGGCCGTCGCGCACCCTCGTCGTGGTCGAACGCCTGCTTGCCGAGCTCGGCGATTCGCTGCCGATCAACACGCACCTCATCGAGTTGGGGCAGATCGCTTCAAGCCTCGCGGGTGCAGTTCATCGCTCGCAGGTCCCTGTTGAAGTTGAATCTCACATCGAGGCTATTGAATCGGCGGATCTCCTTGTCGTTGCCAGTCCGGTCTATCGAGGATCGTATACGGGACTCTTCAAGCATCTTTTCGATCTCGTGCATCACGAAGCGTTGTTCGACGTACCGGTTCTGCTCGCCGCAACCGGCGGCAGCGATCGGCACGCGCTCGTGATCGATCATCAGTTGCGTCCGCTGTTCAGTTTCTTTCAGGCTCGCACGCTGCCGATCGGCGTGTATGCGTCGGAAGCCGACTTCAGCGGCTACGCGGTGTCGAACCCGGCGCTGGACGAACGCATTGCACTAGCTGTAACGCGTGCGCTTCCGTGGCTGCATGCCGGACGTCTCCCCGCTTCTGCCCTGCAAGGCGCAACGCTGGCTGCCTAGCCATCTTCATTCAAATATCAGGAACATCATGAGCCAGAACAATTCTCACGACGACGCCGTCAAGTTCGCCTACTGGGTGCCCAACGTCAGCGGCGGTCTGGTCGTCAGCACGATCGAGCAGCGCACGGACTGGAGTCTCGAGTACAACCAGAAGCTCGCACAAGTCGCAGAGGAAGCCGGTTTCGACTACGCGCTAAGCCAGATCCGCTTCACCGCCGGCTACGGCGCGGAGTATCAGCACGAATCGGTTTCGTTCAGTCAGGCCCTGTTGCACGCGACCACAAGACTCAAGGTGCTGGCAGCGATCCTGCCAGGCCCGTGGCACCCCGCCGTGGTCGCGAAACAGCTGGCCACAATCGACCATATTTCCAATGGCCGCATTGCAATCAACGTGGTGAGTGGCTGGTTCAAAGGTGAATTCACCGCGCTCGGCGAACCGTGGCTCGAACACGACGAACGCTATCGACGCTCGAACGAATTCATTCAGGCGCTCAAGGGCATCTGGACGCAGGACAATTTCACCTTCAAGGGTGACTTCTACCGTTTCAACGATTACACGCTGAGTCCCAAGCCGGTGCAAAAGCCGCATCCGGAGATCTTTCAGGGCGGCAGTTCACGCGCCGCACGGGACAACGCTGCGAGCGTCTCCGACTGGTATTTCACTAATGGCAACACGCCAGAAAAGCTGAAAGAACAGATCGACGATATTCAGGCCAAGGCGGCAAAAAACAATCACAAGGTGCGCATCGGCGTGAATGCCTTTGTGATCGCCCGTGATACCGAAGAAGAGGCCAAGGCCGTGCTCGCCGATATCATCAAACATGCGCACGTCGAAGCGGTGCACGCTTTCGGTGATGCCGTCAAACAGGCCGGCAAGGCGTCGCCGGAAGGCGAAGGCAACTGGGCTACCTCGAGCTTCGAAGACCTCGTGCAATACAACGATGGCTTCCGTACCAATCTCATCGGTACGCCGCAGCAGATCGCCGAGCGCATCGTCGAATTGAAGTCGGTCGGCGTGGATCTCGTGTTGACGGGTTTTCTCCATTTCATCGAAGAAGTGGAGTATTTCGGCAAGCGGGTTTTGCCGCTGGTACGCGAACTCGAACTCCAACAACAGGCGAGAGCCGCCTGATCATGACAACCGCACAGCCGTCGACGCTGCCTGACTGGTTGCGCCATCAGGCGCAGCAGCGGCCGCACGCTATCGCATTGCGGCACAAACGGCTTGGCGCATGGCACGCGCGGTCGTGGCAGGACGTTGCCGCGGCCGTCGAACAGCTGGCGGCCGGACTCGCGCAACGCGGCTTTGCGGCGGGTGACGCATTGCTGCTCGTCAGCCATCCGCGCGAGGAGGCGCTGTTACTGTCGCTAGCGGCGCAATGGAACGGTGGGGTTGCGATACCGCTCGATCCACTACTGTCCGACGACGCCTTGCGCACGGTGCTCGCGCTCATCGCCCCTGGCTTCGTGTTCGCCGAAGACGACAGCCAGATCGATCGCCTGCTGACGCATGAAGGATTGCGCGTGATCGATGCCAACCCGCGCGATCTGATGCCACATCCGCACTCCGCCGTAACCGACTATCGCGCGTTGCTGGCCCGTGAAAAGGCCGCTTTTGACTGTGCTGTACGGCCCCATGACGACGCATTCGCCTTCGTGCGCATCGACGTTGATGGGCAACTCGTCGAACAGCGCTTCTCCCATGCGGCATTGGTGCGTGAAGCACGCCAACTCATCGCCGTTGAAAAACTGAACGCAGACGACGAAGCGTTTGCCGCACGGGCTTTCGCGGCCGCATCCCAGGCGCGCTACCTGATTGCGCCCTGGCTCCTGAGCGGCTTTTGCCTGAATTTTCCGGAGTCGCTCGCGACACGCGACAACGATCGCCGCGAACTCGCACCCACACTCGTGGCGGGCACTCGCGAAACCTACGCCCGGGTGGCGCGGCTCGTCGATGACCGTTTGCCCGGCACACGTTCATGGCGACGCCGCCTGATCGGCCACGCGCAACACGGACAGGGTTCCCCGCTTGCCCGCGCACTGACCTGGTGGCTTATCACGCGTCCGTTACGCGAAGTCATCGGCTTTTCGCGCACCCATGCTGCGCTCGTCATCGGGCCGCCGCTCGATGATAGAACCGCTGCGCTGTTCCAGGCGCTTCGCGTCGATGTGCGTGCCTGGCCCGACACCGGCGACTGGCAGCGTGTGCAGCATAAACGTCAGGCCGTTGACCCGCAGCGCCGTGCAACGGACGACGCGTCAAAACAACCAGCCTATTGACGTATGACCCAACATTCAATGACTTCATCGTCCAACGCCTTGCTCTCACTCGAGCATATTTCGCTGTCGTTCAAGGGAGTGAAAGCCGTCACCGATATCAGCTTCGCTGTGCATACGGGTGAAATCTGCGCGCTGATCGGCCCGAACGGCGCGGGCAAGAGCTCGCTGCTCAACGTGATCAACGGCGTCTATCAGCCACAGCAAGGTAGCGTGAATTTCGATGGCCACACCTATCGGCGCATGAATCCGTATCACGCAGCGCATCGCGGCATTGGCCGCACGTTTCAGAACATCGCGCTGTTTCGCCGGATGAGCGTGCTCGACAACGTCCTCACCGGCCGCAATCTGCATCGGCGCAGCAGCTGGCTCGAGCAGGTTTTGGGCGTTGGCCGCGCGCGCGGCGATGAGCGCGCGCAAAGGCGTCATGCCGAGGTCATGATCGAAGCACTCGACCTGCAGCGGTATCGGCATGTTGCCGTCGGCACCTTGCCGTACGGCGTGCAAAAGCGCGTCGAACTGGCCCGCGCGCTCGCCGCCGAGCCACGTCTCTTACTGCTCGACGAGCCGATGTCGGGCATGAACGCAGACGAAAAACGTGCAATGGCCGGTTATGTGCTCGACGCCAACACGCAATTCGGCGTGACCGTCGTCCTGATCGAGCACGACATCGGCGTGGTGATGGACCTGTCGGATCACGTGGTGGTGCTCGACTACGGCAGGAAGATCGCCGACGGTGCTCCGGCCGATGTGCGAACCAACCCGGACGTGCTGGCCGCTTATCTCGGCACCCGTCACTGAGAGATTGAACACCATGGGATTTTTTCTCGAAGTACTCGTCGGCGGATTGCTGGCGGGCGTCATGTATTCGATGGTCGCGATCGGCTTCGTGCTGATTTACAAGGCGTCCGGCGTATTCAATTTCGGCCAGGGCTCGATGGTGCTATTCGGCGCGCTCACGTACGTGAGCCTTGTCGAGCGGCACATGAATCCCGTGCTTGCATTCGGCATCACGTTAGCGGCACTCGTTCTGATTGCACTATTGATCGGTCGACTCGTATTGCGGCCGCTGGTGAACCGGCCGCCCATTGTCCTGTTCATGGCGACGCTCGGTTTGAGTTTCATTCTTGAAGGCGCGGCGCAGCTATTCTGGGGCGCCCAGGTGCACGGTCTAGATCTCGGTATCGACGATAAACCGCTGAACGTGGCCGGCGTCATGATCAGTCAGTTCGACGTGTTCGCCGCGGCGAGCGCCGGTGCTCTGGTCATTGGTCTGTCGATTCTGACCGATCGCACGCAGCTTGGGTTGTCGCTGCGCGCGGTTGCGGACGATCCGCTCGCGGCGCTCGCAATCGGCATACGGCTGCCGCGCGTGTGGGCGGTGGCATGGGCGCTGGCCGGTTTTGTCAGCCTCGTGGCGGGGCTCCTGTGGGGGGCGCGGCTCGGCGTGCAGTTCTCGCTGTCGCTGGTGGTCCTGAAGGCGCTGCCGGTACTCATCATCGGCGGGTTTTCGTCGATCGGCGGCGCGATTGCCGGCGGGTTGCTGATCGGCGCATCGGAGAAGCTCGCCGAGGTCTATGTCGGCGGCCTGGTTGGCGGCGGCATCGAAAACTGGTTTCCCTATCTGCTCGCGATGCTGTTTTTGCTCGCGCGCCCCGTCGGCCTGTTCGGCGAACCTGCCGTTGAACGCGTGTGAGCCCGCCATGTCATCTCCCCTCCCCAGTCTGAACGCCCCTCATACGCTAAAGCCGTACGCGCAGCGCTTGCCGACGCTGAAGTTATTGGTGACGACGATTCTCGCGCTGGCCGCGTTCATCGCAGTGCCACTGTTCGGCAACGATTACTGGCTCAACGCCATTCTGATTCCATTCCTCGTGCTGTCGCTTGCGGGGCTGGGGCTGAACCTGGTCACTGGCTACGCGGGCCAACTCTCGCTCGGCTCGGCCGCGTTCATGTCGGTTGGCGCCTATGCGACCTACAACCTGATGGTGCGAGTGCCAGGTTTGCCGCTGATCGTCGACCTGTTGCTCGGGGGCTTGATCACTGCCGCGGTCGGTGCCGTATTCGGTTTGCCGAGTCTGCGCATTAAGGGCTTCTACCTGATCGTCTCGACCCTGGCTGCGCAGTTCTTTGCCGAATGGATATTTACGCGGGTTAGCTGGTTTTCCAACGACGACACCTCGGGCGTACTCAGCGCACCGCGCCTCACAGCATTCGGCTGGAAAATCGACACCCCGGCCGCGCGCTATCTGCTCGTACTCGGGGTCACGGTAGCCCTGTTCGCGCTTGCCACCCGGCTTGTGCGCAGCGAACTTGGCCGACGCTGGATGGCCGTGCGCGACATGGACACCGCCGCACGCGTGATCGGCATCCCGATCGGCCGTACCAAGCTGCTCGCTTTCACGCTGAGTTCATTCGTGATCGGCATTGCGGGTGCGTTGTGGGCGTTTGCGTACCTCGGTACGGTCGAACCACACGGTTTCGATCTCAATCTGTCGTTTGAGGTGCTGTTCATCGTCATCATCGGTGGGATGGGGAGCATTGGCGGGAATTTTCTGGGGGCTGCGTTCATCGTGCTGCTGCCCATTCTTCTCTCGAATGCGGCCGGCCTGTTCGCCAGCGTCGGCATCGAAGCCGGTCAGTTGCAGAACCTGCAGAAGATCATCTTCGGCACGTTAATCATCGTTTTTCTCATCAAGGAGCCGGACGGACTTGCAAGACTGGTCCTGACCGCGCGGCACCGTCTGCGCGACTGGCCGCTGCGCGCGTAACTACGGTTTCATCCATCGCTATTTAAGCCGTCTCTCTTTCACTGAAGGTCTATCCAGTATGAAATTCATCGACTCACTCAAGCGACTTCGCCCGGTTTCGCGCATCGCTGCCGCCGCGAGCCTGGTGCTTGCCCTGAGCGCCGCATTTGCATCCCACGCTCAGGCCGCCGGCGAAGAGTATTTCCCGCTGCAAAGCTACCGCGTCGGGCCCTATGCAGCGGGCGGGAGTGGCTTCTTTGGCGGCTTCATCGACTACATGAACCTCGTCAACAAGCGCGATGGCGGCGTCAATGGCGTCAAGCTGACATGGAGCGAATGCGAAACCGAATATGTCGTGGAAAAAGGCGTGGAATGCTACGAACGGCTCAAGAGCGGCCTGAATGGCGCGCCTGCGGCGGCCACCAATCCGCTGTCGGTCGGGATTGCCTATGCCACGCTCGACCGCTCGACCGCCGACAGGATTCCGCTGGTCACGATCAATCACGGCCGCACGGATTCCACCGACGGCGCGGTGTTCCCGTACGTCTTCCCGTTGCAACTCAACCCGTACAGCGAGGTCTCCGCGATCGTCAATTACATCGGTCAGCAGTCGGGCGGCCTGAGTCAGCTCAAGGGCAAGAAAATCGTGGTGCTCTACCACGGTTCTCCTTACGGCCGCGAGACAATTCCCGTGCTGGACAGTCTTTCGAAAAAGTACGGTTTTGAACTCACGCAGATAGAAGTCCCGCATCCGGGTAACGAGCAGGGCTCGCAGTGGCTCACCATCCACCGGATCAATCCGGACTGGGTGATTCTGCGCGGCTGGGGCGTGATGAATCCGGTCGCGTTGAAGTCGGCGCAGAAGGTGGGCTTCCCCGCGAATCATATTATCGGCAACATCTGGAGCAATTCGGAGGAAGATGCGCGTCCGGCGGGCGATGCCGCGAAGGGCTTCATTTCGATCACCACCCATCCGTCCGGTACCGGATTCCCGGTGATTCAGGCGATCGATCAATACGTGATCCAGCCTGGCAACGGCAACCTGAAGGATCCGTCGCGCTTCGGCACGGTGTACTACAACCTGGGGGTCGTCAACGGCATTCTCAATGTCGAGGCGTTACGCGTGGCGCAAGCCAGGTTCGGGAACAAACCGCTTACGGGAGACCAGGTGCGCTGGGGCTTCGAACATCTGAATCTCGACGACGCGCGTCTGAAGCAGTTGGGCGCCTATGGTCTGGTTCAGCCGCTGAAACTGTCGTGCTCGGATCACGAAGGTGGCGGTGCGGTGCGCTTCCAGCAATGGGACGGCCAGCAATGGAAGGTCATCAGCGGCTGGGTCCAGGCAGATCGTGCGCTGCTGCGGCCTATCATCGAGAAGTCGGCGAACGCGTACGCCAAAGAAAAGGGAATTACGCCGCGCGATTGCAGCAAGGATCTCTAGGCATGAGCGCCGCCCCCATCCTGCAGGTCGAAGAAATTGCCGTAACGTACAGCCAGCTCATTCCAGCATTGCGCGGCGTTTCATTGACCGTGCCATGCGGCGCCATCGTCGCCCTGCTGGGCGGTAACGGCGCGGGCAAGACGACCACGCTTAAGGCAATTTCGAACCTGATTCGTGCCGAACGTGGCGAGCTGACATCGGGCCGCATCGTCTATCGCGGCGACGCGATTACCGATGTGCAGCCATGGACGCTCGCCGAACGTGGGTTGGTCCAGGTGCTGGAGGGACGGCGTTGTTTTGCCCGCCTACCGGTCGAAGACAATCTGCGGCTCGGCGCTTTTGTGCGCCGGCCCGACCGTGCAGGGCTCGACGCGGATCTCGAACGCATCTACGGGATCTTTCCGCGGCTCAAGGAGCGTCGTAAAACGCTCGCGGGGTACACGTCCGGTGGAGAACAGCAGATGCTTGCAATCGGTCGGGCATTAATGGCGCGGCCCTCGCTGGTGTTGCTCGACGAACCTTCAATGGGGCTCGCTCCGCAAGTCGTCGAAGAGGTCTTCGAGATCGTGGCCGCACTCAATCGAGACGAAGGTGTCAGTTTTTTGCTGGCGGAGCAGAACGCCACGCTTGCGTTGCGGTATGCGCGGTACGGGTACGTACTCGAAGGCGGCCGGGTTACTGGGCAAGGCAACCCACAAACATTGCTGGCGGTCGATACCCTGCGGGACGCCTATCTGGGCAGCGGCCAGGCCGGTGTTGGCGGAACGCTGCGACAGTCATATCGTTCGCGTGTTGGCCCCGGCACCCCCGAGGCGCTGACGAATTCGCCTCTGCTCGAGCAACAGGGATAAGGGTGGCGCATCGAATTGTCACCGCGAACGAAATCATTTCAAATAGGCTCGCGATTTGGCGCGATCCAGGGCAGCGACGAAAATGGGTAAAACTTCGAGAACAGCGCTATTTTCTGCATCGCGTATGTGGGGACTGGCACACAGTCGCCGCATTATTGAAGGCGGCACCCGAACTCGCCGCGGTGAGCGATCGGCAGGGGCACACTGCAGTGCATCGGGCATGCGCAATCAAGCGTGGCGGTGGTCCACAACCGATCGAACCGAACGGGGTCAAGACAATCAAAACGCTGCTCGAAGCGGGCGCGGACCTTGAACAGGCCGTGGCTGTGGCTGTGGATGAGGATGAGGATGACGGGTATTTTCGCGCTACGCCGCTATGGTATGCGGTCGCCGTGGAGAAAATTTCCCATTGGCCGAGTATCTTTTACGGCGCGGCGCCGAGGCCGGCTATTCGCTTTGGGCAGCCGTGTGGCACGACGATGCCGATGTCTGTCGCGCACTGTTGAAGTCAAAACCGGAGCTGAACCTCAGGGCCCATGGCGAGACACCCCTCTTCTATGCAGCGAGCCGCTTTAACACTGAGGATTCCCCACATCTTCGTGAGCAGAGTGGTGAATGATCGCTTGTAAACAGTCTGCGTCGATGTTAACTTTGGCCAATTCTGTTCGCAACGGTAGTCGGGATTGGTCGACGAGAACGAGACGGGTGACTGGGCACGTACCGAATTCGGCGATGCGAATCTCGGTGATGCACGTCTGGCGCAACGTCTTGTTGCACTGGCTCGTCGACTCGCGTGCAGTCCGCAAAGTTCGTTCCACAATCTCTTAAGCCAGCCGAACTGAAGGCTGCTTACCGTTTCTTCGATAACACGCAGGTCGACACGAACGGCATCCTTGCGCCCCATATTGCGCAAACGCTCGATCGCATGAGGCAGGTGCCGATCGTGCTGGCAATTCAGGACACGACAGAGTTCAACCTGTCGCATCTGCCTGCGACTGAGGGCTTGGGTCGCGGCACCGGCAACAATGAGCAAGGCTTCATGATGCACAGCCTGCTGGCAGTCACGCCTGAGGGCTTGCCGCTAGGCGTGCTGGGCATGAAGACCTGGGTACGCCCCGAAGAGGCGTTCGGCAAGAGGGCCCCCGCGGTTACGCGTCCAATCGAACAGAAAGAAAGCTTCAAATGGCTTGAAGGCATCGAACATCTCGCGGCACTCAAGGTACGTTGTTCACAGACGCGGTTTGTCTGTGTCGGAGACCGCGAGAGCGATCTATACGAACTGTTTTCCACCGAACGCCCCGACGGAGTGGATTGGCTGATCCGCGCAGTACACAACCGCGTAGCGCGTCATCCGCAAGGCTACCTTTGGGAAACTGTGCTGGCCACCGTGCCTCGAGGCAATACTGAACTGCGGGTGCCAACCAGAGGTCAACTTCCTCAGCGCACGGCGCGATTGACGTTGCGTTGTGCGAACGTGCGACTGCACTCTCCAAGGGCACGCGCGAGCCGCCGCAGCTTGCCTGAGGTCAACGTCTTTGCGATTCACGCCATTGAGGATAATCCCCCGCATGGTGTTGAGCCGCTTGAATGGATGCTGCTGAGCTCGGTACCCACGACCTCGCTTGATGAAATTCTCGAACGGCTGGCCTGGTACGCGAGGCGCTGGACCATCGAGACGTGGCACCGTGTGCTCAAAAGTGGCTGCCGTATTGAGGCGCGTCAGTTCGGCACGCTCGACCGGTTTGTGAGAGCTACGGCGCTGTTTGCGGTCATCGCGTGGCACATCCTGTATGCAACACTGCTCGCGCGAAGCGATACGGAGTTGTGCTGCGAAGTATTGCTGCAACCCGTTGAATGGCAGGCGGTGTATTGCCACACCCACCGAACGACGCAGTTGCCAGAGCAGGTTCCAACACTGCAGCAAACCATATTGTGGATAGGCATGCTCGGCGGTTACCTGAATCGCAAGCATGATCGGCCACCAGGACCGACTGTTATATGGCGAGGATTCCTCGTCCTGCACGAAATTACGAAGATGTATCAGCTCTTCAAGACAAAGCGGATAGCGTCCTCAGCAAACTGTGGGTAAACCTCAGGCTTTAACACGATGTGCGAAGCCCGCGCCGAAATTGTCGCACCAGCGGCGGATCGTCTAGTGACTGACGATGACACCGCGCTCGAACAGCACTTCTTCAATATCACGCGGTCCTTGGATGGGCGTCTCCGCATCAGGCCGACGTGCATGTCATGTGTGCTCGCTAGCGAGCCATGCTCGCCAGCCGCCAAACTCCGTGATCTCAACCCCGGACTCCAGCCGATAAAATTCGCACAGAAAGCCGGTCACCCACGCGCCATTCGCCAGTTCAACCTTCCCTAGCGCAAGTGGAGACGGAATAGTCGCGATAAACGAGCCCAATTCCAGACTGGGCATCTCCCAGACCTCGACCGCGATCGCCGTGCCCCTGTCTGACTCTCGCCACATTCCCGGGCGCCGCGTGCCATCCGGCGTGGCCGCCAGCGCGGACAACCGGTAATGCGGCGCAGTTTGCGTAGCCTCTACGAAGCGTGCACCACGGCAAACCAGGTCACGATTGAGCGGTAAGCCCCGCATATGGGCGCCGCACACCGCGACCTTGACGCGATCGTTGTTCGCCTCTGGCCCGTCGTTTGCATCGGGCTTGCCGCCGCCGATACATCCGATGCCGCTCAGCCGTTGCAACGTGTCCGCCACGCTCAGCAGATACTGATCCGTGAATGCGCGCCCGAACACGGTGACGCCCCACGGCAGACCATTCGCCATGAACGCGGTCGGTGTCGCGACGGCGGCATAGTCGAGCAGGTTCATGAAGTTCGTGTAGTAGCCGAGCAGCGAGTTCGGCCGGATAGGATCGCGTTCCAGCTCTGCCAGCGTAACGGGACGCGGATATGTCGGCGTCAGAACAAAGTCGAGTGGTTCGAGCGCCGCGTCGCAGACCGCCTTCAATGCCTGCAAGCGATATTGCGCACGAAAGAGTTCGACTGCGCTCGCCGCTGGTGCCTTCGCCAACACGTCGCGAATGACCGGTAACACTGCGTCCGGGCTCGCTTCCATCAGTTCGCTCACGACGTTGTAACGTTCCGCAACCCAAGGACCTTCGTAAAGGAGTTTTGCCGCTTCGACGAACGGCGCGAAGTCGATTTCAACGACCACGCCGCCAGCCGCCTCGAGCATCGCGCGAGCCTTCGCAAACAATGCAGGACTTTCGGCACAGCCCGCGAATTCGACTTGCGACGGCACGCCGAACCGGAATGTGCCGAGCTTGCCGAACGCGCGTGCGTCGTTCCATTGAGGGTTCTTGCGGCTGTACTCATCGCGAAGATCAAGGTGCGCGGTGAGTGCGAGCAGTTCGCTGGCTTCGCGCGCGGTCGCCGTGAAGTAGGTCACGCAATCGAGCGTGCGGCAGGCCGGCACGACGCCTGCCGTGGACAGCAGGCCCTTGCTCGCCTTGAGGCCAACGAGGTTGTTCAATCCTGCCGGCACGCGGCCCGAGCCTGCAGTGTCAGTGCCGAGCGCAAAGCTGGCGACACCCAGCGCGACGGCCAGCGCGGAACCCGCGCTCGATCCGCCAGCGGGGTAGTCGGGATGCACGCTGTTACGGCACTTGCCGTAAGGTGAACGCGTGCCATTGAGGCCTGTGGCGAACTGATCGAGATTGGTCTTGCCAATCGGCAAGGCGCCCAGCGCGATCAGCTGCGCGACGAGCGTCGCCGATTCGGCCGGCGTATAGGCGAATGCGGGACAGGCGGCCGTTGTCGGAATGCCGGCCAGATCGATGTTGTCCTTGATGGCGAAAGGAATGCCATACAGCGGCAACGCATCGATATCCTGTGTTTCAAGCCAGTCGAGATACGGCGCGACTTCCGCTTCGCTTAAAAGGCGGATGAATAGATGAAACTCGGGATTCAGTGCGGCGGCTTTCGCCAGCAACTCGCCGATCAGCTTGCGGGGCGTGAGTGTCCCGGCACGGTAAGCGGCGCGCAGCGTGGACAGGCGCAGATCGAATGAAGACATGAGTGTTTTTCCAAGAATTTCAAAGACGCGTGATGACGGCAACGCGCTGCCCCGCGCGCACAGGCGAACCCGGCGCCACGTGAATCTCGCCGACCGTTCCCGCACACGGTGCGCACACGGAGATTTCCATTTTCATCGACTCGATGACGAGCAGTACGTCGCCACCCTCCACCGCATCGCCGGACGCCACTCGCACTTGCCAGAGGCTGCCGGCAATCTCGCTGTCCACCGCGACTTCACCGGCTTTTAGCGGCACCAGTTCCGTGCTTTCCGCGACCGGTGCGTCGAAGCTCTCCTCGGTCGTTCCCGCTTCGCGCCAACGCTCGCGTTCGGCCTGAAATGCGGCTTGCTGGCGCGCGCGGAAATGCTGGATGCCGGCCCATTCTCGCGTAAGAAACGCCTCGTAGTCAGCTAGGGACAACTCGGTTTCTTCGATCTTCAACGGATAGCGCCCGAGCGGAAAATCCGCGCGGATACGCGCCAGTTCATCGGCAGCGACTTCGTAGAAGCGGATCTGATCGAAGAAGCGCAACAGATACGGCCGCCCCGCGAAATCTGCGACTTCGCGATAGCGGTTCCACATCTGCAAGGTGCGGCCAACGAACTGATAACCGCCTGGCCCCTCCATCCCGTAGACGCATAGATACGCGCCGCCGATGCCGACCGAGTTCTCTGCCGTCCACGTGCGCGCCGGGTTGTATTTGGTCGTCACCAGCCGATGGCGCGGATCGAGCGGCGTCGCGACCGGCGCGCCAAGATACACGTCGCCGAGCCCCATCACGAGATAGCTGGCATCGAAAACGATCTGTTTGACGGCGTCGATCGAATCGAGGTCGTTGATGCGGCGGATAAACTCAAGATTGCTCGGACACCAGGGCGCGTCCTTGCGCACCGTGGTCATGTATTTGTCGATTGCGAGCCGGCACGCTGGATCGTCCCACGACAGCGGCAAATGCACGATCCGCGACGGCGCGCGCAAATCCTTTTGCAACAGGACGTCCTTCCATGCGCGCTCGACGATTGCGACCAGCCTCGAGAGCGGCAGGCTCTCCGGCTGATAATGAATCTGCAGTGAGCGGACGCCGGGTGTCAGATCGATCACACCAGCCAGCGCCATCGCTTCGAGCGACTGCATCAGCGCATGGCCGCGGAAACGCAAGACGAGATCAAGTTCCGTCGGGCCGATTTCAAGCAGCAGATGCGTGTCGCCCGAAACGCGCGCGACGAGCCGTTCGCGATCCGTGCCGGTATCGAGGATGACAGGCGACGTGAGCGCCGCTGCCCGCGCAAATGCCGGGTTCTCCTCTAATTCGAGTGTCTGCAATTCACGCAGACGTTGGCGTGCCGCCTCACGTGCTTCATCGATCTGCACGGGTACGAAGCGTACTTTGTCACCGGCCTTCAGCTGGCCGATTTGCCAGAGATCCGCCTCGATGATCGTCACAGGACAAACGAAGCCGCCAAGGCTCGGACCATCGGGGCCGAGAATCACCGGCATATCGCCGGTGAAATCGACCGCGCCGACCGCATACGGGTTGTCATGAATGTTCGATGGATGCAGCCCCGCCTCGCCGCCGTCCTCGCGCGACCACTCCGGCTTCGGTCCAATCAGACGCACCCCCGTGCGGCTGGAGTTGAAGTGGATCTCCCATTCGGTGTCGAAAAACTGCTCGACATAACGCGGGCTGAAGTATTCGGGCGCACCGTGCGGACCGTAGATCACGCGCAGCATGCGCACGGTTTCCAGTGCGGGAACGTTAGCGAGTACCGCACCCGCACGTTCATCCTGTAACGGATGAAGATGCAGCACGTCGCCCGCTCGCAGCGCTCGCCCGCCATGTCCGCCGAACTGGCCGAGTGTGAAGGTGCTGCGGCTGCCGAGATACACCGCGACGTCGAAGCCACCGCGCACGCACAGATAGGCACGCGCGCCCGCGCCGCGAATCGCGCCGAGTGCCAGTGTCGAACCGGCGGTGACGAGCAGCGTGGTATTCAGCGGCTGTTCGACATCGTCGAGCAGCACGGACAGATTCGCGCCCGTCACGGCGACCACGCTGTCCGCGTTAAAGCGCAAGGTCGGCCCACTCATCGTTATTTCAAGCGCGGCGGCGTCTGCGTCGTTGCCGAGCAGCCGGTTGCCGAGCCGCAGTGCGCGGTCGTCCATCGGACCGGACGGCGGAATACCGACAGCCCAGTAGCCGAGGCGGCCTGGGTGATCCTGCACGGTTGTCTGCGTGCCGCCGTTGACGACCTCGATCGTGCTCGCCTGATATTTGAGTCCTTCGAGACAGCGCGTCCACGGCTCGCCCAGCGCAAACGGGTCATCGTCGAGGATCTGGCGCAGGTAGTCGCGGTTCGTCTCGACGCCGTAGATACGCGTGTTCTGTAACGCGTCAGTGAGCGCATGGCGCGCCGCGTCGCGCGTCGCTGACCATGCGATCACCTTTGCCAGCATCGGGTCGAAATAGGGCGGCACTTCGCAGCCCGCTTCGATCCACGTATCGATGCGCAAGGCGCAACCGTCGGCGCGTGGAAACGCGACATCGGTCAGCAAGCCCGGGCTCGGTTTGAAATCTCGGCCCGGGTCTTCGGCGTAGAGCCGCGCCTGAATGGCGTGCCCATGCGGCTTCAACCCGGCCGCGAGTTCGCGCAGCGGCGCGAGCGTACCCGCCGCCAGTTCGATCATCCAGCGCACCAGGTCCACGCCCCAGACCTGCTCGGTCACGCCATGCTCCACCTGCAGGCGCGTATTCACCTCGAGGAAATAGAACTGCTGCGCGGCGCTGTCGTAGACGAATTCCACCGTGCCGGCCGAGCGGTAACTGACCGCCTTCGCGAGCTTCACCGCCGCGTCGCACAAGGCGACTGACATGCCGTCCGGCAAATTTGGCGCAGGCGTCTCTTCGAGCACCTTCTGGTTGCGTCGCTGCACCGAGCAGTCGCGCACGCCAAGGGCAATCGCATCGCCGCGGCCGTCGCCGAAGACCTGCACTTCCAGATGCCGCGCTCGCTCGATGTACTTTTCGAGGAACACGCCCGCATCGCTAAAATTATTCTGTCCGAGCCGTTTCACCACCTCGAAATGCGCGCTCAGTTCCTCGATGTTCCAGCACACCCGCATGCCGATACCGCCGCCGCCCGCCGTACTTTTCAGCATCACCGGATAGCCGATTGCCTCCGCTTCATCGAGCGCTGCGGACAGATCGTCAAGCAAGCCCGTGCCCTCGAGCATTGGCACGCCTTCGTCCGCCGCGATTGCGCGAGCGGTGTGTTTCAGGCCAAAAGCTCGCAACTGCGCAGGTGTCGGTCCGATGAACGCGATACCCGCCGCTTCGCACGCTTCCCCAAAGGCCGCATTCTCCGACAGGAACCCGTAGCCCGGATGGATTGCCTGCACGTTTTCTCGACGGGCGATCTCGAGGATCTTTTTTGTGTCGAGGTAGGTCGCAGAGGCCGGACCGTCGCCGAGACCGTGTGCGATGGGCGCCTCGCTCACATGAAGGCTCGCGCGATCCGCTTCCGCGTAGACGGCGACACCGGCTATATCGAGCTCACGCAGCGTTCTAAGGATGCGACACGCGATAGCGCCGCGATTGGCGATCAGGATTTTCTCGAACATGAGAGGGGACTGGATTCATGGGCGGGCCGTCCCGCCACGTGGGAGTTGCGTGCCACGGTCGTCCGCGGCAGAGGTCCGTGTCAGCGATTTGCGTGGGTCAATTGTTCCCGCGTACGGATGCTGCATCGTCCGGAGCGAACCAGCATGACGAAGTAAAGCCAGTTGCGGATACGCTTCAGTTCCATATCAAAAGCTCCGCAGGGGTCGGGTTATAGGCGTTGCAAGGATTGTTCAACTGCGGGCAGTTGGAGATCAGGACGATCACATCCATTGCCGCGCGCAATTCGACATACTTGCCTGGCGCCGAGATGCCGTCTTCGAACGTCAAACCGCCTTCGGACGTCACTGGCACGTTCATGAAGAAATTGATGTTCGCGCCGATATCCTGCTTCGACAAACGTCCGTCGTGCGCACAGGCGCGCAGATAGTTATCCCGGCAGCTATGCATGTAGCGCTTTTCCAGCGCGTAGCGCACCGTGTTGCTCTCCTGCGCGCAGGCACCGCCGAGCGTATCGTGACGGCCGCAGGTATCGGCGACGATCGTCAGCATAGGATTGCCGAGGTTCGAATACAGAACGGTACCTGTCGTCAGGTACAGGCTTTTCTGCCGGCGCAGCGTGCGCTGTGGGTCGAAACGCTCACGCGGATCGGCAAGACTGTAGAACAGCGTATCCACGGCCTGGTTGCCTTCCAGATCGAGAATGCGCAGCGTCTGCCCTACTTTCAGTTCGTGAAGCCACGGTTCACCCGCGGCGAGTGTCTCGCGAAAGACCGCGTTTTCGCGGCGTTTGTCGCTGACTGTCAGCGTCGTTGTCATGGTGTCGGGCTCCGCTCAGAGAAAGAAACGATCGGTGTTGACGAAACCGCGCACGTTTTCCTCGCACGAGGTTCGGCAAAGCTCGGCGACGTCGCGCTCCGCGTGACTCAATGCAAGTTTGACCGGCCTGGGCGCGTACTCCGGATTGGGATCGAGCGGATGCTGGATCGCGGTGAGCACGACGAGTGTGTTCATCGGCGCATACAGGTCGACGTGGTCGCCGGCCTTCGAATTGCCGGGTACGAAATTCAACGCGCCAGCGTCGGTCACCTCGACGCGGCTAAACAGATTGAGCGTCATCAACAGGTCCGAGATTCCGAGCCCCCACTTGCCCATCTCGACGAGCAGATTGTCCGTGCCGTTGCGATAGAACGCGTTGCGCAGGTCCTGATAGCGGCCCGTGCCGTAGCGCTCGTGCACTTCTTCCGCGTTCGATACGCCGCCGATACTGTCGTGCCAGCCGCAGGTATCCGCGACAATCGCGGCAAGTACGCGGCCCATATCGGAGTACAGGCAATGACCGGTCGTGAGTTTCGCCGTGTGCTGGCACTTCAGCGTATCGGGCAGGTTGAGCCGCTCGCTCTTCTCGGTTGCGTTGATCAGCATGACGCTGACGTTCGCGCCGCCGCGCAGGTCGGTGATGCGCAACGACTGGCCGCGCTTGACGATCAGCGATGCATGGCCGCCGCCGGGGACGGTTTCTTCGAGTAGCAAATCCATGTTGTTCAGATTCCCGTTAGGCTGAAACCGCGTCGACACGCGCTGCGCCTTCCATTGCGGCTTGGGCCATATGAATGGATGACGCGGAGTCGCGGCTGTGGTCGAGCGGAATGTTGTAAGTGATGCGCGCACCGTAGGCGCCGGGCGCTTGAGCATCTACGCGGACCTTGTCGAACACCAGGACGCGGCTGCCAAGCGTGAAGCCTTCCTTCAGGTCATGCGTGACCATGAAGATCGTCAGTTTCGTTTCGCGCCACAGGCCCAGCAGCAAGTCGTGCATGTCCTTGCGGATACCTGGATCCAGCGCGCCGAATGGCTCATCGAGCAGTAACACGCGCGGCTTCATCATCAGCGTCTGGGCGATCGCGAGGCGCTGTTGCATGCCGCCCGACAGTTGCTGCGGATATTTGTCCAACGCCGCGCCGAGCCCTACGCGTTCCAGCATCGCCACGGCTTCGTTACGCGCGGCGCGCCGCTGCGCACCGAACAGTCGCCCCGTGAACTTCGCACGCGGCAGTTCGAGTCCCAGCATCACGTTGCGGATCACACTCAGATGGTCGAACACCGAATAGCGTTGAAACACTACCCCGCGATGCTCATCGGGTTCAGCTGGCAACGGTTCGCCGTCGAGCAAAATTTCGCCGCGCGTGGCGCGCTCCTGGCCGAGCAACAGCCGCAGGAACGTGGACTTGCCGCAACCCGACGCGCCCACCATCGAACAGAACTCCCCTTCTTCGATACGCAGGTTTAATCGTTCGAGCACGACCTGATCGCCGTATTCCTTCCAGACGTTACGAACTTCGATCATCGCGCGCCTCTGCCATACCAGGGGAAAGACCATTGCGTCAGGCGGCGCAGCCATTCGTCGGTGAGCCACGCCAGTAGCGTGATCCATGCGACGTAAGGCAGGATCACGTCCATCGCCAGGTAGCGGCGCACCAGAAAGATGCGATAGCCCAGACCATCCGTCGAAGCGATCGCTTCCGCCGCGATCAGAAACAGCCACGCCGCGCCGAGCGAAAGACGCATCGCCACCAGCAAACGCGGCAGCAATTGCGGCAGCACGAGACGCAGAATCAAGGTCCAACTGCTTGCGCCGAGCGTCTGCGCCTTGACCCACAACTCGGTTGGGATCTCGCGAGCCCGCGCGTGCAGATCGCGGATGATCATCGGCGTAATGCCAACCACGATCAGCACGACCTTCGACAACTCGTCGAGTCCGAACACGATGAACAGAATCGGCAGCACCGCAAGCGGCGGAATCATCGAGATCACAGTGATGAACGGCGAAAACGTTGCGCTCACCAGCGGAAACGAGCCGGTCGCGATGGCCCCCACCAAGGCAATCACGGCGCTCACGACGAGGCCGATGCCGAGCCGCCGCAAGCTCGATGCCGTGTCGGCCCACAGCAGATACTCGCCCGTGCGCTTGTCCTCGTTGAAAGCGACCTGCTTGATGGCGTCGCTCATTTGCGTGGCGCTCGGCAGCAGCTTGTCATCGGGGTTGAGCTTAAGCCGCATCGACGACCCGGTGAAATAGACCGCCATCAGCACGATGAACGGCAGCAACAGCAGCATGAAACCGCCGCCGCGGCTCGGGTATCGGTTGATGATTCGCATGGATGCCTGCCTTATGAAATGCGTGAGGTTCGGCTCAGAGCTTGCCCGCAGCAGCCATTTCCACGTAGGTCGGATCAAAGCGCAGCTTGACATTGCTCTTGTTGCCGATCACGACACCCTTGTCGAAAGCCATGCCGACCACATCCGCGCTCTTCGCGTCCTGTCCGAGCAGACCGTGATCGAACGAGAACTTCGCGACCCGCGTCATGATCTTCGGCATGTCGGCGCTCGTGACGAAATCGACTGCGGCCTTCGGCGTGTAGAACAGTGCGGTGGTCGACAGTTGACCCTTGAAGCCCGCGAGATCGGTGCCCGATGCCTTCGCCATCGCGCTGAGCGCAGCGGTGCTGTCGGCGTTGTTGGCCTTCATCAGCGCGACCATCTCGAACCATGCGCCCGTGAGCGCCTTGCCGAGCGCCGGGTTGTCGTTCAAAGTCTTCGTGTTGACGACCATCATGTCCATGATTTCGCCGGGAATCTTGCTCGAGTCGAAGACCTCGCTGACGTTCGGCTGCGCCTTCAGGTCGGCGAGCATCGGGTTCCACGTCACCGCGTTGTGAACGGCGGGCGTGGCGAATGCACCGGAGATGTCGGCATCGGACGTGTTCACCACCTTGAGGTCACGCTCGCTCATATGCGCGCTCTCGAGAGCGCGCGCGAGCAGGTAGTGCGATACCGAGAACTGGACCAGATTGATCTGCTGGCCCTTCAGGTCGGCAACCTGCTTGCCCTTGCCCTTGATGAGCACGCCATCGTTGCCGTTCGAATAGTCGCTGACGATCAGCGCGGTCGAATCCACGCCGCCCGAGGCCGGAATGGTCAGCGCGTCCATGTTGGTCATCGCGCAGCCGTCGAACTTGCCGGCGGTGTACTGATTAATGGATTCGACGTAGTCGTTCAGTTGCACGACATCGACATTGATGCCGTATTTTCTGGCCCATTTGGAGACGATGCCCTGGGTTTTAGCCTGGCCCCACGGCATCCAGCCCGCGTAGATGGTCCAGCACACCTTGAAGTCGGTGCGTCCAGCGGCAAACGATGAGTTTGAGGCGACAGCGGCGAGAGAGATGGCGGCGATGCTGAGGAAGCGAACAAGCTTGCGCATGAGGTTGACCTCGGAAGGGACGGTTAGCGACGGCAGGGAGCAGCGCAAACATCGCGTTCTCTCCCGGGCTTTTGTCCCGCCGTGTAACCTCGCCTGAGGTCGACAGCTCTCGGACCAGCACCTGCGTGAAGCAGGCCGGAACCCTAGCCGTCCATTTCCAGATTGTGTGTTAAACCGGATGCTGCGCCGGCTCCTTGCACTTGCTATTAAGCGATAAACGTGCCAAACGAAAATCGCTGCAATCCGGCGTTGCGCGGCGGGCTTCTGCCCCGCCGCAGTGACGGCGCGCACCTGGACATGCCGAATCGGCACCTTATCTGTGCATTAATTCTCAAGACCTTGACATTCCGTTCATCTTTTGGCCAACGCCTCTGACTTGGTCCTTGTTCACAATCCATTCCTCCAAATATGTGACCACCGTCGCGCTAACCAGATTGCGACACTATCTATATAGGAAAAACGCATCGTTCGTGAAGCTGAGCGGACAAAGGGAAGATGCGTCCTGCGGACGCGAATTGGCCGAAGCACTTCGACGTTTTAGGCGCGCGCCATCCGCGCGACAGGAGCCAGCCTCTGACTTGGCGCGTGGGAAGTCGCTAGCCAGGTCGGAGTTGGGACAGGAAAGTCTTCGGGGTAGCTTACGATCGCACGCCGCAGAGCTTTACCGAGTTTATAAAAGCGTCGTGCGCTCGGTATTGGGAAGTTGCAGCACGCCCATCTGCAGCGGAACCAGCTTCACTGGCCATTCCGGCTTGTGTGGGTGAGACATCGACAGGGGCGAGAAGCAGCCGTCAGAGAGCGCCATCGCAGTCGTGTCAACGGATGCTCAGTTGCGATGTAAGCTTCACCGAAAGCGTGGGTGTGTTGCCGTAGAGCGAAGTAAAGTCGTCACCAGAAGCGAAGTAATTTCGTCAACACCGCGTATTTGTGTCATCTTCCGTATCAGCTGGGCGCCAATCATTGGGGGCGCCTATAAAGAAGCAGACGCCCCTGATACTCCATGCCCTACGAGCTTCATCTCGGGATCAACAATGCCGAGTCTGCGCCAATCAGATTCGCGGAGGCTCTTTGCGTGGTCTGAATCACAGCAACTCTCTTAAAAAAATCTTCGTCGCTCCTGATCGGCCGCAGCGCAAACATCTGGAAAAGGGCGGTCTGGATGACGCCCCGATCGCCGAGCAGAACGCACGCGTTACCGATCGATCGAGGTGACCTGATCAACTGCTGGATCGCGTCGGCCATCGCGGACGCAAAGAGGTCGCGGCGCCGCTAGTACAGACAGCGTGCGCTGCCTGTTTCCGGCCCACTTCCTTGTCGCCATTTCATTTAATAGCAATGCCATGCATTCGTATTCCTAAAATTCTACGTGGAAATCGACGATGCATCTTGTTCCTAGGCCACCATGAAGATGACTTGGCATCGCCGGTCGCTTACGAGACGTTTTCGCTCGGGTTCCTCCTATGAGACGGGAGAGGCGCTCGAAAAGGCGTTGGAAGAAACGGTCTGGCAGGACCTGACTCTCGCTCGCGGATTTGCCTGACTCGAGACGATGGTGCGAGAAGTCCCGAATTCAGACAGCGCGGACGACCAGAGCATCTATGAATGGTTCGCGCTGGCGTTTCGCGTAGAGAATACAGTCACACCGCTCTTAACCGCTCGCATCCCGCCGGCCGCTCTCGTTGAACTCCAAGCCGCAGTCGTTCGCCATACCAATCGCAAGGGCGCAGTCAAGTTCTCGACGATAGGTGTCGTTGTCCAACCTGGCATAGGCACCCCATGTTCATCGCCGGCGTTTTGCGCAGTCATGCAGCCAGGCGACGACCGTCAGTTTGGCACCGACGCGCATCAGAAAAACCTGTCCGCAGAAGCGTTCCTTGTCGTGGCCGGCACGTACCAACTGACGGAGGCGGATGAGAAAGAATCGCTCGATGCCCAGTTTGCACTATTCGATGACAACCGCTTGCCAGAAGGCTGCCTGACAATCCCGCAACTATCGTTCGGCTCGATGAGCATTGAATACGCGGGAGCATTGCCTGACGTCCTTATCCAATGCACGACGGATCTTGAAGCCGACGGCGGGATGGAAGACTTGAAAGACCAACTTGAGACAGCTGCCGCGGGCGATCGGGTTCGCCTGGTTAATGTGCCGCCACGTGGTCCCGTCGTCAACGATAGTTACGCAATTCAGGAACGCAAGTCACGAACGCCGTTGAATTCAGTCGCCGAAGGCAGCCGACGAAAGACGATACCCTCGGTCATGTCAGGCGTCTTCAAGATTTCCTCGCGCGCGACGTAAACCAGATAACCGCACCAGGTCTCGACGGGCCTCTATCAACAAGGACACACTCATGGACATGGCACATGTTATCTGGCTAACGGGCCTGTCCGGCGCCGGGAAAACGACGCTCGCCAACGCACTGCGGGGAAAACTGCAGTCGCAGCGGGTTCCGTCGATCGTGCTTGACGGCGACGCCCTGCGCACCGGCATCAATTCGGACCTTGGATTTAGCGCCGAGAATCGCGCGGAAAACGTTCGGCGCGTCGCGGAGATTGCGAAGCTGATGGCGAGCAACGGTCACGTGGCTATCGTCGCGCTCATTTCGCCGCTCGAAGCGCATCGCCAACTCGCCAGATCGATTGTCGGCGAAGCGTCGTTTCTGGAAGTTCATGTGGCGACTTCCGTACATGAATGCGAGAAGCGCGACGTCAAGGGCTTGTACAAGCGTGCCCGACTTGGACAAATCGAGGGATTCACGGGGCTAAGCGCGCCGTATGAGGTCCCACTGGCGCTCGATTGCGTCATCGATACCGCGCTGGAAAGCGTGCAGCAATCGGCGGACAGGCTATACGCGTTTCTTGTGTCGCGCGTGTCCACAGAAAGCAAAAGCTGGGACTATGCTCTCCGCACGTCCTTGGCGAACAGCGCGATCGCAGCCACCAGCGCAGGCAGCGCCAATACCGTGAAGACCTGATCCGCGCTCCAGTGCATTTCCAGCATCTGAGCGCCCATGAATACGCTTAGCAGTGCGCCGCACCGGCCGGCTCCGTGCATCCAGCAGGAACCTGTCGCGCGTGCTCGGGTCGGGTAGAAGATCGTCGGCAGCGCATTGACGCTGCAGATTGCGCCGATCAGGAAAAAGCCGAGAGCGAACGCGAGACACATCATCAACGCACTGGAATGAAAGACCAGTCCAATGCCGACAAACAGCGCACTACCCGCGAGGCACGCCAACGCCGGTAACTTGCGCAAACCCGGCTTGTCCATGCCCCAGCCGATAACCAGTGCGCCGATCACCCCGCCCGTCTGATAAAGGCCAGTAATTTCAGCAGCGAAGCGAAATGGAAAGCCCGACTCCTTGATGAGCGTCGGCAGCCAGTTCGACAAGGTATTGCTTGCGAGAAGCGCTGCGAAGTACGTGAGCCACAGCATCGCGCCGCCGAACAGATACTTCGAAGAAAACAGCAGCTTCGTTTCGGCCGGTCCGGCGCGCTCGACAGATGAAACGAAAACGGATTGGGTGGTAGTACTGCCCGGCACCATCCTTTCGACAATGGGGCGGATCTTTGCGGAGCGTGCCTTTCTGGCGATCAGAAAGCTGACCGATTCCGGCAACTGCATCATCAATACGGGCAGAAGCAGCAACGGCAGCGCCCCACCGACGACCAGCAGACTGCGCCAGCCATACGCAGGAATGATCCACGCCGACATGAAACCCGCGCACGCCGAACTGAACGACACCGCGCAGATGATGAACGAGACCGAAAGCGAACGGATGCGCTCCGGTGCATATTCGGAGATCAGGGTAGCGGTGTTGGGCACGACCGACCCTACGCCCAAACCCGTCAATACCCGAAACACCACCAGCGCGGGCAAGGACGCAGCGGTTGCCGTAAGCAGTGTCGATGCACCGAACAACGCGACGCTGGCCACGAGCACTACCTTGCGCCCGAAACGGTCCGCGAGCGGACCCGCCACCATCGCGCCCACAATAAGACCGATCTGCGCGCCGCTCAACGCGGGCCCCAGCATCTGACTGCTGACGTGCCACTGCTGCTTCAACACCGGGACGATAAAGCCCATGACGGCCATATCGAATCCCTCGAACGCGATAATGCAGAACCCGAGAACCAGTACGAGCTTCTGGAGCCACCCCAGCGGACGCTCGGCTATCAGTTCATGCACGTCGACGACAGCAGCAGTGTTCACCAGTCTATCCTTCGAAAATCTCTAATTGATTCCAGCGCGGGCCGTTTGCCTACGCGCCCAGATTGCGCAAGCGGTCCCGCAACACTTTGCCCGTGGCGGTACGCTCGAACTGATCGACGAAGAAAACCTTCTCCGGACAAATAGGCCCAAGGCGTTGAACAGCCCATGCCATCAATTCGCGTTCGGAAATACGATTGCTCAGGATGATCGCCACCGCCAGAAGATCTCGCCCGGCCGGCTGCGGCAACACGAACGCCGCCGCCTCGTGAACAGCCGGGTGGGTTTCGAGCACACTCTCGACATCGCGGAATTGAACCTTGTTGCCGGCGACATTGAATACGTCGTCCTCACGCCCTTCGATGTATAGAAGACCCTCCGCATCAAGCCGCGCGGTATCGCCGGGGTAATACCATCCATCACGGAAACGGTCCGCCGTTTGGGAAGGATCGAGATAGTAACCTTCGAACATCTGGTCCAGCTTCATCCGCAACCGGCCAGACTTGTCCGCCTGAACGGGCCGGTCTTCGTCATCCACCACTTCGAGCGTTATCCACGGCAGCACACGCCCTGCACTATCCGGCGCGCGACGCAATGTGTCCGGCGACGCGATGGCAACCGGTCCCACTTCCGACGTGCCGTAATCCACATACACATTCGGCGTGAACTTGCGAAACAGCGCCTCCAGCAGACGCGCATTCGGCATGCCGCCAAGTATCCGCAGCGCGACAAGCGACGGAAAGTGCACGCCGTCTTCTTCGAGCAAAGGCAGGATGTCTTCCGCCATCGAGGGCGAGAGCAGCCAGTGCGTGACCGCGTGCGAGCGAACCATATACGCCAGATTGGCCGGCAATCTTTCCGGCGACAATACGATCGCACCACCCAGAATCAGCATGCGCAACGATTGCCCGAAACCGACCGCGAAATTCAGGTCGAGCGGCAACAGCCGCGATCTGGTGTCGCGCGTGTACTCGGACTTGGTGACGCGATCCAGCATATAGCCGTGCGTGCGCAACACGCCTTTCGGGTCGCCCGTCGTGCCCGAAGACAGGGAAATCCAGCACGGGTCGTTTGCTTGCGTTCGCGTGGCGGGCAACAGCGGCACGCGCCTCGCGAGATCGATAGCGGCGAGATGGATGAACGGCAAGCCCTTCAGCTCCATTTCCTTGCGCCCGGATACCACCGCAACGGCGCCGAAACGGCGCGCCGCCATCATGCGGCGTTCAGGCGACAACGCGTCGTGCAGGGGCAATGCGATTGCGCCGATCCGGGCGATGGCGAGCAAGGTGACCAGATGCAATGCCGTCTGGCCCATCGAAACACCGACGGTCTGCCGTTCGTGCACACCGTTAGCGAGCAGCTTCAGCGCGACTATATTAGCTGCCGTGACCAGTTGATGAAAACTGAGTACGCGATCAGGAAGTATCAACGCTGGAGCGGCCGGTTGGCGTCGAGCCTGGAGCTCGATCACTTCCGTAATGTTCCAGAGGCCGTCGGGGAGGTCCAGCTGTTTCAACGTGACGCGATCAGTCATGCTTGGCGATTCAGTGATTTACTTTGCATATCTCACTCCGGCAAAGTGAACGATGAGAGATGTCAATCAGTATTTATTCCGGCAGACCGGCTACTGCTCAACGCCACTCATTCTAAATAATCCGGCTCAAAAGATAACGACAGTATCGAATAATACTTGAGGGGCGAATGAGCGTTTTTTTCATGGCGGCTACGCGCAGGAATGAGGCCCCCCGTCTCCGGCCAAAGCGCCGCTGCACGCGGCGTACAAGACACTTCCTCCCCAAAAGACCTCACGAAACTTGTGCACGTTCGTACGTTTTAAAAGTCCGCCGAAAACATCAATACGGGGCCGTTGTGGGTATTTTGCAATAGCGGAGAAAAAACTATCTTGCCATTTTGCGTTGCTGCATACTCGCGCTCGTAAATAAGAACTCTGACTCTGACCAAGCCAACAACATGAATTCGTCAGCACCATATTCGAAGCAGCGTGCACTTGTCGCGGCGCTCAGCGGGATACTCGCGGGAACCACCCCGCTGATCGCCAAAGCGGACTGTGCAGTCAACGGAACGATCAGCAGCGACAGTCCGGAAATCGGCTGGTCTAACGGCAACTGCACGATCAACACCGGTGTGACCCTCGCCAATTTCCACACCTCGACCGCCTTGCTCGCGGTCGGTACGGGACTCGGGACGCTGACCAACAACGGCACGATCGCCGGTACCCGCTACGGTTTTCTCAACGCCGCCACTATCGGCACCGTTATCAACAACGGGCGCATGATCGCGCGGACCGTGAGCGCCGTCGGCCTTTATAACAATGGCTCGATCGGCCAGCTGACCAATACCGGCACCATCAGCGCGGGAAGCACCGGCCTTTTCAATCCGAATGCCATCGGCACGCTGATCAACACCGGCCTGATCAACGGCAGCGGCGGCTTCGGCTATACGTTCTTCAACGGCATCCGCAACACGGGCGTGATCGGGCTGCTGGAGAACGATGCGGGTGGCATGATCACGGGCGGCAGTTCGGGTATCGGCAACTATAATCGCATCGGAACCCTGATCAACAGCGGCACTATCACCGCATCGAACGGACCGGACCGATTCGGCATCAACAACAGCAACGGCGCCACGATCAACACGTTGACCAACAACGCCAGTGGCTCGATCAGCGGTGGCTCTACCGCTATTCACAACAACGGCATTATCGGCACGCTGACCAATACCGGCACCATCAGCGGCGGCAACGAAGGTTTATCCAACAGCAATCAGGTCAGCTTCATCAACAACACCGGCACGATCACGGCCCAGCTCGGGATCGTCAACGCGGGCAGCATCGGCAGCGTGGTCAACAGCGGCACGATCATGGGCAGCACCGGCAGCGCCGTCGCGCTGGTCAACCAGAGCGGTGGTACGCTGAGTTCGCTGAGCATCACATCGGGCGGAACGATCACGGGTAAAACGGGTATTGCGAACGCTGGCATCATGGGCTCGATTGCCAACGACGGCCTGATCACCGGCAGTGTGGACGCGATCAACAACGGCGGCACCGGCACGCTTGGCACGATCACGAATTCCGGTGTTATCGCCGGCAATATCACCAATCTGTCCGTGCGCGACCTGAATATCAACGGCGGCTCGGGTTCGACCTTCGGCACGCTGACGGGTATTGGCGGCGCCATGGGCGCGATCTCCAACCAGAGCTCGAACGTCAATTTCGGCGCAGGCAATATTCTGCTCGACAGCAACGTCAACGTTGGAAGCAACGCGGTCAACAACACTGGCGCGACGCTGCAGGTCAACCGTAACGTTGCGATCACCGGCAACTATACGCAAGCGTCCGCCGCCACCTTGCAGATCGGCGTAGCGGACGGAGCGACTGCGGGCGGCTCCGCCACCGGCGACAGCGGGTATGGCCGTCTGGTCGTCTCAGGCAGCGCTAACGTCGCCGCCGGCTCGGGCGTCACCTTGCAAAAGCTCAACGCGTACGGATTCGCGGCAGGCCAGCGATTCGTCGTGATCGACGCCCTTGCCGCCGGCACGAACTACAACGCGAACGATCTGCACTATGCAATCGCGGGGACGACTGGGTTGACGGTCAGCGGCGCCGCCGTGGCTAACGGTTCGAACAGCGATCTGGTACTGACCGTCGCCGCCCCGACGCCGACGCCGACACCCACGCCAACTCCGACTCCGACTCCGACGCCCACACCGACACCGACACCGACACCGACGCCTACTCCAACGCCTACGCCAGCCCCGACGCCCACGCCGACCCCGACGCCCACGCCCATGCCGGCCACCGCGCCGAACGCGCAGGCATCTTTGGGCGGCCTGTCGCGCTACACCGGCATCAGCGACCTCGCGCTGCTGAATCTGTATAACGCGTCGCTCGCACTGAATGCATCGGGTTCCACCGACGCGTCTAATCGCGCCGGCAAGCAGCTCGCACCGACTTCGCAGACCACGTCGGCCCGCGCCGCCGCTGCGCCGACTTTCGAAACGCTCAACATCGTGGCGAGCCACGTCAACGGTCTGCGCCTCGCACAAGCAGGTGGCAGCGGTATTTCGACGGGCGAGGCTTCGCCGCAATGGGGCGTTTGGGGTCAGGCATTCGGCGGTCACGCGAGCCAGGACGAACGCGATCAGGTGGACGGCTACAGCGCCAACTTCGGCGGCCTGATTTTCGGCGTGGACCGTGCAGTATCGGATTCGTGGCGCGTGGGTGGTGCGTTCAGCTACAGCAATGCAGCGATCAACAACACGGGCGATACCGCGGGCGACAATACGCGCGTCAACTCGTACGGTCTGATCGGCTATGCAAGCTATGTCGCCAACAAGTGGTACGCGAATCTGTCCGTGGGCGCGATCCAGCAGCGCTACAACACGAATCGCGCGGTCGACTTCACCGGATTCACTGGCGATGCGAACGGCAGCTTCAACGGCCAGCAGTACGTCGCGCGCGGCGAAATCGGCTATCCGCTGGCCTTGAGCGTCGCGACCATTACACCGCTCGCGAGCCTGACGTACAGCTATCAGCATCAGAGCGCGTACACGGAATCCGGCGGCAACGGTGCGGCGTTGTCCATTGGCGCATCGCATCTGACTTCGGTGACCACCGACGTCGGTACCAAGATCGAGCGTGAATTCTCGACTTCGTACGGCGGCGTCGTGCCGGAACTGACGGTTGCGTGGCGGCATGAATACAACAACACGCGCGCGCTCACTTCCGCGACCTTCGCGGCCGATCCGAGCGGGCAAACCGCCTTCACCACGCTCGGCACCAGTCCGGTTACCAACGCCGGCGTCGTCAGCGCGGGCGTGACGTTGTTACGCGAGAAGAATCTGAGCATGACAGCGCGCTACGAACTGCAGTTCGGCGGCGGCTACGTCTCGCAGGCCGGCACGCTGCGGTTGCGTCAACTGTTTTGATCGGGCAGGAACACGGACAGGCGCATTCGCGGCCCTCGCGCGTGCGCCTGTCCGGCCATCTGAATCCAGCACTCCAGCATCTCAGCACTCGATGCGGCCGGCGGCCGCAAAACGGCCGTACATCCCGCGCATGCTACGATCCCATAGCCCTACCCTCACCCACTGAATTGCGGATCTTTCCAGCATGTCTAACGGCGCCCCTTCAGGCAACATGAATATCCAGGAAGCGCTCGAACAAGCGTACGCGCACTGGAACGCCGGCCAGTCCGACCAGGCAGAAATGCTGGCCCAGCGCGTACTTGCCGCGTGGCCCGGACAGGCCGACGCACTGCACCTGCTCGGCCTGATGGCGCACGCCTTCGGCAATCTGGACCTGGCCATTTCCCATCTCCGTCAAGCCTGCCTCGCGCCGCGTGCGCCGGCGGCATATTCGAGCAATCTGGCGGAAATGTATCGTCAGAAGGGCATGCTGCCCGAAGGCGAAGAGGCGGCCCAACGCGCCGTCGCCATGGACCCGACGCTCGTGTCCGGCTGGAACAATCTCGGCATCCTGCTGCAGGAAGCGGGCAAGCTCGAGCAGAGCCGCACCTGTCTCGAACGGGTCGTTGCGCTCACGCCCGAATGGGCGGAGGCGCATAACAATCTGGGCAACACCTGGCGTCTGCTTGGACATATGGACCACGCGCAATCGTGCTACACGGAGGCGCTCGCGCTCAATCCGTCCTACGCCGAGGCCCACAGCAATCTCGCCTTTCTGCTGTCCACTCAAGGACTCTATGAAGACGCGGCCTCGCACGCGCGAGAGGCGATTGAACTCAACCCCCGCCTCGTCGACGCGTATCTGAATCTTGCCGACGTCGAAGCGTCGCGTCATCGTCATGAAGCCGCATTGCGCGCGCTCGACATGCTCAACGCCTTCGCGCCGCACCACCCTGCCGCGCTCATCGCGCGCGCGAAGATACTGCGCCAGATCGCGCTGATCGAAGAAGCGCTGGTTGCCGCGCGGCACGCGGTTGGAGCCGTGCCGCGCAGTGCCGAGGCGCATCACACGCTCGCGCTCGTGCTGCAGGATCTCAGTCTGACCGAAGAAGCGCTCGAAGCCTACGAACAGGCCGCGACGCTGCCCGGAACCCTCGCGGAGGTTGCCTTGATTGGGCGCGCCACGCTGCTGATCGAAGCCGGCCGAAGGGATGACGCGGCCGCTGCTTTCGAGCGGGTGCTGGAGCAGTTTCCCGGCTCTTCGCAGGCCATGGCGGCCCGTTCCGACCTGCGCACGTTCGTGGACAACGACCCGGACATCGAAGCGCTGGAGTCCTTCCTAGCGCAAGGCGAGCGCCGTTCACTGGCCGACCGGATCTCCGCGCACTTCGCACTCGGCAAGGCTTATCTCGACACTAAAAATCCCGCACTCGCATTCCATCATTTCGATGCGGGTAACCAGCAGAAACGGGCTTCTTTTCACTATGACAGCAAGGAGACCGCGCGCTGGTTCGAGCGCCTTCGCGCGGCCGTCACGCCGCAACGCTATGCCGAACTCGCGGCGCTAGGCGAGCCGTCCACGATGCCGGTGTTTGTTCTCGGCATGCCGCGCTCCGGCACCACGCTGATCGAGCAGATTCTTTCCTCGCACTCACAGGTGACGGGCGCGGGCGAACTGCCGGCGCTGCGCCTGTCGGTCGAAGGTATGGGCGCGTTCCCCGAATGGATCGATGCGTTGGACGCGCAATCCGGCAACGACAATCTTCTGCGCCGCTGCGGCGAGGCGTATCTGTCGCGCGTCACGCCGTTTGCCGAGGGTCGCCCATTCGTCGTGGACAAGATGCCGGGCAACTTCGTGTATGCGGGACTGATTCCGCTCATTCTGCCGGGCGCCAGAATCATTCATGTCCGGCGCGATCCAGTGGATACGTGCCTGTCGTGCTACTCGAAGCTGTTCTCCGGCCAGCAGTCTTTCGCCTACAACCAGACCGAGCTGGGCCAGTTCTACCGCGAATACGAGCGCCTCATGGCGTATTGGCGCGGGATCCTGCCTGCAGACGCGTTCATTGAAGTGCAGTACGAGGCTGTCGTCGACGATCTGGAAAGCGAAGCCCGCCGCTTGCTAGCCTTTCTTGGGCTTCCCTGGGACGACGCATGCCTCGACTTTCATCGCAACCGTCGCGTGGTGCGCACGGCGAGCGTCAACCAGGTTCGCCAGCCAATCTATCGGACGTCGAAAGGCCGCTGGCATGCCTACGCGCCGCATCTCGGCCCGTTGCTCGAGGCGCTCGGCGTCAGCGCTCCGTGATGCCGGACTCACCAATCAGGGTCGTCGCGATCGAACAACAGGTTCGCCCGCTGTTCGCCGCAGGCCGGTTCGAGGAAGCCGAAGCCATTCTGCGTCCCTATCTCGCGTCGGGCAGCGGGCCGCTCGTGCTCTGGAAGCTTCTGGCTGCGGCGATCCGCCCGCAAGGCCGTATCGAGGAAACGCGCGCAATTCAGGAGATGCTGGTCGCGCACGCGCCGGGCGACTATCCCGCGCGTTTCGACCTCGCGGAAACGCTGTTGCTGCTCGGCGAATTCAAACGCGGCTGGCGTGAATATCACTACCGTTACAGTCTTGCGCACACCACGCAGATCGAGCGCAAAGTGCAGCGCCCGCGATGGGACGGTCGTGCGATTCCGGGCAAGACCCTGCTGATTCACGACGAGCAGGGGTTCGGCGACACGTTCCAGTTCATGCGCCTGCTGCCAATGGCCAAGGCGCGCAGCGGCGCCAGAATCGTGCTGCAGATCAACGAGGAAACGCTGTCGCTGGCTCAGCGCACCACCGGTTTCGATGACATCGTCGTGCGCGGCACGCTGCCTCCACCCTTCGACATGCACTGCGAGATGATGAGCCTGCCGATGGCACTCGGTCTGTCGATGCAAGACCTGCCCGGTCCGATGCCATATTTCAGCGCCGATCCGCAGCGTGTCGAGCAGTGGCAGCAACGACTTGCCGATTTGCCGCGTCCGCTCGTCGCGCTCGTATGGGCGGGACGTCCCACGCATTTCAACGACGCGAACCGTTCGCTGGCGCTCGCGCAACTCGCGCCGCTCGGCGGCACGGGCGCCACATTCATCTCGATCCAGAAGGGTCCGGCCGCCGCGCAAGCAGACTCGCTACCGCAAGGTATGTCGATCCATTCGCTGAGCGACGAGATAGCCGACTTCGAAGACACGGCCGCTATTCTGTCTATCGCGGATCTGCTGATTTCCGTCGACTCGTCGCCGGTTCATCTTGCCGGCGCGCTTGGCCGCCCCACGTGGGTCATGTTGCCGAGCGTACCCGACTGGCGATGGCTGCTGGAGCGACCCGACACGCCCTGGTATCCGCATACGCGTCTGTTCCGTCAAGGCACGCGCGGTAACTGGAGCGAAGTCATCACGCGGATCGCCGCAGAGCTTGCGCAATTCTGCAAGCGGTGAAAAGCATACGTGACATGCCCGAAAGCGGGCGCATGCGGGACTCCATTGCATGCCGTGCTCTCTCCGTCGCGTTTGTCACGTTAGCCATCACGTTCACCGGATGTGCGACGCTCGACCCAGACGTGAACGCCGACGCGCTCGCCGCGCGTGGCGGTCTGCAGCGGCAGATCGTCGATACTCACCGCTTTGCGCTCACGACTTTCTCGCGCGTTTCGCGGCCTGACAAGCCGCTGCGCATCTATATCGAAGGCGACGGGCTCGCATGGCTGTCGCGCACCGAACCCTCGCGCAATCCAACACCCAGGCATGCCGAAGGACTCGCGCTTGCCGCTGAAGATGCCGCACCCAACGTCGTCTATCTCGCGCGGCCCTGCCAGTTCACGCCGATGGCCGGCGATCCGTCGTGCGCGATTCCGTACTGGACCGGCAAACGATTTGCACCCGAGGTCGTCGAGTCGATGAACGAGGCAGTCAGCCATTTCGCGGCGATGGCGCGCGGACAAGCCGTCGAGCTGGTCGGCTATTCGGGTGGCGGTGCAATTGCCGTGCTGATCGCGGCGCAGCGCCGCGATGTCGCTTCCATTCGAACGGTAGCCGGCAATCTCGACGACGAATACGTCAACCAGTTGCACGGTGTGTCGCCCATGCCGCAATCGCAGAACGCAATCGATTTTGCGCGCGATGTTGCATCTATTCCGCAGGTTCACTTCAGCGGCGCCGAAGACACGATTGTGCCGCCCTCGGTTGCGAAACGCTTTGTCGCCGCGACCGGCGCAACGTGTGCCCAAGCGTTGACGGTTCCCGTGGGCAGTCACGAAGATGGCTGGACCGAACGGTGGCCCGCGCTGCTCGACATCGCTCCGGTTTGTGGGGACATGGCTTCGGGGCATTGATCCGAAATATGGTTCGCACAGACTACGGCATCTCGCCCAACGATCTGGTTTTGCCAGCGTTGATCTGCTTGAGTCGTGGTGCGCCGCGCACTGCCGCCCCGCTGGCGAGTAGCTGTACGAGGTGCGTGCCGGCTTGCAAAACCAGAAGAAGCGGTCAAAACGGCTTTGTTACGTTGCCGAGGCAACCGCGTAAAATCGGGAGATGAAAAATTCTAGATCGCTGTATCGCGGACATCGCTTCCGGCGGTGGTGTCCGGCGGTGGTGATCAGTTGTGCCGTTCGCTGGTACTTTTGGCTTCAGCTGAGTCTTCGCGACATTGAAAAGTTGCTTTTCGAGCGCGGCGTCGTGGTGAGTTACGAAACCGTGCGCCGCTGCTGCGACAAATTTGGCGCCGGGTTTGCGCATCGTGTCGAGGCGGCGACGAAAACCAGGCGACACCTGGCATCTTGATGAGATGTTCGTGACGCTGCGCGGAGTACCCTATCTGCTGTGGCGAGCCATCGACGAGCAGGGCACCGAACTCGATATCCTGCTGCAAAAACGGCGTGCCACGGCCGCGGCCAAGCGATTCTTCAAGCGCGTGCTTCGCTCTTGCCCGGTGCCACGCAAGAGCGTCGCCGACCAGTTGCGCAGTTATCCAGCCGCGAAGTCCAGTATCCCCGAACTGGCAAACGTCAAACACGTGTTCGTCAGGGCTGCAGCCCGCGTGAACAATCGGGCCGAGAATAGTCATCAACCTGCGCGTGAACGTGAGCGACGCATGCGTGGCTTCCGCGAGCCGAAACGGACTCAGGTGTTCCTGTCGAGCTTCGGACCGATCCGACAGCACTTCGCGATCAAGCGGCATCTGCCGCGCGCTTCTCTCTATCGCAAACAGCTCGCTCAGCGTTTGGACGCATGGCATCGGTTCACTGAGCTCGCCCAGAATCCATCAACCATCTGAGCAAACACACGTCTCAGGCAGTTTTGCGCCGTCGACAAGTCAACGTGAAAGCGCCATTTAATACGTTCTACGCCAGTGTGCAGTGACCGGCGCTTATACCTTGAGAGCGCTGGTCGCGAGTCAAGCCATGGAAGGACAGCACCGATGTAGAGAAGCTGGGCCCGAGCAATCCATCCACGAAGCTCAAGCAATTAAGCATCCGCTGGCGACAGGGTGTCGCACTGAGCACGGGGAAAAACCATTTATAGTGCACTGCACAAGCCCGTGCGGTCGGTAGGCGCGATCTGGCGGCCGTGTTATAGTGCACCGCACAAAGCCCCGTCCGATCGGCAAGTGTGATCTGACGACCGCGTCCGGCGTTGCCCGGTTGCGGACAGACATGCCGCTGAAGGTGATTCGACACGCCTGTCAGCCTCGCCCAGTTTCTGTCTACACCATCAAAATGAGGTCCCTGTGAAATACGTTTCCCGCATCGCCGCGTCTGGAGCACTCCTGGTCGTCGCTCTCGGTATCGTCACCTTCGCCCAGATCAAGTTCGCGCCGCAATCCGCAGACAGCAATCCGGTCGCACGAATCGTCCTGAACGTCGAGTCGCAACTGAACGGCTGAGCGACTCCACCGCTGTATGTAGCCCGCGCCCCGCAGGCAAAGAAAAACCCGCCTGGCTCGAAGAGAACTGGCGGGTTTAAGCTATTGCTTTTGGATTCACATACCAGGCGATGGAGCTCTGTCACGTTGGCGACTGGGCTAAGGTGCCGCGATGAAGAAAATGAAATCGCTTTATCACGGTTTCAGGCTTCAGGCTTCAGGCTTCAGGCTTCAGGCTTCAGGCTTCAGGCATCGATCATCAGCTACGCCGTTCGATGGTATTTTCGTTTTCAACTCAGCGTTCGCGACATTGAGGAACTGCTGTTCGAGCGCGGAGTAATCGTCAGCCACGAGTCGACTCGCCGGTGGACTGACAAGTTCGGCGCCGGCTTCGCGCATCGGGTCAAGGCCGCCCGCCGCAAGAGCGGTACGACATGGCATATTGACGAAATGTTGGTGTCGCTGCGCGGCGAGCCTTACGTGCTGTGGCGTGCGGTTGACCAGCACGGCACCGAACTCGACATCCTGTTGCAGAAGCGACGCGACAAAGCTGTCGCGAAACGCTTCTTCAAACGGGTACTGGCAGCCTGTCCCGAAGTACCGAAGAAGATCGTCACCGACCAGCTACGCAGTTACCCGGCCGTCAAGGCAGAGCTCCCGGAGCTGGCGCACGTGAAGCATGTATTCGTCAAGGCCTGCGCAGGCGCGAACAACCGCGCAGAAAACAGCCATCAACCGACGCGTGAACGCGAGCGGCGCATGAAGGGGTTTCGATTGCCCGAGCGAACGCAAGCTTTCCTGTCGTGCCTCGGGCCGCTCCGTCAGCACTTCGCGCTTAAACGTCACTTGCTTCGCGCCTCGCTCTATCGCAAACAGCTCGCTGCGCGATTCGAAGCATGGCGCGAATTCACCGGCGTCACCCAAAATCCGTCCACCGCTTTCTGAGTAGTTGCCTCGCCTGCCGATCTTTTCTCCCGAGACCGGCAACGTGACAGCGCCCACAAACTTGCGTGTTTGCTCGCCAAGTCCACTGCCACCAAGCGTCCTTGTGTCCCCCGTTTTCGGAAAAACAGGCGGTTTCTGACATGCTCAGGCCGCGTCATTGACATGCCCATCGACGCTTTCGCGCGGCCAGACCGCTCCCAACTGCGCGGATGCTTCCTGCAAAAGCGTGTAGAAGGCGTCGTAACGCTCCGGCGGGATCCGTAAGACCGGTCCAGCAATGCTAATTGTCCCGACTACTGCCCCGTCAATCAGCGAACGCACGGTCACGGCCATGGCGACGACGCCTGGCTCCGCCTCCTCGACGACGAGACCATAGCCGCGCTTCCTCGTCAGTTCGAGCTCCGGTATCAACTGGTCGACACTAGCGATCGCTTTCGATGTCCCTGCGCCGTTGGGCTTGCCGAGCCCGCCGCGCAGTGCGTGCCCGATTGCTTCGTCGTTTGACATTGCCGCCAGCCACGCCTTTCCGACTGATGTGGCATGCAATGCGATGGGACTATGCATGGACGGCGAATACATGAGACCAGGCGCCGCGCCCTGCGACGCAGCGAGCCACGCGAGTGTGCCTTCATTGACCACAGTCAGCCGGACCAGCTCGTGACACTGGGCGGCGACCTCGTCGAGAATCGGCTGCACCAGGCCCGGCAGACCAAGCCCATGCAGGTACCGCTGACCGAGCAAAGAAAGCTTCAAGGTCAAGCGGTATTGGGACGTCTGTTCGTCCTGTTCAGCCCACCCCTGCTCGCACAACTGTGCAAGCACCCGATGGGCTGGACCTTTTTCCAGTTCGAGTTGAGCGGCAATGTCGGACATTCGCATCCAGCGCGCTTCGCGCGCCAGCAACTCGATCGCTTGAAGCGAACGATCAACTGCTCCCTTGACAACTCTCATAATGTAGGTAATATGGTTCTTAATGGAACGGTGTTACAACAATAAAGAACGGGCACCGAAAAGTCAATCCAAGCCGGAGACAAGTCATGAGTGGAAGCACCCAGTTTGAGGCCCATCGTCAGCGCCAGTCGAAGATAGCCGCGGCCAGCGGCTGGATCGGCTCAGCACTTGAGTACTACGACTTCTTCATTTATGCAACCGCGGCGTCGTTGCTTTTCCCGCAGCTCTTCTTCCCCTCTCAGAACCCAACAGTAGCCATCATCGCATCCCTGGCGACTTTCGGTGTCGGCTATGTTGCCAGACCCATCGGCGCGATGGTGCTCGGCCACGTCGGCGACCGACACGGCCGGAAGACGGTGCTGATCTTCTGCATGTTTTTAATGGGCATTTCTACGATGGGCGTGGGACTCCTGCCCACGTATCAGCAGGTCGGCATCTGGGCTCCGTTGCTGCTCGTCGTCCTCCGGCTCATTCAGGGATTCGCGGTCGCAGGAGAGGTCTCCGGCGCCAGTTCCATGATCCTCGAGCATGCACCGTTCGGCCGACGTGGCTACTTCGCGAGCTTTACCCTGCAAGGGGTGCAAGCCGGGCAGCTCCTGGCGGCAGCGGTCTTCCTGCCGTTGGCGCATTTCTTACCGAAAGATCAATTTGCATCGTGGGGATGGCGCATTCCGTTTCTTCTCAGCTTTGTCGTCATCATCATGGGGTACATCATTCGCCGCCAGGTTGAGGAAACTCCCGCTTTTCGCGAGGAGCAGGCTCACGGCGAGGTGCCTTCCTCACCGGTTGTCGAGGTCCTGCGACAGAGTTGGGACGATGTCTTGCGCGTCGTCTGCATGGCGCTCGTTGCGGTCATCGCGCTTCTTGCTACAGTGTTCGGCGCCGCGTATGCAGTCCAGCCGGCCTACGGTATCGGCTTTCCTGTTGGCGTCTTTCTCTGGATTCCGGTTCTCGGAAACATCTGCTCGGTCATACTGATTCCCTTCGTTGGCAATCTCTCTGACAAAATCGGCCGCCGGCCGCCAGTTCTTGCCGGCGTGCTCAGCGCCGGGCTGCTCTCTTTTGGCTACCTTTACGCCATCAGCATCCACAATCTCTGGCTCACGATAATTCTTTCGGTGCTGATGTGGGGCATCGCCTACCAAGGCTTCAACGGGGTGTTCCCGAGCCTTTTCCCAGAACTATTCCGCACGCGCGTGCGTGTGACGGGAATGGCCATCGGACAAAACGTTGGGACGACGCTTGCGGCACTGACGCCCACACTCTTCGTAGCCGTCGCGCCGCCCGGCACCGCCAACATTCCGCTGAAGATCGGCTTTCTAACGTTCGGCATCTGTCTTGTCGCCGCGTTGGCTGCATTCACTACGCGAGAGACATACCGGATCCGCCTTAACGATCTCGGCGACCGCGATGCGGTGCCCGTCCCGAAAGCGGAGTACGAGCGCTTGCGCGGCGAAGCGATGGCCGGAAGAACCAGAACTGCCGATGCGCAGGATCTCGCAAAACAGCTTCGCTCGTAGGCTTTTACGACCGCCGTATTCGTTGCGACCACCGTGTTGGCGCAACTCAGAACGAGCCAAGCCGACGCGACGCGACGCGCCGGTGCGAACACATTGACGCTATACAGAGGATATGCACATGCACAACGAAGACACCCCCCGTTACGACGGCCCACGCGAGCTCGCGCAAGCGCTGAGCGCATTTGCGCGCATCAGCGCGGCCGAGGCGCCGTGGAACCAGGAAGGCCTGCGCGCCGATTCTGAGTACCGCGACCTCGGACTCGCCGCGGTGACGAACGGTCGCATCGGCGCGAAGCACATTCGTGCGCTGAAGCCGTTCACCGATCCTACTGGCTGGCACTGGCACGACATGACCGGGCACTATCTGTATGTGCTCCGCGGATCTGTCACGTTCCGTTTCGCAGGCGTAGAAGGCGACGTCACGCTCAAGGCCGGAGAGTGCCTGTCGCAGCCCGCCGGCGTGCCGCACAACGTCATGGGACGCTCCGACGACCTGGAGGTCATCGAGATCAACGAGCCCGCCCACTACGGGACCTGGGATCTTGACGTACCGCCGGCGCCGTGGAACTGACGGGCGTTACACCCGTACAAGACTGCGCCATTAGCCAACATCAAACACCACACCGCAATGGATCCACATATCACAGGAAAAACGCGACTTTATGGGTTGGTGGGCGATCCACTGACGGCCGCCAAGTCGCCACAGTTATTGAACCAGCTTTTTACTGAACAGCGCGTGGACGCGGTTTGCGTTCCGTTCTGGGTCAACGCGGCAAATCTGCCGGCCTTCGTCAGCGGTGCGCGAGCGATGGGCAATCTGTCCGGCATGCTGGTCACCATGCCTCATAAACAACGAATGCTCGCGCTTGTCGACGAACTTGATCCGACTGCCCGTCAGGTCGGGGCGCTCAACGTCATTCGCTGCGAACCGGATGGCCGCTGGGTTGGCGCGATATTCGATGGCGTCGGTTGCGTTCTTGGGATGCAGTGGGAAGGCAACCATCCGGCGAATAAGTCCGTGCTTCTCGTTGGCGCCGGAGGCGCTGGTAGCGCCATCGCATTTGCGGTCGCAGCCGCTGGCGCTAGCAGGCTAACCATATCCGACGTCGATGAGGCCCGGGCTGGCGACCTTGCGGCATCCGTCGCTGCCGAAACAGGATGCGACGCGCGTTCGGGGCCACCCGACCCGCAAGGATTCGAGGTCGTGATCAATGCCACGCCGCTCGGCATGAGAGCAAACGATGCCATGCCGGTCGATCCGGAGCGGCTGGCTCCCGGCGCCATCGTCGTCGACATCATCAATTCGGCCGAGCCAACGCCGCTTCGCCGCGCCGCGCAAGCGCGCGGTTGCCGCACCCAGGACGGCGGCCCGATGCATCAGGGGCAGGCCTTCTATGCACTCAGGTTTCTGGGCTTCGATTACCGCCCCGATGGACGATCAGCACCCGACGCCGGCCCGCGACAAGCGCCGGGCAGGAATGCCTGACGGTGGAGTCAGAACATAAAAGGAAAGCGCCCGAAGCCGGCAGTCGCCACCTATTCGATTTCGAAGCATGAAGTGATTGAAAATTTTTAAAGGAGAATGCGTATGAGAGTCGCCTTGCTGGAGGTCAGCCATTGGCATGTCCCGCTCTATCTTGATGCGCTGGAGGCGCCGGGGATTGAAGTGGTCGCCGTGTCGGATGCAGAGCATGTCAAGGGAGAGGCTATTGCCGCACGCTTCGGAAGCAAGTTGTATTCGTCGGCCTATGAACTGCTGGAACATGAGGAAGTCGATTTCGCATTTGTGTTCGGGCGGCATTCCGAAATGCCGGCACTCGCTGAGGCCGTGATCGCACGAAACATTCCGTTCGCGCTGGAGAAACCGTGCGGTATCAACCTGTCGCAGGTCACCCGGCTTCGTGCACTGACTGAGCAAGCCAATCTTTATTGCGCAGTACCGTTGATCTTTCGAATGAGCGAATTGCTGAGCTCAATCGAAGATGCCGAGGGGCGCATACCGTCGGATTTCAATTACATGTCGTTCCGTTTCATCGTGGGACCACCCAGCCGGTACGAAGCAGCAGGCGCCGGCTGGGCGCTCGATCCCGAGTATTCCGGCGGCGGATCGACGATCAACGTCGCTACTCATTTCATCGACCTGTTCAGATTGCTCACTGGCAAGAAGATCGCCCGAGTCTCCGCTACGATGAACTCAAGAACGCATCGGGGCGCGGTTGAGGACTATTCCCTGCTGACCATGCAGACCGAAGACGGCGTGATCGGCCTGGTGGAAACGGGATATAGCTTTCCCAGTACCGCCGACGAGCAGCGCGAATTTTCGTTCACTGTGGCATCCGATCGTATGTACGCGAAATCCGGCCCGGACCGAATCGAAATACGCGACAGAAACAACCTTTCCGCAGGCACGCGAAGCCGCCGCGTCCAGCTTGAAACTGACATCTACTACCCCTTGTTCGTCAAGCGGGTACTCGCCGAGTGCCGCACTGGCGCCAGGCCAATCGCGTCATTGCGCGATGCAGAGCTGATGATGCAAGTCATGGATGCGGCCTACGCATCGGCCAGGCAAGGGGGTGCGCTTCAAACTCTCGAGCCGATTCCCAAGTGACGGGCTGCCCGGATCGCAAGCTCATGCTGCAAACAGGTCATTGCAATGCGGGCAACTACCCTTCGCCGAAGGAAGCGGACTGGATCGCGCGCGATTTCCGCTTCAACACCGGCGAGGTGATGCCGGAGTTGAGGCTACATTACCGCACCGTCGGCGCCCCATCCGGTGAGCCGGTCCTGATCCTGCACGGCACGACGGGCACTGGTGCCAGTATGCTGACACCTGATTTTGCGGGAGAGCTGTTCGGTCCCGGACAGCCGCTCGATGCCGGCAAGTATTTCATCATCCTTCCGGACGCGATCGGAGCCGGTGGATCGTCCAAACCGTCCGACGGACTGCGCATACGATTTCCGGCTTACAACTACGACGACATGGTGCTCGCCCAGCACAGACTGCTGACCGAGCACCTTCGAATTCGGCACCTGCGCCTGCTGATCGGTAACTCGATGGGCGGTATGCACGCATGGATCTGGGGTGTGCGGTATCCGGACTTTATGGATGCGCTCGTGCCAATGGCGTCGCAACCGACGGAGATGTCCGGCCGCAACTGGATGCTGCGCCGCATGCTCATCGAGATGGTCCGAAACGACCCGGAGTACCGGGACGGTGATTACACCAGCCAGCCCAGTTCCTTGCGCTTTTACAACGCGTTTTTTGCACTGGCCACTAACGGTGGGACGCTTGCCTACCAGAAGGCGGCCCCGACGATCGACCTGGCCGACAAGTACGTCGACGCCAGGCTGGCTCAGCCGTTCACATTGGATGCCAACGACTTTCTATATCAATGGGGTGCTTCGCGCGGCTATAACCCGGCTCCCGGACTGGAAAACATCAAGGCTACGGTCCTGGCCATTAACGCTGCCGACGACGAACGCTATCCGCCGGAGACCGGCCTGATGGAGCGTGCGATGCAACTTGTTCCCAACGGACGGCTGCATCTTATTCCTGCGAGCGAGGACACGTGCGGCCACGGCACCACCGGGCTGGCTCGCTTCTACAAGCGTGAGTTGCAGGAACTGCTACAAACGACGCCGCGCAGAAGCGGTGAGTGACGCCCTTATGGGCTTACAGATCACCGCCGCGCCTGCTCCGAGAGAAGCCACTGTCCGCCTGGCAGCATTGCGTGGCTCGAATGATATTAATGCGCGCTCACATGATTGCGCTAATTTGCCAAGGTACGAATTCGCTCTGTCCGTAACCATGCTGCTCACTGCGAGTACGGTTCCCCGAAGCGACATCCAGCAGCAATTCGAAAAGCACTCCGCCCAGTTGCTCGATCGTCGTTCTCCCTTCCAACACCTCTCCGCAGTTCAGATCCATATCGTCGGACTGTCGTTGCCATAGTGCCGTGTTCGTCGCAAGCTTGACGGATGGCGTGGGCGCGCAGCCGTAAGCTGAACCACGTCCCGTCGTGAAGCAGATCAGGTTCGCCCCGCCGGCCACCTGGCCCGTAGCCGACACCGGGTCGTAGCCCGGCGTGTCCATAAAAACCAGGCCGCGCGCCGTGACCGGCTGAGCATATTCGTACACCTCGGTCAGATTGGTCGAGCCGGCTTTCGCAATGCCTCCCAGCGATTTTTCGAGGACGGTCGTCAAGCCACCCGCCTTGTTGCCCGCCGACGGATTGTTGTTCATTTGCGCCCCTTGGCGATTCGCGTAGGCTTCCCACCACTTGATGCGATCAAGCAGCTTTCGGCCCACCTCGGGCGTTACGGCGCGGCGCGTTAGCAAGTGCTCCGCGCCATAGATTTCGGGCGTCTCAGAGAGAATCGCGGTGCCGCCGTGCCGTACGAGCAAATCAACGGCTGCGCCCAGCACCGGATTGGCCGTAATACCAGAATACCCGTCCGACCCGCCGCATTGAAGACCGACCGTGAGGTGACTTGCGCTGACCGCCTCCCGCCGCACGTCGTTTGCTTCGGGCAACATGCGCCGAACCAGTTCGACACCCTTTGCAATCGTCGATGTCGTACCACCGCTGTCCTGAATCGTGAACGTTCGCAAGCGGTCGTGTTCCCGAAGTCCCTGCGTCTCGAGTAATCGCGGGATCTGATTGGTTTCACACCCCAGACCGACGACCAGCACGCTCGCAAAGTTCGGATGGCATGCATAGCCGCCAATCGTGCGCTGCAGTATTGCGAGACCATCGCCCTCAGAGTCGATGGCGCAACCGGAACCATGCGTGAGCGCGATAACGCCATCGACGTTCGGAAACTCAGCCAGTTCTTTGGGATGGATGTCGCGGCGAAAATGGTCAGCAATGGCCCGCGCAACCGTGGCTGAGCAATTCACCGAGGTGAGGATTCCGATGTAGTTGCGCGTGGCCACACGGCCGTCCGCGCGGACGATGCCCTGGAATGTTGCGGGCCGGTTCGAGGGTAGAGTTGGACGCGCAGCCTGCCCGAACGCGTAGTCGCGCGCAAAGTCGCCCATCGCCAGGTTGTGGGTGTGTACATGCTGCCCCGCGCGAATTGGCTGACTTGCAAAACCGATTACCTGGCCGTAGCGGTGCACCGCCTCACCCTGACGGATGTCACGTGTCGCCACTTTGTGACCGGGCGGAATCAGTCCTGACACCGTCACCGCTTCTTTGTCGATCACCGTGCCGGAAACAAGCTGTTCGAGCGCGATAACAACATCGTCGGCAGGACTGAGCCGTATGACACGAGCCGACATCGACGGGGTGGATGGGGCGGACGTGTCGGCGATATTCAACGACATGGCACTACTCCTACGTTTCTCAGGGTGGAGGCCGGTCGCGCGTAATCACGTGGCATTCGCGCGACGGGCAGTGAAGCGGTGATCGACGACGCTTGACCGCTTAGCCAGCGCTCCAGGGCGTTTTGCAGCGCGTGTACTCGAGTTGATAGAGCGTCGTGTCCGGTGCTGTCGCGCCGGGTTGGGGCAATGAAGCGAGTCCCGAAACTAAACGGTCCACCGCTGAACGGACATAGTCTGCCCGGCACCCTTCGACTAACACGATCCATGTAGGTACCTGCGTACCTTCTGAACGCGCCTTTTTCTCCGCCGTCTCCACCTTGCTGATCGCTTCGTCGGCAAGGCACAGGTGCACGCCCGTGATACCCGGCAGATCCACGAGGGACGGCAGCACGCGCTGACGCAAACCCTTCACGACGTCTGCCCGTGCATCCGAAGGCACGTCGAAGCGTACAGTCATGAGATAGCTACCCTGCCCTACACCGTCCGAATAGGCGACGTGACAGATTGAGCGCGCGACGCTGCGAAACGAGGCGACCACCTGCCGGGTCCACGGCGTCGGCGTATTGAGTCGAGAAAGGTAGTCCTGCGCGCCAAGAACCTCTACCGTGTCGGCCTCGTAAAGATTGAAGTATTCAGGACCCGCATTCAGTGCGATGAAGCGCCGACCACGCCTGAACCCGGGAATCCCGGCGCGTTCGGGCATGTGCTCACGGTTGTGCCACTCGTAGAATTCATCCTTCGCTTCCGGCAGCAGGTCATGCCAGATTGCGACGACGCCAGTTCCAGCAAGGCTCATATCTCCTCCCTTTAACAAATCGAATAGTCCTATGCCGAGGGATACTCGCCGCGGCCCCAGGCCGCGCCGAGTGTATCTACGTACGGCACAACCTTTTGTGTCTGCTCGCCGAGTCCGCTGCCGCCAAGCGTCATCGTGTCGCCTGCTTTGAGAAAGACCGGCGGTTTCTGACCGAGGCCTACGCCAGGAGGCGTGCCCGTAATAATCACGTCGCCCGCCATTAAAGGCATGAAGCGGCTGAGATACGCCACGATATGCGCGATATTGAAGATCATGGTCCGCGTGTTGCCAGTCTGACGACGCGTGCCGTTGACGTCGAGCCACAGGTCCAGAACCTGCGGGTCGGGAATTTCATCACGCGTGACAAGCCACGGTCCGAGCGGAGCGAACGAGAATCCGCTTTTACCCTTGGTCCACTGGCCTTCGCGTTCGAGCTGATACGCGCGTTCGGAAACATCGTTCGCAAGGCAGTAGCCCGCCACATGTTCTAGCGCGTTGGCTTCGTCGATCTGCCAGGCGGGTTTGCCGATCACCACGCCGAGTTCGACCTCCCAATCCAGCTTTTGCGCGTCGGCGGGCAAGATGACCGGGTCGTTCGGGCCGCTAATGGAGCCCGTATGCTTGTTGAACACCACAGGTTCCCGCGGTATCGGCGTGTCGGTTTCGGCAGCATGATCGGAGTAGTTCAGACCAATGCACACGAGATTACGGACGTTGCCGACGCAGGCGCCGAGACGCGTGCCCGCTTCAACGACCGGTAGACGATCTAAATCGAGTTCGCTCAGCTTTGCAAGAGCGACTGGCGAGACAGTCGTTCCATCAATGTCGCTCACGATGCCGCTCAGATCGCGGATCGCGCCGCTCGAATCGATGATACCGGGGTGCTCCTGGCCAGGCTGGCCGAAACGGGCGAGACGCATCTCATGCTCCTATCAGGACAAAAAAGTAATCGGCAATTTGCCGAGGTTGCCGAAGCCAACACGCAGCTCACAGCCGATTGGCAATGCCAGCACACCCGCGTAAGAGCCGGTGATAACAGCCTGGCCCGCAAGTAGTCCGAGGCCGCGGACACGAAGGAAATTGATGAGCCACACGATCGGCGCCAGCAAGCTGCGATCAGGATGGCGGCCGGCGAACGTGACTGCGGCTTCCCCGACGCTGGCCAGACTGATGTCCAATTCGACGGGGAGATCGGCCAGCGTCGCGCCTCCGATCGAATTAACGCGGGGTCCAATGACAAGGCCGGCATTGAACAGGCCGTCTGCCAGTAGTTCAGGGAACGTCAGCGTTTCGGGGTGCGAATAACGACTGCCTAGCAATTCAAGCGCGAGGTGCGTGTGGCCAAGAGCGTCGAGCACTTCAGCTTCGCTATAGGCTTCGCGTCGTGGGGGCAGGTCGCGGTTCAGCAGACAGGCCAGTTCGGGCTCTGCCCTCATAAAGGCACGCGGAGGCCCGCTCATGCGACATACGTCACCTCGACGGATATCAGCGTCATAGATCGGCGCGGCGATGACTTTGCCCGGCTGAGGAAGCGCGCATTTCCATGCGCCGATCCTCTGACCTAGCTGGTAGCTGACCTCTTGCTGGATGGCAAAACCGTCGTCCACATCCGCAGGCAACAGGTCGACAGGTAGCCGCTCGACAAGCTCGCCTTTTCGACGCGCTGTCACAAGAATACGTGCTGCCTCTGCACGCGGACTGGCGATAGCCTTGGCGGCCTGTGTCGCAGCTGGCGCGTTCATGCCGCCCTACCTTTGTCAGTGCAGTTTCGACAGCGCCTGACGGAATGAATCAGTTCCCGGCACTGCGCCGCCACCGCACCGAGGATCGACTGCACCAGCCCCGGCAAGCCGAGTCCACGCAAGTACCGCTGACCGAGCTCGGAACGCTTCAAGGTCAGACGGTATTGCGACGTGTCTTTGTCCCGTTCCGCCCAGCCCTCCTCGGACAGCAGCGCAATCACTCGATGGGTTGGGCCTTTCTCCAGTTCGAGTTCAGCGCCGACGTTGGACATGCGTATCCGGCGTGCTTCACGTGCGAACAACTCGATGACTTGCAGGGAACGGTCAACTGCGCGCTTGACAACTTTCATAGTGTTGATAACATTGTTCTTAATGGAACGATGTTACAACAATAGAGAACGCGCATAGAAAAGTCAATCGAAGACGGAGACAAGTTATGAATCGAAGCACCCCGGCCGAGCCGAATCGCCTGCGCCAATCGAAAACAGCAGCGGCCAGCGGCTGGATTGGATCAGCACTTGAGTACTACGATTTCCTCATTTACGCGACCGCAGCGTCATTGGTCTTTCCGCAACTTTTCTTCCCCTCCGGCAATCCGACAGTCGCGATCGTCGCTTCACTGGCGACTTTCGGTGTCGGCTATGTCGCCCGTCCGGTAGGCGCTATGGTGCTCGGCCACGTCGGTGATCGGCACGGTCGAAAGACAGTGTTGATTTTCTGCATGTTCCTGATGGGCATTTCGACGATGTGCGTGGGACTTTTACCCACGTACCGGCAGGTCGGCATCTGGGCTCCGGTGCTGCTCGTCATTCTCCGGCTCGTTCAAGGGTTCGCCGTTGCAGGAGAGCTCTCCGGTGCCAGTTCCATGATTCTTGAACATGCACCGTTTGGTCGGCGCGGCTACTTTGCAAGCTTCACCATCCAGGGGTCTCAGGCTGGGCAGCTTCTGGCGTTCGGGGTCTTCCTGCCCCTCGCTCATTTCATGCCGAAGGATCAGTTCGCTTCCTGGGGATGGCGGATTCCGTTCCTGTTCAGTGTTGTCGTTATCATCGTCGGTTACATCATCCGCCGCCAGGTTCAGGAAACCCCCACTTTTGCCCAGGAGCAAGCTCAGGGTCAGGTTCCGGCCTCACCGGTCGCCGAAGTCCTGCGGCAGGATTGGGGCGATGTTTTGCGCGTCGTCTGCATGGCGCTCACTGCCGTCGTCGTGTTTCTCGCTACGGTGTTCGGCACTGCGTACGCAGTACAGCCGGCGTACGGTATCGGCTTTCCTGCCGGCGTCTATCTCTGGATTCCGGTTCTGGGTAACGTCTGTTCGGTCATACTGATTCCATTCGTCGGCAGTCTCTCAGACAGGATTGGCCGCAGGCCGCCGGTACTTGTCGGCGTCTTGAGCGCCGGCCTGCTTTCCTTCGGCTTTCTCTACGCGATCAGCATTCACAGCCTCTGGCTCTCGCTGATTTTTTCCACGCTCATGTGGGGCATCGCCTACCAGGGCTTCAACGGTGTGTTCCCGAGCCTGTTCCCAGAACTCTTCCGACCGCGGGTGCGCGTGACGGGAATGGCCATCGGACAGAATGTCGGGACGACCTTATCGGCCTTGATCCCCGCACTTTTCGTCGCAGTCGCGCCCCCTGGGTCCACCAACATTCCGTTGAAGATCGGTCTTCTTACATTCGGCATTTGTCTGGTCGCCGCGTTCGCCGCGTTCACCACTCGGGAGACGTACCGTATCCGCCTTGACGAGCTCGGCGACCGCAACGCTATTCCCGTACCAACGGCCGAATATGAACGCCTGCGCAGTGAATCGATGGTCGCGACGAGCAAGAATGCCGCTGAATCCGGGTTTGTCCACAACGTGCGGTCTTAAGCCGCCGCCGGCCGCCTGCTCCGCGTAATCGGTCCTCGGGCACAACGCAAATCGGACGTCCATGCGAACGTGTGACTCGGCGCGGGACGCCGGCTCGAACGTGCACGAGTTCCTCGCCTCGTCGTGCGCCGACGGATCGTCATCGGTCGGTGCAGCTTGGGTCACGCGCGCTTTCACGCCAACTTAGGTATGTCGGTCTACTGATTTATCGCGTGCCCGAGTTAATTCGCAAGTTCATATATCCGGGGACGTGCAGGCTGGCGAAGGCGGCTTCCATGTAATCGAGAAATCGAGACGTAACCGGCGACTAGTAGCAGCGCACTTAAGGCGTCGGTGCCGACCTCGTTAAACAGGCGTAACTCGCAGACGTAACTCGCTTTATCCACAATAGGAGACACAATGAGGACTTTAGACGTGACCAAGGCCGCCGTCGTCGCGGCAACGGCTTTCGCGGCCGCAGCGCCGGCGTTCGCACAAAGCAGCGTCACGCTGTACGGCATCGTCGATGATTCGATCGTTTATCAGAGCAGCCAGACGTCGCTCGGCTCGACGAGCGGTGGTCGCTCGAACGTCAAGATGGCATCGGGCATCTGGGCGGGCAGCCGCTTCGGCCTGAAGGGCGCAGAAGATCTGGGTGGCGGCACCAAGGCCATCTTCCAGTTGGAGTCGGGCTTCAACCCCAACAACGGTGCACAGCAATACGCCAACGCGATGTTCGGCCGTCAAGCCTGGATCGGTCTGACGAACCAGACCTTCGGTACGCTGACATTGGGTCGCCAGTATACGTCTTACTACACACTGATGGCGCCGTACAGCCCGACGAACTGGCTGACCGGCTACTTCGGCGCGCACCCGGGCGATCTGGACGCATTGGATACGATCTATCGCGCGAACAACTCGATCGTCTATACGTCTCCGAAGCTCTACGGCCTGACCGTCAGCGGCTCGTACTCGCTCGCAGGCGTGCCGGACAGCGTGTATCGCGGTTCGACGTGGTCGGCAGCGATCCAGTATCAGCAGGGCCCGATCGGCGGTACGGTTGCGTTCTCGCGCATCAACAACTCAACCGTCGGCGGCGGCGTCTACGGTGCGGATTCAACGATGAATACGGCTGGCCAATCGGGCGTGTCGGCTGTGACGAACGGCTATCAGGGTGCGCAGGCGCAGAATCGCTTCGCGGTCGGCCTCGGCTATGTATTCAACAGCGCGTGGGATCTCTCGGCAACGTACACAAACGTTCAGTACATCCCGGGCGTGCTGTCGAAGTTCACCGACGAGCAGGTTTTCAACACCGCCGGCACGGTGCTGCACTGGAAGCCCGCGACGGCATGGGACTTCGCTGCCGGCTATAGCTACACGTGGGCGAGCAAGGCGAACGGTGTCGACGACGCAGCGTCGTATCATCAGTTCAACCTGTCCCAGTACTACGCGATATCCAAGCGCACCGGCTTCTACGCGCTCGAAGCATTCCAGCGCGCGAACGGTCGGACGCTCGGCACGCCGACGTTCCCGGGTGGCCCGACCAACCGGCAGATCAATGCAACGGCATCCATCGGCGATGGCTTCCAGTCGGCTCCGTCGTCGTCGCGCAGCATGTTTGCAGCAGGCGTGGGTATCGTCCACCGCTTCTAGCATCACCAAAGTTTTATCCTTATTGCGGCTACTTATTGCGGCTACGATCGCCAACACTTTCAATGCACATTGGATCCGTTCATGACCTCATATTCCAGCTATCTGCCTGACGATCTCGACGGCGCCCTGCTTGTTGGCCGCGTGTGGCGTCAAACGAAAAGCGGTGCGGGACCGTGCGTCGTTGCCGTTCGCGGCGGCGAAGTATTCGATGTCTCTCGCCTCGCATCAACCGTGTCCGATCTTTTCGATCGCCAGGATCTGGTCGAACTCGTCAGGCAGGCTTCGGGCGAATCTCTGGGTCATGTCGGCAATCTGATCGAAGCCACCGTCGCCGCACAACGGGAAGAGGATCAACCCCACCTCCTGGCTCCCTGCGATCTGCAAGCCATCAAAGCCTGTGGCGTGACGTTTGCCGTGAGCCTTCTTGAACGCGTCATTGAAGAGCAGGCAGGCGGCGACCCTGCGAAGGCTGAGGAAGTACGCGCTGCGATCACGCGTCTGATCGGCACCGATCTGTCGAAGATCAAACCCGGCTCAGAAGCTGCCGTCAAGCTCAAGGAAGAACTGCAGCGACGCGGTGCATGGTCGCAGTACATGGAAGTCGGAATCGGCCCCGATGCAGAGGTGTTTTCGAAGGCGCAGCCTATGTCTTCAGTCGGACTCGGTGCCGATATCGGCTTGCTGCCTGCTTCAAAGTGGAACAACCCAGAGCCGGAGATCGTCCTCGCAGTCAACAGCACGGGCGAAGCGGTGGGCGCCACACTGGGTAACGACGTCAATCTGCGCGACATCGAAGGCCGCTCCGCACTGCTGCTGGGCAAATGCAAGGACAACAACGGCTCATGCGCGATCGGTCCGTTTATCCGCCTGTTCGACGGACTGTTCACGCTGGACACGATCCGGGAAACAAGTGTTTCGTTGTGCGTGGAAGGTACCGACGACGGCTTCGTGCTCGAAGGCGTCAGCCATATGCAGGAGATCAGCCGTGACCCTCTTGACCTGGTGAGTCAGACCTGGGGCAAGCACCATCAGTATCCTGATGGCTTCATGTTGTTCCTAGGCACGATGTTCTCTCCGATCAAGGATCGCGATGCGCCGGGTGGCGGCTTTACGCATCACCTCGGCGACCGCGTGACGATCAGCGCCCCTCCGCTTGGCGCGCTCGTGAACACCGTGCGACTGTCGACCGAGATCGCTCCGTGGACATTCGGCGTGCGTGCGCTGTACGCCAATCTCGCCGAGCGCTCACTGCTGAACCTCGGTTGATCAGGCAGACATCCACTCACTGACGGATTTACGATGACGCAATTCAAGAACTTCATTGGCGGCGGATGGGTCGATGGCAACGACTTCGCTCCTAATGTGAACCCTTCGGACACGAGCGACGTGATCGGCCATTTCGCACGGGCCAGCGCAGATCAGACACAGAAAGCAATCGCGTCTGCACGCTCAGCCTATCGCACCTGGTCGCTCAGTACCCCACAGCAGCGCTTTGACCTGCTCGACCAGGCCGGCAGCACCATCCTTGCGCGCAAAAACGAACTCGGTAAGCTGCTGGCACGCGAGGAAGGGAAAACGCTCGCCGAAGCAGTCGGCGAAGTGGGACGCGCCGGACAGATTTTCAAATTTTTCGCGGGCGAGGCATTGCGGGGCGGCGGCGAGATTTTGCCGTCCGTTCGCCCGGGACTGACAGTTGAGGTCACGCGCGAACCGGTGGGCGTCATCGGTCTGATCACGCCGTGGAACTTCCCGATCGCTATTCCCGCCTGGAAGATCGCGCCCGCGCTCGCCTATGGAAACTGCGTGGTCATCAAGCCGGCGGAACTCGTGCCGGGCAGCGTATGGGAACTTGTCAAGATCATCGCCGAAGCCGGCGCCCCGGCGGGGGTCATCAATCTGGTCATGGGCACGGGTTCGATCGTCGGCGAAACACTCGTCATGTCAGCCGGCGTGGATGCCATCAGCTTCACCGGCTCGGTTGGGACCGGCCAGGCGATCGCCGCGAAATGCGTCGCCGCCGGTAAGAAATTCCAGCTCGAGATGGGCGGCAAGAACCCGATGGTCGTGCTCGACGACGCGGATCTCGACGTCGCCGTCGAAGCGTGTATCAACGGCGCGTTCTACTCCACCGGCCAGCGATGTACAGCTTCTAGCCGCCTGATCGTGACGAGCGGCATCCACGACCGCTTGGTCGAGGCCATGCTGGCGCGCATGCGTAGCCTGAAGATCGGGAACGCGCTGGATGCATCGACGCAGATCGGTCCCGTTGTCGATGCCAAACAATTGGAACAGGACGAGCGTTATATCGAAATGGCACGCACCGAAGGCGGATCGGTGTTTGGCGGTGAACGTGTTACGTCGACAACCGAAGGTTTTTTCCTGGCACCCGCTCTCGTGACCAACACGACCCCGGCGATGACGATCAACAGGGAGGAAGTGTTCGGCCCTGTCGCTTCCGTCATCAAGGTCGCGGACTACGAGGAAGCGCTTGCCGTAGCCAACGACTCGCCATTCGGCCTCTCCGCCGGCATCTGCACCATGTCGCTGGCTCATGCGAGCCATTTCAAGCGTCACGTACAGGCCGGTATGGTAATGATCAATACGGCGACCGCGGGCGTCGATTACCACGTTCCGTTCGGCGGGCGCAAAGGTTCGAGCCTGGGTCCCCGTGAACAAGGCACCTATGCGCGCGAGTTCTACACGACCGTAAAAACTGCATACGTCGCTCCGGGAAACGTTTGAGCAAGCGCTGAAATAGCGAGCGGGAACCGGCAGCATCGTATGAGCTGCTCGAGTCCTCCTGCATTTAACACGACTGAACGGCCGACGTGAACGGTACCCGGCTAGTCGTCAGCCGACTACACGCCCGTTGACACGCGCAAACAAACAGTTCCATCTAATATCGTTCGACGGAAGCAGGTTACCGAGTGGATGGCCACGCTGAAGGTCCGCTGATCGGTATGAAGCAATCGGTATGAAGCAGCTACTTGAGCGACGATCTTTGCGCCTCCGCGAAAGGTCCGCTTACGTTAAGGATTGTTGGACGCCTGCCCCAAACCGCAGGCGTGTGACTACCCTGGCGCCGGCGGGCGTCCAACAATCCTCGAGGGAGGAAATCGCGGGATGCTCAGAGGCGGCTCGAACTGGCCGCGGTTATGGCGATTTGACCAGTGGCGTTGTCGCCCAGGTCTCGACAAACCCGTAGAAATGTCAGCGGATGCTGAGACGAGAACCGCGATACCCTTGTTTTTGCAAAGTCAGCTTCGTCCCGTCGATCTGGATCACGGCGATATCCCTTTGCGTATCGACGGCCACGATTTTTGCCTTGAACTCGCGCCGGTCGGTCAGGCGCACGGTCACGTCATCCGACTGATCGACGACATGCGCCGTCGTCAGAATGAGACCGTTCGGGCTCACGATGAAGCCTGATCCGACGCCGGACATCGCGTGCGGTGTAGCGCCCAGGCCGTCCTGCGATTGTGGCAACGCCTGCTTGAAGAACGCGAAGATGGGATCGTCACCATCGATCGCTTCGGAGTCGGGACCCGAAGCGGCCGTCGCGCTCGCGGGCGCATTCACCGGCACTGTCGCGCGGATATTCACGACAGCCGGCCCATAGCGTTCGACGATCGCGGGAAAGTCGATTGGCGCGGCCGCGCTGCCAGTTGCAGCACGCTTTTCCTTCGCCGTCGCGGTGGTCGGCGCCGACACGGAAGCAACGCCAGACGCCGCTGCCGGAGAAGCGGCGACTCCCTCCGTGCAGAAAAAACCGGTCAGGCATGCCGTCGTCATGGCGGTGCAAAACCAGATGCAAGACAGGGGGGAACAGGTCAATCGGGTCAGGGCGAACACAGCGCACCTCCCCTTATGCGTTGCACCGTGAAGAAATAATTTTGCGCACGAGAGCCCCGGACTGCGAGACAACACACCGATGAATTCCAGATCGAAAGGACCGCGGGCGCGGGAGATCGCGTCGAGCGTTCCCATGCGGTCGCGAGTGGGAATGCGATCAACCTGTTGTACGATCTTTGATGGATCGAAGTCGACTTGGGATTGGGCTGCAGCATTTTTGCCAGCAATGGGCGTTCCGGACGCGAACGGTCTGCTCGCTTGTCTTCTTTTTATTTATAGGGAAGCGGCGACCAAATTGCAGCGAGTACAAATCCTGGCGTGCGTCAAAGGGGTGTATTCGGCGCGCGTGTCATGCGGCGGCGCGTCAGATGCCTGGTGCTCACGGTTTGCTTGCGAATATGCAAAGCGCTTCGTCATTCTGTGTCAGTTTTTCATCTGCGAAACCGGCGGCCGCCAAGCGTTCGATCAGGCCGTCTTGCCGTTGTCGTCAATAGACTGTGACGCGCGGCGCGAGCGTTCCGCCCGGCTTCATCACGTAGCGTATTTCGGTGAGGCCCGCATCAGGGGTGGGCCAGACCTGCATCAAGTTGATCGCAAGTGCCGTGTTGAATGTGTTGTCGTCGAACGGCAGGCGCTCGACCGAGCCACGGCGTAGCTAGGACTGGCCGCGCGATCGCTTCGGCATTGCGCACGGCATCCTGCGCAACCACCTCCGTCGATGGGTCGACGTCGGCAATCGTTCCCGCAGCGCCTTTTGCACGAAAGCTCAACGCCGACCGCGTAACGATGACTTTCGAAGTCCGTGACGCGATAGCCGCATCATGCACGGGCGTGAGCGGTCCTGATGCCAGTTATGCCAGCGCCGACCATGGCCATTCGTGACATGACAGGGTCCACGTGTTCGTTGAGCATCGCCGGGCGCGCACTGTTGTTGCCGCCGCCAATGCCTCATTTGTCCATGTACCGGAGAGTTTAGGCATTTGCGCCGTGAATGGCCGAGGCGCCCCTACTGGGGCATTCGTACTTTTTGTGCAATTTCTGGCAGTTACTTTCTAAGTATCCTTATTTTTATGAACTCGAAGAATCGGGTTCCAGCGAGGTGCTACTCCGCAGGAGAGCCTTGCTGGACGAGGCTCAGCGGGCGACGGACGCCAGAAATTGCACAAAAGGTACGGATACCCCGGCTCACGAATGTCCCATCGCCTCAACGACCAGCGTGGCAAATTTTGCCAAGCGCTGATAGACTGTTTTGCATGAGTACGATGAACATTTCCCTCCCCGATTCGCTGAAAGCATATGTCGACGAGCAGGTCGGCGAATGCGGCTACGGCACGAGCAGCGAATACGTCCGCGAACTGATTCGTAAGGATCGAGATCGCAAGCATTTACGTGCGATGATCCTCCACGGAGCAACCTCTGGACTCGCGGGTCCGGTCGATGCCGCCTACTTCGAATCGCTGCGCGTCCGGGTGCGTACTTCGCGCAAATGACGGCCAGGCCCGTCATCCCGACTCGACTGGCCCAGCAGGACGTAGAAGACGAACTCACTCGCTACCTCGTCGACGAAGGCTCCGAAAGCGCCGCGCTCGGTTTCATTTCGGAGATCGAGCAGGCATATGCGCATCTCGCCAAGCCCCCCCGCACCGGGTCTCCACGTTACGCGTACGAACTGGACATACCGGGCTTGCGATCATGGCCGCTTGATCGGTACCCGCATATGATCTTCTACGTCCTGCGCAGGCATCATGTAGAGGTCTGGCGTGTCCTCAACGGCAAGCGCGATCTTGCGGCGTGGCTATTGAGCGACGACGGCGAGAATCACTGACACCGTCGCCACGGCAAAAGGCCCGCGAGCCGCCTATCTACATCGCCGGCTTCTTCAATTCTGCGCTTTCCGCGGTTGTGCACAGAGATCCGCATGCCGGACATCGGGCGGGCTCTCATGGGCGCGAGCTGAGTAATTGCCCCGCCTGCCGATCTTTTCTCCCGAGACCGGCATCGTGACAGCGCCTCGACGAGCTACGCGGCTTGAACATGCTACAGTTCCGTCAGCCATTCGCCGGCTCGCACCGGGTGATCTGTCCGATGACGGACGAGACGACCGATGTTCAGCCAGGCGCCTGCAGGAAGACCGCTGCTGTACCTGCCGAGAAATTCGCCACAACTGCCACGCTCCCAGGTGCGCCGCGAGCTACTTCCGCAATAGGGCAGGCGCGCCGCTCGACACTTCCCCTGAACAACATCCATGGACTATCAGGTCAGTTACGAACACAGCCTTGCTGCGGCACCCGAAGAATTCATAGTTCACGTGCCGTCGCAGCTGATCAAAGATGTTCCGGACAACGTGCCTCGGGCATTACTTCCTGAATTCATCGCGGGACTCATTGCTGAACGATCCCCGAGCATCGGCAAGATTCGCAATCTCAGGATCCTGTAGCTTGTCGAGAGCCAAGTCCGACCCACTGTCTCTGCTGCACCTGCTCGATTTCCAGGTGCGCGCACCACAATCCCGAGTGGATCGCCCAATGGTCCGCTGTCCGGTTCCTGACGGCTGGTTTCCGCGGCGAAGCCGCGTCTGGGTAGGGTTAAAGCGTTGACCGTTAGTTGCACAAAATCAATGACCATTCTGCGCCCTTCTACGGCGACACCTGCGGCGTTGCTTCGCCTTCCTCCAGTCAGGCACCTACTGTCCTGCTTAGTTGCGGGTGGACAGCTTGGACGGACGACATTTTGTGCGTGATAATGCACATGATATGCAACATGGAGGTGAACATGGGCAAGGCACTGGAAGCTCGACCGCGCAAATCCACCAACGTCACCCTGCCGCCTGAAATCCTGGAGCGGGCCAAGCAGTTGGGGATTAACCTTTCGCGCGCGAGCGAACGCGGCGTGCGCGAAGAAATCCAGGAGGCGGAGGCTCGCCGTTGGGCCAATGATAACGCCGAGCTGGTCGCCGCCTACACGGCAATGGTCGATCGCGACGGACTTCCACTCGCGAAATTCAGGACTTTTTAATGGCCCGGTTCGATCTCTACGCCAATCCTGACGATGACACAAGGAGACTCGCGCCGTACCTGCTCGACGTGCAGAGCACGCACGTCGGAATTTTGCCCACGCGCATCGTGATTCCTGTGCGACCAGGGCGGCAACTCGCCTTCTCCGGCAAGCCGTCCGATTTACTGCCGGTTTTCGAGATTCACGGCGAAGATTGTTTCCTTGACACGCCTGCCATGAGTGCCGTTCCCTTGAACGCCCTCGGCAAACATATCGGTTCTCTTTCGGCTCACCGTGAAGCCATCCTGGCGGCGCTCGACCGGATCTTCGGTGCGTATTGACTGATTGCAACACGAAACACCCCGATTGTGTCGGCCCAAGCTGCCCCCTGTTGCTGCACATTCCTGGTTGTGTTGAAGCCAGATTCAAATGCCGTGGCGCAGGCCGGATACGTGGGTTTTGACTCTGGTTTCTGGGGGTGAAGTCGCTGTGTAGTTGTTTCTGTCTATCTCGGGCGGGTTTCCTGATTACCGCTGATCGCAATCGACGATTGCCGACCCTGCTCCCCTGCTCCATCGTAGATGGCCGATCAAGGTCCCGGAACCACTTACAGCACTCATGCAAGTCCAGACCAGCCGATTACAGCCTGGGCGACTGGACTTGCGCAGACGCACCCCCAAGCATTTCCATCGCGTCGTTCGGCATCCTTTCATGCCCTTCCCACGTCGGGCATCCCTCGCACCACAGATGCTGTTGCAGCTCTTACGTCGTGCGCGCGCGCCTCAGACCGACCCTGTGCGGCCGTTCGATTGCGTGGATAGCGATGGACCGTTTCTGAGCTAAAAGAGACGTGAGTGGCCCAGATTTTCTCGGCTGACGCCTGCGGTGAGAAGGTGTGCCTTTGGCGATCCGTGCAATTTCTTGCGCCCCACCGACATCAGTGCCGGCGGGTTCATTCGGGCGGGGCGTGGCTTGGCAAAGCGACTCCGCAGGCCGCCATTTCTGCAACAAATCTCATATCAGCGCAACGCGCAAGAGATCGATGGTGGCGCGTATCACATACGCTATTTGGCTGACGCCAGGCGAAGGTCGCTCCACGACTGACGCGCTGGCGCGCAGCGTCAACTCATTCAGAAGTTCAACCGTGCGGGTGGCATTCCCAGTTGTTATACGTCGGTCTGTCGATTGGCGTCAGCCCTGGGATCATGAACACCGTGCAGGTGAAGCGCCGTCCCTTCCCCGTGGTAGCGTCGTAACTCACCTGCTGGCCGCCCAGCGCGTTCTTCCGCCCATACTGAACGTTGGCAATCGTGATCTCGTCCGAGGAGGCGAGACCGATGGTCTTCGCGGTGGACGTCTGGACATCGATCATGTCCAGTTTCGTGGTTCCGCACGCCGACAGAGCAACACTGACGGTACTGACGACCGCTATGCCGAGAATCGTCCGCAGCGCGGAATGCAGGTCTTGTTGCATGGTTCTTCCTTATCGATGGTTTGAACATTGACGTTGCCGCGCAAGCACGCGCGGCACATGCCGGGTCTTCTCGCGCGATGAAATTCGCTGTCGCCGCACGATGCGGCGACGGATTCGAGCAGGTCGACGAAACGATCACGTGCCCGGGGTATAGAAGGCGGCCTGCAATTCATCGCCGGCGTTCGAGATATACGACTGCCAGACGAGCGCCATCGCACCGGATGCGTTGACGGCCAGCGCGGGCCACGAGGCGTCCTGCGGATCCTGGCTGAACAACGTCGGGGTTCCCCACGAGCCGTTCCGATAACTGGCAGCGATCACGTCCGACGAGCCCGGCGTACCCGAGTCCTGCCACGCCGCCGTCACGTTGCCGGCTGCATCGATCACCAGCGGCGGAAGCTGCGCCGCCGTCGTGTTCACGGTTGCCGTCAATTGATGCAACGGCCCCCAGTTACCGCTGGCATCCGACACGCTTGCCTGCAGCACGGCACCGCCTTGCGCCCACATCACCGCCGCGACGCCGTTCGGATTGACGCTAAGTATCGGCGTGGCGATGAAGGCGCTGGGCTCAGTGATCTCCGGCGCCACGGCCAGCGGGGCCTGCCACCCGCTTCCCACCACGTAGCGCTGCGACATGGTGGTGGTCAGAAGTTTGCCGCCCGTCACATCGAGTTGCCCCCACACCAGCGTGATGTTGCCCTTCGCATCCATGCCCGCCGCGGGCGTGTCGATCGTCGTGAACAGGCTCGTATTCGACACGGCCTGATTGACGTTGGTCCAACCGTTCGTCGCGTCGAACGTGGCCGTCCAGATCGCCGACTGCGTCGTGTTGGTTTGCCCCCACGCAAGGACCGCGCTGCCGGACGGCAGGACGGAGATCATTGGCCGCACGTTGGTGGTGTCGCCCGTGACGGCGCCCGGCCCGGTCTGAGCGGGCATCTGAATCTGCGCGGTCGCGGACCACGTGCCGTTCGGCGTATAGCGTGTCCATGCGATGCGCGAATTGAGCAGGTCGATTGACTGCGGCCACGCCACGATTGCGTTACCCTGGTCGTCGATCCCGGCGGTATAGGTGGAACTGGTCACGTTCGGCGCCACTTCGAGCGCCGTGCCCCATCCAGCACCTGGGCTATACGGGCGCGCCCACAACGCGTACGCGTTGGGGCCCGGCATCCATTCGGTCCAGAACGCGACCGCCTGGCCGCTGGCGTTGCCGACCAGTTGCGGCGCGATCGTGCCGGGACCTGTCATCGAATGGCTGCCGTCGCCGGTGTCCAGCCGCATCGGCGTGCCCCAGCCCGAACCCGGCACATAACGCGCTCCCCACATCTCGTTGCCGAGGCTGCCTGCGGAACCGGTCGTCACCCACGTGACGAGCGTGTTGCCGTTCGCGTCCAAGGTAGCACTCGGTTCGGCTTCCACGGCTTTGCCGTCCATCGCGACCGCTTGCGACCAGCCGGGCTGCGCCTTGGTAGTGCCACCGGTCCCCGGCGATGACGGACCGGACGGTGAACCAGGATTCGTTGTCGGCGACGAGGCGCCGCCTTTTGTCGATACATCGTCGCCGCCGCATGCGGTTAACGTTAGACAAGCGGCCATGACGACCAATGCTATGGGTTTCATAAAAGTCCTTTTTTATTTGCCAACTGGCTCGCCCCTGCTATCAACCGACATAAAGCACGACACCTGTTAATACTGGGGCATCCGTTTCCCGGCTTCTCACTCTGTCACTTCAACGAAAAAGCAAACAGAATCCATACGGCATGCAGTTTCTCGTGCATGCAGCACATTTTCTCCAGGCATTACTAATCGCTTAACGTGTACGCAACATGTTCCCAAGTCATCAAAACCAAAGGCGACCGCGGATTGCATTCCCGTCAAATCGAGCGTTTCTCTCAGATATTGCACATTCGTTGCAGGAAGACCCAAGCAACGGATACGACCGAATCGGGCCGTACGGGTGAAGTCGAAAGCGCACCTACTGCATCGGTACGGCCCGAAGGGCCCTGCCTTTTCGGTTGTGAACCGGCAGATTAAACATGCTGAAAGTAAGTATGTTTCCTCCGTTGTCGAATCAAATATGCGTGGCCCCATGTTGACCGGAGGTTAGCCGATCTTTCAGACTGAATTTTGCATTTCTAATGTTGCACCACGACTAAAAACGTCAAACAGATCCAGTTTTAATGATCATACTTTTCCTCTTGTTCAAATGATATAGATCGTTCTACATTTATGTCAACGGGTTCGAAACCAATATTCGATCGGCGAAACCAAACGCGGATGCCTCAGCCCGTTGAACGAAGCGGCGCAGAAACGTCTTGAATGAGAACAGCATAGGTGCGGACGGGACGCAAAGTTCATCGGTTACCCCGGCAGGGACGCGCCGGCTACCTCATTATTCGTTTAGCACGGAAGTTGCGCGTGTGGGCTACTTCACTGCGGCTGTGCAACGGTCGCGTTGATTAAGGGGCAGGGAGCCTACTTCACGCTTATCCGCTAAAACGGCCACGGCTGTGTAGCGCTCCAGAATCGCGGCGTCGAAGCCGAAAGGCGACCATTCCGTCGCTTCGGACGACACCCGGTCCTCTGCAGCAGTTGTAGGCAACATCCTGCTTCGTCCGCCGCATTGCACTGAAGCGCTGACCTAAGAAGCCAGGATTAGGTAGCGACATCACCTCTGTGCGTGGAGAGATTCCGCACAAACATTCTGGCTTTAACGGACCATGGTCTTACGGCTTCTTCCTATTCAGCAACCTTTGACCCGGAACCCTTGAACCATCGGTCGGGCGCACCGACTTAGCGCTATGAAGGAGGCTGAGCCAGAGACACCGAACAGATGAGGAGTCGGGCTCGACAAATTCATCGACATGACGTCTTTGCCTTTGAGGTCTGGTCTACCACGTCAGAATCTCGGGCGGGCGTCGGACTACGGAAGGAATTTAACGAAACTGCGCAGCTTTGGTGACGCGGACATTCGCAAGATTCCGCGCGCTTTGGCTTGGCCTATGACACGCTGGCTAAGAGCCTGTATAGATCGTTCTACTCTGTTCCGAGAAATGGCATCAGATCAGATGTTAAAATTCTCGAAAATATGTCAAATCGAGAGTGTGATCTGCATGCGCGCGAGCAAACGACAACTTGTCGTCGACAAAGCCACTGTGCTGTTTTCAAAGCATGGCTTCCAGGCCGTAGGAGTGGACTGGATTATCGACGACTCCGGCGTCGCGCGAATGACGCTGTACCGCCATTTTTCAGGGAAGGACGATCTGATCCGGGAGGTTCTGCTCCAACGCTACGCACTGATCATTGGCAGCATTGAAGCCCGCCTGCAGAGGCTCACGGTTCCGGAGGAGCGAGTCAAGGCAATCTTCGACTGGTACGGCGATTGGTTCGCCACGCCAGAATTCGCGGGCTGCCTGTTCGAACGCGCACTGGCGGAGTTTGGCACCGAATACCCTAAAGTTTCAGGCGTTGCCATTCAATATCGGGAAAAGATGACCAGTTGGATGGCAGAACTGCTGGGGGATGTCATGCCAGCGTCTGATGCTAAACACCTTGGTGACGTTTTCATGATGTTACTGGATGGGGCAACCGTCAACGCTCGCGCAGCGAATGATCCTACGCCTGCTTCGCAGGCGTGGGCCGCAGCAGAGGTTCTACTGAGATCGGCAAAAGGCTGACGCGGCGTTAGCGTGCGCCCCGGTACGATCTGTTCATAACCGGCGCTGCCCAGCGAATTCCGATGCCAGCCGGATTCGACGAGCAGTAGAACAACGGACTGGGCGCGCTCCGCGACGCGGTTCGAATAATCACACTGGGCGGCTCCGCTTCGTTTACCAAATTAAGCAGGCGGCGTGAACGTGACTGGGCCTGACGGGCCAATTGATGCCCGTAACTGCGGGCGTCATCGTCAGGAACTGATCATGTGCGATCTTCCCACCGAAGTCGTTGGGCGTCTGAATGTCCAGCGGTTACGCGTGCGAGGGATCAATCTCCTACAGATCGTGGATCTATCGCTGCAGGCTCGCTACCGTCACTGAGAAGAACAGTTCGTTCTGTGGTCGGTGCCGACCATCGTTTTTCCGTTTTCGCAGCATTCTACAACCGGCGTGGCCCAAACACTTGACCTATCGCGAGCCGGTGACGCGCTGCTGGATATTGCTCATGCCGACGCTCTGAATGAGGTCGATGGCTGCGTTCAATGCATGGACGCCGGGAACCCTGTTGACCGTCGACCGCCCATTGATGCCCTTGCCATATCCTGACGACGATTTCCAAAAAGGAACGCCACCTGTCGGCGGCGTATGCGATGCGGGACAGCGACGTGTAGCGGTCTGAACCAAACCTCCACTCACTAGGAACTCGCCCGCCCGATCCTATAACTCGTGATCGGCAAGCCACATCAGCGCGCCGTCACGCTCGCTGCCGGCGATGGTCGTCCACATGCGCCCTGCTTCATCGACTGCGACGCATCCCGGTTGCCAGTGCTCGGGGTTGCGGAGCGTGTTCACCCAGCTCTGCACCTCATCGCCAAACAGCACGACCACCCCACCACGGCCAACGTATCCGTTGTCTTCCCGCCAAAGCCGTGCTCTCTCGAAAAGAGTCACGATGATTCCCTGCACCTTAGGGATGTTGTGAAACGCGGCACAGCGACGTGGTCGTCACGAGCCATGGCGAGCGCGTGAACCCGGGCGGATGTGCCACGTCAGGCACCGTTCACGGCGTCCTTGAACGCCTTGCCCGCGGTGAATTTCACCGTCTTCGCCGCAGCGATCTGGATCTCCGCGCCGGTCGCCGGATTGCGGCCGACGCGCGCCGCACGTGCGCCGGTGGAAAACGAGCCGAAGCCGATCAGCTGCACGGTGTTGCCCTTGGTGACCGCGGTGGTGATGGTGCCAATCAGTGCATCCAGCGTTTCGGCGGTCTCGGCCTTCGTGGAGCCCGTCTTCGCGGCGACGGCATCAATCAGATCCTGCTTGTTCATGGTTTGGCCTGCAGAAGGGTGAAGTAAGTCGCCACCCTACCCGATCCACGGGCGTCCGCGCAATCGGCGCACTCCGGAATCGGCGCCCGGATGCTTTCCGTTGGACGGCACCTCGTCCCGTGACTGCACGCGGGCGACCGTCTCCGTCAGATACCTACGGGCCAATGGGACCTGTGGCGAGGGACAGTCAGGCGACGCCGATCCCGAGCAAGGTGCGGCAGGTTCAGCCCGCGTCCCACGGGTGCCACCCCGGCCGTGGCCACGGGCCCCAAAGTAGGCTGTCTCGAACGGCCTGAGCAAAAAAAGACTTGCCAGATCACGCAATGTCCGTAAATGAAGGGTATGAAAGCCACAATTATGTGGAATTGGACGAATTTTTTGTTGGCAAACGAAGTTGCTGAGAGTCGGGAGCCTAGAGTGACGCGATGTTTGCGGAGATCGCTACATTCATGCTTTGCTTTCTTTCCATAATTCGACTATAGTCGAATTATGGAAACGACTCATACCGTCGCCGCACTTGCGGCACTTGCGCACGAGTCCAGACTCGCGATCTTTCGCTCTCTGGTACAGGCAGGCCCCGAGGGTTTGCCCGCCGGCCAGATCGCCACGCTGCTCGATGTGCCACCGTCGTCGCTCTCCTTCCACCTGAAGGAGCTGTCTCATGCGCAGCTCGTCACCAGCCGTCAGGAAGGCCGGTTCGTCTTCTATTGCGCGAACTTTGCAACGATGAACGGCCTGCTGGCTTATCTCACCGAGAACTGCTGTGGTGGCAACCCCTGTTCGCCGGTAGCAGCGTGTTCCCCTTCCAGCAAGAGGAAGTCATGAAACGCTTTCACATTCACGTCGCCGTCACTGATCTCACGGCGAGTATCCGCTTTTACTCCGCGTTGTTCGCGACCGGACCGACCGTTGTCAAGGATGACTACGCAAAGTGGATGCTTGACGACCCTCGCATCAATTTCGCGATTTCGCAACGCGGCGCCACGCCGGGGGTGGACCATCTTGGGGTGCAGGTCGAGAACGAAGCCGAACTGGCCGAGATGCACGATCGCCTTGAAGGCGCAGCACTACCGGTCGACGCGCAGATCGGTACTGCCTGCTGCTACGTGAAGTCGAACAAGTACTGGACCGTCGATCCACAGGGCATCGCATGGGAGTCGTATCACACCCTGAACGACATTACCGTGTTCGGTGAGTCGCGAGATACGCAGACCAGTTCCCCCGCTTCCGAGGTTGCGGCGTGCTGCGCTCCGTCGTCGGGCAAACCGGTTGGCATTCCGGTCAAGTCTTCGTCGTGCTGCTGAGTCCTGCACGCATTTCAATGAGGAACGTATGACGACCAACGTATTGATCCTGTGCACGCACAACTCGGCGCGCAGCGTGCTCGGCGAGGCCATGCTGAATCACCTCGCTTCGAAGCTGGACAAGGACGTGCGTGCTTTCAGCGCGGGCAGCAAACCAGGCGGCCGTCTGAACCCGTTCGCCGTCGAGGCACTCACGCGCGTGGGTATCGACGTGAGCGGCTATCGCAGCAAGAGCTGGAACGAATTTGCAGGCGATGATGCGCCTACCATGCGGATCGTCATTACCGTCTGCGATAGCGCGGCTGCGGAGACATGTCCTTACTGGCCGGGCAGTCCCGTCAAGGTTCACTGGGGCTATGCGGACCCTTCTGTTGCACCGGGCGGCGACGACGGCAAGCGGGTCGCGTTTGAACTGACCCGTCAGGCGATCGGATACCGCATGCTGCAGCTCCTCGCACTACCGCTAGACACGATGAGCAATGGGGATCTCCAGCGCGCTCTCAGAGAGATTTCCGAATCATGACCGCAGTGATGGGACTGAAGCGCAAGGTATTCGCCGAACTGGTGGGTACGGCGCTGCTGCTCGCGGTGGTGATCGGCTCCGGCATCATGGCGGCACGACTTGCCGGTGGCAATGTGGCAATTGCCCTGCTCGCCAACACGCTGGCGACAGTGGGCGGCCTGTATGTGCTGATTGAAGTTTTCGGGCCATTGAGCGGCGCCCATTTCAATCCGGCCGTCAGCGCCGTCATGACGCTGCGTGGCGAACTGCCCGTGCGTGAACTCCTGCCGTATATCGCTGCGCAGCTGGTCGGCGCACTGCTCGGCGCGTGGCTTGCGCATGCAATGTTCGATCTGCCCATCGTCGAGCTATCGGGCAAGGTTCGCACGGGAACCGGGCAATGGATTGCCGAAGCTGTGGCCACCGCCGGCCTGCTGCTTGTCATTCTGCGTGCGCCGGCCGGACGCGCGTCGATCCTGGTCGCCGCCTACATCGGTGCGGCATACTGGTTCACGGCGTCAACGTCGTTCGCAAACCCGGCCGCTGCGTTTGGCCGCATGTTCAGCGACAGCTTTGCAGGCATTGCGCCGTCGAGCGTACCCGGCTTTGTCATTGCGGAGCTGATCGGCGCAGCAATTGGCCTCTCCCTGCACTCGGCGTTCGAACCGCGCAAGCAACGTATCGGTCATCCGAATCTGATCGAATCCTCAGGCGAGCATGGAGATATTCGCTGACGCGGGCATCTGGTCAGTTTGCGCTTCACGACTACCTTGAGGATTTAAGTGTTAGCGCAGGTACCTCACCGCTTCCGCGGAACCGAACCATCTGGCGCGGGCGTAGATTCTAGGCGCTGAAGAAGACGCTCGACAGCCTGCCGGTCACCCTCTACCGCATCGCGCTCTTCATCCGTGAGCGGGATTTCCTGCAACATCCGGATCATGCCGGCCTTTGATGCGATCAGTTCGGCCCGGGTCGACTCCTTCGGGACGTAGAAGTTACACCGTGCACAGGCCATGCGGTGCGGACATTGATCGAAGAATTCATACGAGCATAATCCGTGGCCCAAGTCGTAGTAGCGCCACGGCTGGTCAACGCTTCGCTCATCTATCACCTGCCGATCTATCAGCACCTCCATCATTCTCAGGTTCCGCTGGAAATACTGCGCCTCCGAGTAAGCTTTTGCCAGCTTCGTGGGCGTGAACGCGACATAGTGCTGCGTGGTGACTGGCGAACGATGACCGAGCCATGCCTGCAGCTCGAATAGCGTCATCGGTTCCCTGGCATTGAACAGCTGACTCGCGATGGTCGACCGTGCCCGGTGGCTACTGATCTGGCCGCGTGCATCGACTGCTGGAATGCCGGCCTTCCGACAGAGCATTGGAATGAGACGCCGGTTCAGAAAGCGATGCAGAATCCTCTTCGCACGATATGAGAACAGGAAGGCCACCTTTTCGCCGGTCTTGATATCGAGCGCAAGTGGCTGGACCGGACGCACTCTTTCCCAGGCCCATATTGCTTCGCCGACGACCGCATCGATAGGTTTGGTAAATGCGGTTCCTGTCTTGTGCACTGGCACATCGAGCATCCAGCACTGCTCTCCCAGGCTTCCTGCCAACGGTTCCTTTCGCGCACAGCCGGTTCGCAGCCTTACTATCTCATCGCTACGTAAGCCGGCGAAGAGCCACACGATGCCCAACGCTTGCATCATCTCGAGCGGATAGTAACCGCCCGTGCTGCGACGAATCTCCTGCAGATCGTCGCCTGCCGTGCTGCCGTGCAGCGGAAGATCGTTCAACGTCAGGTTAAGCCCAGCCCAGAGGAGCTTGGCCCATAGGTCGTCAGCAATGGCGCGTGGTGCCGGTCCTATGAGTGACTTCACCGAACGGGGCGTGGCAAATGCCCGCGACGGGTCGAAGCGGCGCGGTATCCATTCCCATTCCTGAGCATCGACAAAGAAGCACCTTATCGAACCAAGCAAGGCCGTTTTGGTGCGGGCGCTGATGGGTTTGCCCAACTTGGCGCCCAGACCTGCAGTTTTCCAGACGTAGTCCTCGACTCGCATGCGGTCCACCGCGCCGACATATTCTGCCGCCAGCTCCCGGGTCCACTGATCGGCGCGGGTGGTTTCGGGATGTCGGTCTTTCATCCAACGCCCCGCCTTCAGAATCATGCTTCGAAACTGGCGGCGACTACGTACGGTCAGGGTAGTGGTCGCGTCCCATTGCTCTGCCATCGCAACCCATTCGGAGGCGATATTCGCTATCCCCGCTGCATGTATGAATTCCCTGTCGACCGTATCGCGGACTTTGGGTTCATCCACAACCAATCCCGATGCCGTCAGGACACGCGTCAATTGGAAGTACAGCGCGCTGCGGGCGACCGAGTCGCACCAGCGGTTGCGAGCTTCCTTGACAACCTCCGCCGTCAGGGATTCAAGTTCCGGCCGTCCATTCATGAGCAGAAGCTCGGCAACCATGCTCGTCAGTTGTTTGTTGGGGCCTCGATAACCCCATGTTTCCGCAGTGTCGGTCACGCGCTTCAATGTGGCAGCAACTTGTTCCTTGCCGAACACCAATTCCGCCAGGGCTAGCCGTTTCACCCCCTTGAAACAGGAGGTATCGTTGATGCACTGGAGTAGATACGCGACGGCGATCAATACCTCTCGCTCACCGCCACTTGCTATGCTGTTGGCCGAAACAAGCGCGCGTTGGCTCGCCCCGATCATCTCGCGCCATGCGGTGCTGTCCCATCCCTAGAATGCGCGATTCTGTCGCGCACAGTGATCAAGCAGGATCAGCCTGACACGATCGCTACATCCGCATTTGCCGTCGACCACGGCAAGCGCGTCATTGATCGGCGTCACTAACCGCTGGAGCCCTGCCAGGTGACCAGGCGCCGCCCTTGCATTGCGCGTGCTTCCCATCGCCTCGGAAACCTCGCGTGCCAACGTTCGTTGCTCTGCAACCGTGAGGCTGATGCTGCGGTCATAGTCCGCGATTCGCACGGGCCAGACCCATCGACAGGCGCCGGAGCCTGGCGGCTGCGAGGACGGGAGACGGGGAGCTTTCATGACCGTTACGGCTTGTCCGCAATACCCGCCAGCGCTTCGATACGCCACGTATGAATCTGACGCATTGTCTTTGCGAATCGATCCGCCAGATCCTGGCCGGAAAGATGGATGTATTGCCGTGTCGTCTCCAGACTCTGATGGCCGGCAAATCGAGCGATCTCGTGGAGCTGCCAGCCCGACCGTGCAAGGTCGGTCAGACAAAGATGTCGAAGCGTATGAGTAGAAAACGCCGGAACGTCGGCGCGGAGGGCTATGGACCGGACAACCTTGGACCAGGTCCACAACGTGATTGCCGCTCCACGATTGCGGGGTGATTCAGACAAGAATACGGCGTGCAAATCTCGTCCCGCTGGCGGTCTTCGGCGCAGATAGTCACGCAGCAGTTCTGCTGCGGTCTCGGAATACGGCACCACTCGCTCGCGTCGCCCCTTTGTTGTCTCAGCACGCACGCGCAGTAGTCGATGCGCCGGATCGAGATCACTGCCATGGAGCTGACACAGTTCTTCGCGGCGAAGCGCTGCATCGTAAGCAAATGCCAGCATGCATCTGTTTCGCTTCGATTCTTCGCGAACCACAGCGAGCAAGCTCCTCCATTGCTCTTCTGTAGGAATCCACGGGAGCTTATGGAATCTCTGGACGAGCCCTCGGTCGCCGCCCCCGCCGAATTGTCTCGATGAGGTATAACGGCCGCAGCCAACGGGGTTAGTTCGGACCAGCCCTTCGTCAATCAGAAACTCGAAGAGTAACCGGAGCGCGGTAAGACGCTGCTGCAACGTTGCATTCGACAGGCAGCCGCCTGAGCCGGCGCGAGCCTCGTCGGGTGCCGATCGTCTCGGCTGGGAGCGCATCTCGCCCACATATCGCGCAATGGATTCTCGCGATGTACCGCGAAGGTCGACACCGTGCTCCTGCTCAAAGCGAAGGAAGCCTTTGATCGCGTTCATGTACGCTGCGATCGTGTTCCTCGCCAACCCGAGCGAAGAGCAACTCGCTATCCATCGGCGCGCGTAACAGTTTGACGCGATCAACGGATAACGCTGCCATTCCGGTTCGACCAAAGCGCTGCGGGCAGCCATGAATGCCCTCCCGGCAAAAGAGTCGCACCGGAAACTAGCAGGGCAAAACGGGGCGAAATCACTATCGCCTCCAGTCCGGGTTATCCACCGGACTGCTCGCCTCTCGCTACAGAAAAGCGGGCGGCAGCCCCGTGGATAACCCTGCGACCTCGCGCACTCCGAGCCTCAAGTCTCGACATTGATGTACCGTAGCACGATCACAATTCCAACTAACTACAACTATGCGGCCCTTCACTTCCGCGCGCTCCCCGCATTTGGGCATGACGCAACCTGAAACGCTGCCCCGCGTCAGACGACGCTGCGAGTTCGACGGTCTTCCTCAGTGTCCGCCTTTGCGCCAGCTCGCCGCGGTCGCTCGCTCCACCGCCGCGTAATAACGTGCCTGCGAAGTCGCAGCATCGTCGTTGTGTTCCGTCTTCAGGATATCAAACAGATGCTCTGCGACGACTGCCCCGATCGCGTGAACCGCGTCGTGTCGCGTGAGCCCTTCTTTTGCGAGTCGAACCATCGCCCGGACCACGGGTTCAAGATTCAGAGCGATCTGGTTTTCGACGATCGCGTGTAGCGCGGCATGCGCCGTTACATTGGGTAGCTTGATTCGCGCGATGCGGTGATACGTCTCGACAAGCGCAATTCGCTCGTGTTCGTCGAGTTCAAGCCATGAATCGGGTTCGGGCGCACGCTCGGGGTTGTACTCTTCCATGACGCAGGTCCTGTGCTGACTTCCATCTATCGTAAAACTGCCGTCTTCGGCCGCGAGCACGGGATCTCGCGGGCGATCTGCCGGATTTCGGTCAGGGCCTCCTTCAGACGCTGGATCGGCAAGGCGGATTTCCAGCCGAAGGCGCCACGCCGGAATCGCGTGGCGAATGCCCATTTGTGAGAGGCGGTCCGTGTCATGCCTTGGTAGACGTTCCTAGCGCGTCTTCATGTAGGCAGCGTACAGCGCCGCGTTGAGCGCCTGCAGTGCGCGCCGGCTTTCCAGCAGTTCGTGATGCCGGCCCTGACGCTCCAGGCTGAACAACTCGAGCATCATCTTCGCCGTCCGCTCGGGAGCATTCTGTCGCGAAGGCTCTGCCTGTCTGAACAGCGGTGCGAGGCCGGCCTTTTCCGTGAGTGCCCACGCCGTACGGTGATAGGCAGTCGAGCTAGCGCATACCCGCTTGAACCATCAGCCTACTGTCACGCACATACACTTCGTCCGTGGAAGTTGCCTGCGCAGCGGCGTCGGCCTGGTCCGCTACCACAAAGACACAGACAGCGAGATTTAACTTGGCAGTCTGCTCTTCGAGCGACTGCGCCGCTGCCGCTGCCTGCTCAACGAGCGCGGCATTGCGCTGAGTCAGAATATCCATCTGCTCGACCGCCTGACTGAGCTGCTCTATCCCAACACTCTGTTCGGCCGACGCATCAGCAATCTCGCCGACGATTAGCGAAACCTGGCTGATGGCATGTTTAACCTGTGCGATAGTGCCACTGACCTCGCAGGCCTGCTGCGTGCCCCCTTGCACGAGGGTGGTGGACGATTCGATGAGGCCTTTGATCTCCTTGGCCGCTGAAGAGGAACGATGTGCAAGTGCCCGGACCTCGCTGGCGACCACAGCGAAACCTCGGCCCTGTTCACCGGCCCGCGCCGCTTCGACAGCGGCGTTAAGCGCGAGGATATTGGTCTGGAAGGCAATGCCTTCAATCAGGCCGGTGATTTCGGAGATTCTGGCTGAGCTTTGGTTGATTGCCCTGATCGTCTCAACCATACTTTGAACCGCTTCGTCTCCTAATTCAGCCATGGTGGCCGCGTTCTCCGCCAGGAGCCTCGCGTGCCGGGCATTGTCAGCCCCCTGTTTGACCGTCTCCGTCAATTGCGTCATGCTGGCCGCAGCCTTTTCAAGAGACGCCGCCTGCTCATCGGTTCGGCAGGAAAGGTCCACATTGCCGGCCGCGATCTGTCTTGTTGCAGTCGCAACGGTTCCCGCGGCCACGAGGACAGCGCAAATTGCCTCCGAAAATCGCCCGATCAGTTCGTTGAAAGCTGAGGCCGTACGGCCAATTTCATCCATCCTCTCCACAGGAGCGCGACAGGTCAGATCGAGTGTGCAGCTCGTCTTCCTGAGCGCAGTCTGAATTCCGTCCAGACTGCGCGCAAGCAATCTCATCTGGTGCCACACGTAGGCACAAGCCATCGACCCACCAACCGCCATCAGAGTCGCCATGAGCAACACGATTCGCCTGTAAGCGACGTCGTCGCGATGACGCGAGTCATCAGCTTCCTTGCTCAGGCCATCAGAGAGTTGGTCGATTTCCCGTCCCATCGATATTGCGTATGGGCGTACATTTTGTGCCATTGCCGCGGCCGCAGAGGGCATGTCACCACTGCGCCCCAATCGCACGGCTTCGGTAAACCCTTCCTCAAGCCGTACCCTGTCTGCGATGAACCTGGCAGCAAGCGCCTGTGTGGAAGCAGGCTTGTCGCTTAGCCGGAACAGGTCGAACTGTCGATCCGCTGGCTGTTTCAGGATTTCAATAAGGTCAAAGCGCTCCTTTCTCGCTTGAGCATCTTTGATGGACATCGCCTCGAGAAGCTGGATCGCCCGGACGCATTGCAGCCGGAAGGCGTTCTGAAGATATTGCGTGGGCAGAACTACCTGTTGATAAAAAACTTCGGCCCGGGTATTCGCATCGGCAATGCCCTTAAGTCCGAATGCTGCGGTAATCACACATACCATACCAAGCGCAGCGAAACTCAAGCCGAGCCGCGTCTTGAGACGCACTGACGAAGTCAACATCGGGAACCCCCGTATTTAATGAAATAACACCGCTGTCCGAACTGCCCGGAAGAGCAGGCTCACTTGAGCACGGAAGTCCCTCGATATTGGACACAGCCGCTCCCCAGACATGCAACACGGGAGACGCAAGTGTCCGGTCCGACGAGAACGCCTTACTATCGGGCGCTATGGTATTGACCCGGATGTTATTCCCTCAGCGGGCTGCACTCTCCCAATACGGGTCAACGTTACCGGTCGAAATTGTCGGGTCGAATGACCACCTCCGTCCTGACGGCGTTCTGGCGCACGTGCTGGCCGCCCGCCCGTTTGATTTCTGGATGCAGAGGAACGTCACCGGTGTCGGTGCCGGACTTTTCGGCAGCGACCTCATTACTTCTTCGCAACCAGGCTCCACTTTTTCGTCTCACCCTTGCTGGTCCGCCTGTATTCTGGCCGTCAGGCGATGTCTCTCGATTTCATGCGTAAGTCCAATTGCACAGCGCCCAATGCGAGCAACGGCGAAACAAGCAATCGGCTCCTTTGCAAGTAGCCAGGCGCCAGTCCGAACATGCAGCCACATCTGTTAGCTCGCCCCGCAAGCGGCCTTCATTTCAGTTTTGACGCAAAAGACTTACAGATTTGAAACGCTTACTGCGGTGAGGGCCCGGCATTGGCGGCGGAGGCGTTGATGGAGTCGCATGC
>NZ_JBHUFR010000011.1:344667-385753 GCF_042680985.1 Paraburkholderia dipogonis | reverse complement strand
GCGGCACCGCTGAACGTGAGGGTGCGCGTCTGGGTGGTCCACCGGGTCATGCATGCCTCGCGTCAGCGGGTCGGGAAAAAGGGGAAAGCGGTTTGGACAACCATTGCGTCCGCGCATCGCCGGTAACTTCCGGCGTACGCGGCTGGATAACCCACGACATTGGCTGTCCCTCGGAAAGTTATGGTTCTAAGTCTTACCGGGCCTCGGTATTACGGAATCCTACAAAATATCCAGAGATGCACTCCATGCTCGCAGTGTCGGCGTGCCTATGCATTATCAAATCGGCTCAAGCCGGTGTACAGCTAAAAACAGTCACAGATTCGTAAAACAAAATCCAGATAGGTATTACGCATAGCCACGCAACGGCTTGATTGACGCAGGACAAATCCCGACAGACAGTGAGGTATGGCAAGGCGTGAAAAAAAGCCCCCGCGAGGCGGGTGAAAGCAGCGACCGCCGGGGAAGGCAGACGCTGCAGAGAGTTGGAAAGGCAGTGCAGACACTGTAGCTGTACGCGCGGCAGAGAAGGAGGGACGATAGGACGACTCCGGGAAAAAGGAACAAGTGACTTGCAAACAGAAAGGGGCGATCGTAGCCGCCCCTCGGGTTCATGCAGTGCATGACACGCGCACAGCTGCCGGTGATAGGGCCGCGGAAATCACACCCTATGATTTGCCTGTGTCGTACCACCGCACGCCCTGTTCGTCGCGATCCATCTGCGCGAGCCTTCAGAAGCCGGGGGTCCACCCGCTTGTTGCGTGCCATTGTGGAGTGCGAGTGATTCAGGCAACGGTCGACAAGCGACTCGTCAATACCGCAGGCCTGCATCAACGTTGCACCCGTCCGACGCAGGTCATGCCAGCTCCACGGACCACCGTAGAGCACCAGCGGGAGCGCGGTCATTTCTGCGTACTGGAACTTCCCCGTCCACTTCTTCCCATGGCTTTGCCGCGAGCCGATTTCACACTTCAAGATCGCGGTCGTCAATGGCTTGTCGCCATGTTTCGTGTGCGGGAGCATGTACGCCGTGTGACCGGTCAGCTTACGCAGCAGCCGCAGCGCGAATGCAGACAAGTGGATGGTGAATGCGTTGCGGTTCTTCGACTGAGAGGCTGGTTTAAACCACGTGGCTTTTTCAAAGTTGATGTGCGCCCGCCATTGTGCTGTGCAGATTTCGTTGATACGCACGAGTGTTGCCAGCGTGATCCAGACGGCCAATTCATGTTCGCGCGGAATCGCGCCTGGCGATATTCCCACGGCGAGGCCCCGGCATGGAGTTCCACGTGCTGCGGATGACCTGAAAGCGGTTACGCAGTTCAACGATCTCGTCATCTTCGAGAACGCGATCACACCAGTCCTGGTATCCCGCAGGCAACATGCGCTTGACGTCCACCTCCTCAACGGGGTTCATTCCAAAAACAGCCTCCACGGCTTGCGTCTGGCCGCCCACACGAACATCGCGTTCGCGTACACGCGCAGCGATAAGCTAGTCGAAATTTTCCCTGTGTCGATAAGTCTGCGAACTGGATGGCAAATATTGCCTGACGTGATATCAATAACCCGCGTATTGCCTGATCCGGCAACAGATGCAGTTCAATGAGACGGCGAACCCAATGTGCCCCCTCGGTGTGTTGTCCACCATCGCCTCGGGACGCCACGCTTCGAACATGGCCTTCACCGTCAGTTGTGACTGCGCATGCTCGCGATCCCGTTCGAGCAGTTCCGGCTGCTGCTGTACAACCCGTGCCTTCTCGACTTTCAACTTTTCCGCGACCAGCTTGCGCTGGCCTGCCGGATTGCCGCCGCGCTCCACACGCAGCTTCGTTTCATCGACTTTCAGCCGGATCGCGGCAAGCGCCACGCGGGGCCACGCGCCAAGCGGCATTTTCCGGAACTCCCCCTCGAAGTGGTACCGATAGCGGAAATGGACGCTAATCCCTTTCGCACCGGCATGCGCCCGACCGGACAGGCCGGTGCCGTCGTTCACGACGCGGCCGTGATCGGCGACATTGAGTTTAAGGAGCGACCCTTCGCTGATTGATTGCGACCGATTTTCCCCACCAAACACCTGCGGTGTCACGATGATACGGACAACCGGAGGCCGTGCGCCAACAACCAAGCTGTTAGATCTAAACGGAACAGATGTTGCGCACCTTGTGCGTCGCGGGAAGAATTTATCCACAGAATCTGTTCGCAAATCTGTGCATAACCATTCGGCAAAAACTGCAACCCGTTGATGCGATTGCCATTTCCACCGCAACGCCGAAGTTGGTCAGCACGCGTGTCTGGCGCGCGTCATTCGCGCACCGTGCCGCACGCCGCGTCGTCGGCAACGTGTGCGTGACGGGCCTCTTCACGCCATTGCTGACGCGAGCGAACCATTCTGCGCACCGCGAGCCGCGCCATCTTGACCCAGCCCGAAGGCCGCGGGTCGGCCAGCATGCTCAGCGCCCGCGCGTAGTCGAGCGTGAGGCCGGGTGTCCATGCCATCGTCGCGGCGCGCTTGCGCACTTGCGCGGCGACCCACAGTTCCGGCGTGGAGATCACGCGCAGAAACGGCTGCCAGCCGCCGAGATTGCCCCACACGCGCGACGAGGCGCCTTCGATCGCCGCTTCCAATGCGCGCGAGACACTACTGGAACAGTTGCGATGCGTGAGGTTGTAGGTCGTGTCCTGTCGATAGGTGTCCCAGAAGCGGGCGAGGCGTACCGGATCGTAGTTGCGGATGCGCACCTGAACCGTCGACGGACACCACGCCTTCGATTCGGTCGGGTAATCGGGCTGAAATAGCCCCGGCACGTCGTTCTCACGCGTGGCACGCAGAAGCCGCGCGAAATCGTCCGGCGACCGATCGATCTCGACGCCCGGATACAGGCTGATATAGACGCCCTCGGGCGATTCAAGCGCGGCATGGCCGGTCGATATCACGCCGTTGCGATCCACCGCCGCGATATAGCGGTCCACGATCAATTGCCGGCGCGCTTCGCCCCTGGCAGAGCCGACCGGCGTCCATACGTGCACGGTCAACGCGGCTTCGTCGGCGGCGGGCGGCCCGTCCCACTCGTGCGCAATCACACGGCTCGCGGCCAGCGCGCTCGCGGCGGCAATGCCGGCCTCCGCCGCGGAATCGCCCGCGGCAACAGCGGGGTTCGACGCGAGCCGCCGCACCCGCGCGCTCAGCAGGATCATGTTCCATCCGCCAAAGATCAGGCCGAGTCCGACACAGTACGGCACCGTGCCAACGTAGTGCGTCGGATAGGGTTGATAGAAGAAAATCGCCAGCGCGATTTCGACGGCGCCGCCGATCATCGCAAGCCGCCACGTGCGAAAGCGGACCACTTTCGCCGCGACGATCTGCAGGAGGCCATCGGCGAAAAAGAGCGTGCCGAAGATCATCGACAGAATGAAATTGCCGTGCTCGTGGCCGATCAGAATCAGCGCCGCCGCGGTGGTGAACGCAAGGCCCTTCACATAGCGCAGCGTGCGTTGCCCGCCCATGCCGGTCCAGGCGACGGCCAGCGTGGCAAGGCCTTCGAGCAGCAGCAACGAGACGAACGGGGTGATGGGAAAATAGAGCGCGCTATCGAGCGCGTCGATGAAGACGAAGACACCGAGCAGAAAACTGATGCAACCGACGATCCGCAACGATCGCCAGCGCGTGCGCAGATAATCGACGCCCAACAGAATCATGACCAGACGAACCATTGCAAGTCCTCCGTGACAGATGCGTTCTGCTGAGCGCCATCTTAACCAGTTTCGCGCTGCGGGCGCGCGAGGCTCCGGCATGATCCGCGAAGAGGCAAAGCATATTTGCCACGCCTCGCTCGCGCCAGACCGATCGGCCATGAAAAAGGCCGGCGCGGAGTGACTTCAACGCGCCGGCCTGCAACGAACCTTAAAACCAGAAGCTGCTTACGCCGCCTTGGCTTGCGGCATGGCTTCACCACCCTGCTCGCCACCCAATGCATCGAGCAGATCGCTCAGCATGCGGTCGAGTTCAGCCGTCATCAGCGTGACGTCGGAGTCGAAGCGTTCGTCGTCGTTTTGCGCGGTGGGATCGCTCGCTTCCTTCAGCACGTCGAGCGGCGCGATACGCTTGATCGTCAGCGAAGGCGTCAGCACGAACGACACGCGATCGTTCCACGTCATGGCGAGCCGCATGCATTGCTTGCCGGCTTCGATATGACGGCGCATATCTTCGGCATCCAAAGTATGTCCGACATAGCGCACGGTCGCGTTGCCTTCGGTGGGCGAGCGCAATTCGGTGTCCTGGTCGAGCGTGAAGCCGGCGGGGCCTTCGCCCGAGAGCAGCCATTCGGTCATGGCCGCGACCGGCGAGTGCGTGACGCGCACGGTGCCGAGCGGCAATTGATCGATCGACTTGACCAGCAGGCCGCGCACTTCATCGGCGACCGCTTGCGAAGCGGCGTCGATCACGAGCCAGCCGTTCTTGCAATCGATCCACACGCGCGTGTCGCGGCGAATGCTGAAAGCGCGCGGCAACAGTTCGTCGGTGACCTGTTCCTTGAGTTCGCGCATCTGCTTGCGGCCGGGTTTGAAGCCCTGCTGATCTTCGAGTTCGAGCGCGCGTTCCTTGGTCACCTGCGTGACGACCGAGGCCGGCAGCAGTTTCTTTTCGGCGCGAAACACCAGCAACATCTGGCCGTTGAGCGCATACACCAGCGAGTCGTTATCGCGCGGCGACGCCCAGCCATGGCTTTGCATCTCGACGCTGTTGCCTGGCGCGAACGCGTGCGGCGCGAGCCACTTTTGCATCTGTTCCGGGGTGACGGACCACGGAGCGGGAAGACGGTGAAGCTGAAGGTTTTTGAACCACATGGGCAGTGTCGGTACGGGCAAAGCGCACCATTCTATCTGACGATAGACGTCGCGCGGGCAGCTGGAAGGACTCTGTTACTTCGTCGCTAGGGCGTTCACGGCGCGGTGGGCATTTTCAAATAAAAGCCGAAAATCCTTTAAGCAACAGACCGATTATCAAATGCGGGTCTGCGCTGGAGAATGCGCTTCATCCCCTTCAACTCTTTGTCTGGAGCGCGCCATGTCCACCTCTTCTCTCTCCCGGATCACCCGTCATATGCTGGTCGCCGCAAGCTTCGCCGGCGCCTTGAGCGCCCACGCAGCAAACGACGCCGACCTGCCCGTACCGCACCACGTCGCTGTCGCGTCGAACTCGGCGCAGAGCGCCGAAGTCGTGCTGACCGCCCGCCGCTACGCCGCCTTCTGGAACACCGGCGACGAGGCCTACGCGAAGCTCGCACTGTCGCCCGCCTTCATCGACCGCACCTTGCCGGATGGACGCCCGCAAGGTCCTGACGGTCCGCTGCAGGCATCGAAGGGTTTTCGCGCGGCGGTGCCGGACCTGCACGCGGAAATCGACGACCTCGTGGTAGCCGGCGATCGCGCCTCGGTTCATCTGCATTTCCATGGCCATTTCACCGGGCAGTTCCAGGACCTGAAAGGCAGCGGCCAGACCGTCGACTTCCAGGCCTTCGATCTGTATCGCGTGAAAGACGGCCGCATCGTCGAAAACTGGCACCTCGAAGACAACCTGACGCTGCTCAAGCAACTCGGCGCCATCAAGCCGTAGTGGTTTAGCCGTAGCCGTTTTGAGCGCGCTTCACGTTGAAATCGCCTAGACTTTTTGACAAGCGCGTGACTAGACGGAGGCGGCCATGGCCGATCAAACCGCAGCCTGGCAGATGGTGGAATACGAGGGATTCGAGATTCACGTAGCGCCGTTTCTGAAAAACCCACCGAGCGAAGGGCACCCGCCGACCGCGGCGAATCAGCGCTACACGTATATCGGCTACGTTTGTCATCCGGGCGCGGACCCGGCCATTCCCGGCCATGCGGTGCCGTTTCACCCCGACGGCGAAGAGAGCTTCGCGGGCGAGGACGAAGCCGTCTACGAAGCCGTGCACGTGGGCCGCAGCATCGTGGAAGGCACGCATCCGGACTTGACGGTATTGCCGCTGGTGACCGGCGGCGTATGAATCCGGGGCTTGCGCTTCAGCGAGGCTCCAGCACGCCCGACGGCGAGCCCTGCTTCGCCAGCAGACGCAACGCCAGTTCCAGCATCCGCTGATTGGCGCGCGGAGGCGTGAAGGTCTCCACTTTTTGCAGCGCGGCCTGGGCGACGCTGCGGCGCAGTTCGGTGTCCGTAAGCAGGCGTTCCATGGCGAGCGCCATGGCGTCCACGTCGCCGATCGGCACCAGCAGGCCGGCCTTGCCACCTTCCAGCATATCTCGCGGGCCGGTCGGGCAATCCGTCGACAGCACCGGCGTGCCGAGCGCCATCGCCTCGCCGAGCACCACAGCGCAACCCTCGTAGCGGCTGCTCAGGACGAGCATTTCCGCCTGCCGGATATAGGGCAGCGGATTCGCACAGAAGCCGAGAAACTGCACCGATGCACCGATCCCCAGTTGGTCGGCGAGTTGCTCGAGCTCGCCCCGGTCGCGCCCGTCGCCGATCAGGACGAGCGCCGCCTCGCAGCGGCCGCGCTCGCGCAACTGGGCGTAGGCTCGCAACAAGGTCTTGTGGTCCTTCTGACCTTCGTCCAGACGCGCCACGGAAACGATGAACGACTCAGCCGGACGTTTGATCTCCGCGCGCGCCGCGGAGCGCAGCGCGTCGACGTCGATCACATTCGGCAACTCGACGATGTCCATGTCCACGCCGGTTGTCGAAAAGAGCTCCCGCGCCTCGTGCAGCATGGCGGGGATCAGCACGGTGATCGCCGAGTAACGCGCGTAATGCCGCACACGCCGGGCGATGTATCGCGCGCTCTTGCTGCCGAGCCGTGCCGCGAGGCTGAAATGGTTCACGCCGAACCAGGGCACATTGCAACTGCCCGCCATATGGCGCAGCGAAAAATCGAAATCGCAGACCAGATCGTGTTGCCTGACGAGATGCCGCATACGCAACGCCAGCAGCGGCCGGATCGCGCCGTAGGTCAACAGCTTGTGCAATAACTTCTCGCCGGTGCCCAGCTTGCGCACGCGCGCCGCCTGATGCAGCGCATACATCCATTTCGACGAAGCGAGTACGTGAACGGGAACGTCTTCGGGAATCGACTGTGCGCGCCAGAATGTCAGATCGTCGGTCGGATACGCTACCGAAAGGCTCGGCGCGAACTGGCGCCGGTCGAGCGTCTTCAGCCAGGAAAGCAACGCGGTCTCGGTGCCGCCTTTGCCGAAATCGTTGATATGAAACAGGATGCGCAGCGGAGTGCGGTCGGCTTCGACAGAGGGGGGGTGCACGTTCGTCATCTCGGTTATTCGCCCAGCTCGGCCGTTGGCGCTTCGCGCCGCTGTTCACTGCGTGCCGCCGTGGATTGCCCACGTGCAGTCCCGCTCGACGCCGCGCCCGGCGCGCGCGCCTGTTCCGCGCAACCTAGCAGCAGGCCTGCAAAAGCCCAGAATGCGAGCATGGTGGTCTGCCACATGAAATCATCCGTCGAATTTTTCGCGATCATGCCGGCCACCAGCGCGACGCCCGCGGCGCACAGCCAGGGCTTGACTCGCCGCAAGCGCCAGAAACGCAGGACGAGGCACAGCAGCAGCACGGTCTGCAGCACCACGCCGACGAATCCCGTCTGCAACCACGTGTTGATGAACAGATTGTGCGCATGCGTCAGTGCTTGCGGTTCGACCGCCAGCAAACTGGCCGGCATTTCGCTGCGATAGACGATACCGGGCAGCGGCTTGCCGAAGCCCACGCCGACCCACGCGTGGCGCTCGGCCTCGCGGATATAGAACGCCCAGAGCTTCGGACGCGTGTCGGCGGATACCGTGTCACCGATCGCGGACAGCGAACCCGGCACGTACACCTGATGACCTTCGATCGCCAGATCATGCGGCTGCTGCACCGCGGGAGGCAGCGCGGCCGAGCGCAGACGCGAACTCAGCTCGAGCGTGCCGACGCCGGCCGCGCCCACTACGACGACGACCAGCAACGCCAGCGGCAGGCGCCGCCGGTACAGCGGGAACAGCGCGACCAGCAGCGTCGCCGCGGCCGCAGGCCAGAAGAACCGGTTGAGCGTTGCGAGGCCAATGAAGAGACACAGCACGATGCCGCTCGCGCCGATCACGCGCCAGCGCGGCCGCAGCAAGAAACCCGCGAACAGCGCCATGGAAAATACCGCGAGCGTGCTGGTGTGGCCGACGCGGTTATAGAAATGCATGGGGAAAGTATTGGCGGTGGGCGGCTGCAAATGCCCCCAGTTGAGCGCGCTGATCACGGCGACCGCCAGGCAGGCGATCCAGTTGACGGCCACCACGGGCTCGGGCCGCCGCAGTTGCGTGCCGAATAGCCAGAAGCCCCAGAACGACACCAGCGGATAGAGCACTTCGTCGCACCACGCGTGCAGACTGATCATCGGATACATGGACCACGCGACCGAGGCGAGGCTCCAGCCGGCCCAGCCCGCGATGGGCAGCGCCAGCGGCCAGCGCCACAGCGAGGGCCGCTCCGGCGACCGGGCCGCCGCCGCCACGCCGAGCGCCATCAGGGCGAGCGCATTGAAGACGATCGCCGTCATGTGGCCGAACATCACCACGAACAGAATGACCGGACAGGCAACCCAGAACACGCGCTCCACTCGCGCAGCCGTGTGAGTCATTACACTTTCACCAGAACATTTTGCAATGCGTTGTATACCGACTCGACCGACAGCCGGCCCATACAGTCGGCATGGTCGCCGCGCCACGCGACGCAGGTCGTCTCGTTGCGATCACAGCGTCGCACCCATGCTACCTCCCGGCGGAAAATAAAAGGCTGATCGCGGCACGGCATATCGGCGATCGTAATCGGCACGAAGGGCACCTCGCGCCAATAGCGGCCCGCGCCGTGAATCAGCGCGTTGCCCGGCCCGAACAGCGCGAGGGTGGGCACCCCAATCAGACGCCCCAGATGCGCGACGCCGGTATCGGGACAAACCACGGCTTGCGCGCCGGCAAACAGATGCCATAACTCGCCGAGACCGAGCCGCGCGGCCAGATTCGGATGATGCGGGTCCGGGTCGATCGCGCGAATCAGTTCCGCTTCACCCGGGCCGCCGGTCCATACCGGCAGATAGCCGAGTGCTTCAACGCGTTGCGCAAGCTCGCGCCAGCGCGCGTTGGGCCAGCGTTTGACGCTCGTGCTCGCGCCCGGATGCAGCACGACGTAAGGCTTTGTTAGCAGCGACGGCTCGGGCAGCGCCGCGTGTTGCGGCGCGCTCCAGTCGGCTGGGCGATAAGCGCGCGGCGGCGGCCCGTCAATCAGTTCCGTGGCGAGGTCGGCCCAGGCCGCCGCCGTGTCGGGATACGGCAGGCTGCGGTTGAGCGGCCAGTTTTTCCAGGCCGGGCGGTCGCCCGCGTGCCCGATGATCCAGCGGCAGCCCGCGCCCAACGCGAGCCAACTGTGACGGTTGTCGCCGAGCACCATGCCGAGGTCGTAAGGTCCGGAAAGCAGAACGTTGCGCACGGACTTGAAATCACGCGGATCGAACGGCAAGGCCGTGACGTCGAAAGGCCGGCCGGCATACAACGGCACGATCGCCTTTGGACAGGCAAGGACGATCTGCGCCTGAGGGTATTGTTCGCGCAGTTTGGCGAGCAACGGCGTGAGCAGCAGCGTGTCGCCCAGCAATAGATGATGCGCAATCAGGATACGACGCGGGTGCCGTGGCTCGCGGCGCAATGGCTTGATCAGCAGTCGCGGAATGGCCCGCGCAAAAATACGAAGACGCCCGGCAAGCCGACTCATAGGCTCATCGGCGCGTGGGTTCCCGCCGCGATCTTGCTGTACGCCGATACCCGGCGTGAGGTCGCGTTCGCCATGCACAATCTCCAGCGGTATTCTTTCCGAAGGCCTCCAGTGCAGCGGCGACGGCCCCGTCACGGCGGGCTGGCGCGGCTCGGACGCGGCGCCTCTCGCCCGCCGCCTGTCCAGGCCGGCATGGAAGCTCGATGAAATAAAAGGGGTGTTCGGCTCGAATTGAGTTCGAGCGTTGATAGCACAAAATTATAACATGTGGCCCTGCCGCCGAACGACGCAAAACCGCGCCAGCAGGGCCGCCCGCGCCTTACGCGGCAACGCTGCGGCGTGTCCTAACGCGCGGCGTCGATCTGCCGCGCCAGCGTCAGCAGCGCGCTTGCGTGAGCGGCCACGCTTGCGTCGTAAAGCACCGCATCGCGGGCAAGCTCGGACGGCGCGCGACGCGTGCCGTCGCGATGCGCGCGCACCGCCCGCTCAAGGGTGGCACGCAGGTCGGCGAGGTCGTGCGGCGCGAAAACGAACTTCGCGTGCGGTGCGATCGCATCGCAGCAGCCGATGCTCGACGGAAAAATAACCGGCGTGCCGCACATCACCGATTCGATGCCGACCAGGCCGAACGGCTCGTACGTCGATGCGAGGATCGTGAAGTCCGCGGCCTGGTAGCACTCGGCGAGCTCTTTCACATAGCCGATGTAGCGCAGCCGTTCGGACGTGCGCGCAGGCGGCCGCCCGGCCACGGCCACCACCACGGGCAGCGACGTGTCACTGAGCGCGGCTTCGATGAGCGGCAAGCCCTTGCGCTCATGGCTGCTTGACGGAAACAGCAGGACGATTTCGTGGTCGGCGAAACCATATTTATGGCGCAACGCGGCGCGTGTGACGGCGTTGGTGGGCGCGAAGCGAGTGGCATCGACGGGCGGATACAGCACGCGGATCTTCGCTTCGTCGACGCCGTATAGTTCGCGCAGTTCGTCGTGCATCAACTGTGAATGCGCCACCACGACTTTCGAGCGCGCGTACTGGCGGCGCTCCAGCGCGATCTGCCAATCGTCCGAGCGCTTCCGCTCGCGGTCCGTGGCCCGTAAGAAGCCGAGATGCGTGCCGCCGCAAATCGCCATCTCCGATGAATCGACGCGGTTGCAGCCGATCAGCACATCGACCTGCGCCGCGCGCCGCGCCGCGCGCAAGCGCCACGAAAACCAGCGATCGCGCAGCTTGCCCGGCAGGAACGAGACGTTGATACGGTGCGGCTCGACCAGTTTGAATTCGGGCAGCGACGCGTCGAAACGGCGCGCGAAGAAAGCCGGCTCCACGCCGAGCGCGGCGAAGCCACGCACCAGATCCATGGCGTAGCGCTCGAGCCCGCCGCTGTGCCGCAGGGCGTTACTGGAGAGTCCAAGTTTCTTCATTCAGACAGCGCGCGCCTGCGCCTCGTCAAATATTAAAGAGGGAAATCATGCGCGGTCCGGGTTGGCGGACCGCGTGAATGGAAACCCGAATGGCGGATCGACGTGCCGTGCGCTTCAGGCCGCGGTCTGCTGGAACTGGATGCGGTGCAGATGCGCGTACAGCCCGTCTTGCGCCAGCAGTTCCCGATGGCTCCCGCTCTCGACGATCCGCCCCGCTTCCATGACCAGGATCCGGCTGGCGCGCTCGATGGTCGACAGGCGGTGCGCGATGACGAGTGTCGTGCGGCCCTTCATCAAGGTTTCCAGCGCGGCCTGCACGTGGCGCTCGGACTCGGAATCCAGCGCCGAGGTGGCCTCGTCGAGGATCAGGATCGGCGCGTCCTTGTAGATCGCGCGCGCAATCGCCAGACGCTGCCGCTGGCCGCCCGAGAGCATCAAGCCGTTGTCGCCGACCAGTGTGTCGATGCCTTTCGGCATGGCCTCGACGGTGTCCCACAGGTTGGCCGCGCGCAGCGCAGCCTTGACCTTGGCGGGATCGGCGGTCTGGCCGTAGGCGACGTTATTGGCGACCGTGTCGTTGAACAGCACCACGTCCTGGCTCACCATCGCGATCTGGCTGCGCAGCGCGTGCAGATCGTATTCGGGGATCGCCACGCCGTCGACCAGAATCTGGCCGGCCGTCGGATCGAAAAAGCGCGGCAGCAGATTCACCAGCGTGGTCTTGCCGCTGCCCGACGGGCCCGCGAGCGCGACCATTTCGCCCGGTGCCACCTTGAACGACACCTGGTCGAGCGTGTGGCGGTTGTGCGTGGCGTTGGCGCTGTAGTTGAACGAGACGCCGCGGAATTCCACTTCGCCGCGCGCGCGTTCGAGCGGCTTGCCGCCGCCTGCCGGCTCGGACGGCTCGTCGATCAGACCGAAGATCAGTTCGCACGCCGTCATGCCGCGTTGCAGCGGCTGGTTCACGTCCATCAGGTGCTTGAGCGGCGAGATGATCAGCAGCATCGACGTGACGAAGGCGACGAAGCCGCCGACCGTGGTCTGATCCGACGACGACTGCACCACCGCGATCGTAATCACGACGGCGAGCGCGATCGACGCGAGGAACTGCGTCAACGGCTGCGCGAGGCCGCCGGACACGGTCATGCGCATGGCGTAGCCGCGCAGACGCTTGCTCATCGACTCGAAGCGGTCCATCTCGTACTGCTCGCCGTTGTGCACCTTGACGACCTTGTAGCCGCCCACGGATTCTTCGACGATGTACGAAAGCTCATTGGTCAGCAGTTGATGCTCGCGGTTCAGACGGCGCAAGCGGCGGTTGATTTTGCCGACCAGCCAGCCGATGGCCGGCAGCAGCACCGCGACGATCAGCGTCAGACGCCAGTTCAGATAGAACAGATAGCCGAGCAGGAAGACCACAGTGAGCGAATCGCGCACCAGCGTGACCAGCACGCTCAGCAGCACGTTGAGAATCTGGTTCACCTCGAAGACGATCGCATTGATGACCGTACTCGCGGTTTCGCGCTGGAAGAACGCGACGCTCGTGTGAATCATGCGGCTGAACATCTTCAGGCGCAGGTCGAGCAGGATCTTGTTCGTCACGTAGGCGAGCAGATACCCGGACGCGTATTGCGACAAGCTGCGCACCAGCGCGAGGCCGATCACGGCGGCCGGCACGAACCACTTGGTCTTGTCGTTGGCGTGCGCGCCGAAGCCCTTGTCCAGCAGAGGCTTGAGCAAGGCCGGGATCGCCGCGTCGGTGGCGGCGCTCACTGCCATTGCGACGATTGCGCCGAGGAGAACCCAGATCAGCGGCTGGATATACGGCCAGAGCCGTTTAAAGACGACGGCGGCCGACGACGCCTCGCCTGCACCGATGGGTTTGCTTAACGTTGGCTTCGCGCTCAAGGAATCCTCTGAGAAGGCGGAACGGCTGCCGCGCGGCGGACGGAATGCCGGCCGGGCGGAATATCGAAAAGGAGCATTGTAAACGCTTGGGAGTGAGCGTCGGCGGTTAGAAACCGGCTGTGTATACTCCCGGTGCGACTCGTTTCACGCGGCTTGCCTGCGCGCCTCGCTCCGTCACTCCGCCCTCACGCTACTCACGTATGCAAGAAACCACCCTCGGCGTCGCCATCATCACTAAAAACGCGGCGGCGCGGCTGGCGGAATGCCTGCAAGCCGTGTCTTTCGCCGATCAGATCGTCGTGATCGACGGCGGCAGCACCGACGGCACCGCCGAGATCGCCCGCACGCACGGCGCTCGCGTAATCGAACAGACCGATTGGCCGGGCTTCGGCCCGCAAAAGAATCGCGCGGTCGACGCGCTCGGCACGAGCTGGATTCTGTCGATCGACGCCGATGAAATCGTCTCGCCGGAACTGGCGTCGGCGATTCGCGCGGTGCTGGTGGCCCCCACCGCCGATGTCTACGCGGTAGACCGTTTGTCGAGCTTTTGCGGCCACTGGATTCATCACAGCGGCTGGTATCCGGACTGGATTCCGCGCCTCTTCAAACGCGGCGCCGCGCGATTCTCCGACGACCTCGTGCACGAGCGGCTGGTGTTCGACACGCCGGCGCAGCGGCTCACCGGCAAGCTGATGCATTACTCCTACGAGGACTTCGAAGGCGTGTTGCGCAAGCTCGACGCGTATTCGACAGCAGGCGCCCAGCAACGTCATGCGGCAGGTCAGCGCGGCAGCTTCGGCAAGGCGCTTGGGCGCGGCGCGTGGGCATTCGTGCGGACTTACTTGTTGCGGCGCGGTTTTCTGGACGGCCGCGCCGGTTTCATGATCGCGATGTTCAATGCGGAGACGGTGTACTACCGGTTTTTGAAGCTGGCACGGCTGGGCGAGAAGGCGCGGCGATAGGTCGTGGAACGCAAGCCGCGCCGGCCTCCTGACCGATCAATAGACGATCTCGATCGAACTTCCCGCGAACTCACCGCGCAACGCCGCGAGCAGTTCGTCGGTCGGCTTCACGCGCCATGCGTCGCCCAGACGCATTTCGCCTTCCGCATTCTGGCTGCGATAGACCACCTGCACGGCTAGCCCGTTCGGGATCTGTACCGCCTGACGCTGGCCACCTCCGCCATAGCCGCCGCCATTACGGCCGCCGCCATTTCCACCATTTCCGCCTCGCGATGAAGCCGTCGGCGCCGCGACTGCTTGCGGTTCGTCCTTACCCGCGCTGTGCGCTTCGAGCACGCGACGCAACGCCAGCGCGTCCGCATTGCCGTTCATCTGCACCTTGACCGCTTCCGCGTAACGGCAGCGCGCACGGCCGAGGTCCATGACCGTGTCGACGGTGAAGCGGATGCCGCCCGTGAACGCGTCGTTACGCGCCTGCCCCTGCACGACCAGCAGTTCGTCTTCCTTGAACAGCTGCTTGTGCGCTTCGAACGTCTCGTTGAACACCGTGACTTCGCACTGGCCGGTGCCGTCGTCGAGCAGCGCGATCAGCATCTTGCCGCGCTGGGTCATCTGCGTGCGCAGCGATGCGATCACACCCGCGACCAGCTTGTCGCGCCCTTCCTTCAGTTCGCCGATCTTCTGACGCACGAAGCGGCGCACTTCGTTCTTGTAGGCGTCAAACAGATGGCCCGACAGGTAGAAGCCCAGCGCGGCCTTCTCTTCCTGCAGCTTTTTCTTTTCCGGCCACTCCGGTTCGTCGACCAGTTCATGTCCTTGCGAGGGTGCGTCGCCCATGTCGAACAGACCCGCCTGCAATGCGTTGGCGCTCGCCTGCTCGGCGGCTTCCATGGCGAGTGAGACCGAAGCGATCAGTTGCGCGCGATTCGCATGCAAGGTGTCGAACGCGCCGGCGCGGATCAAAGCTTCGATCGTGCGGCGATTGACGATGCGGCGATCGACCCGGTTGCAAAAATCGAAAATGTCGATGAACGGACCTTCTTCGCGCGCGCGCAGGATTTCCTCGATCGCGTTCTGGCCGCTGCCCTTGATGGCACCGAGGCCGTAGCGGATCGTTTTGGAACGCTTGCCGTCAGGCTCGGCAACCGGTTCGAAGCGGTACGCGGACAAATTCACGTCGGGCGGCAGCACCGCCATCTTGTTCGTGAGACAGTCTTCGAACAGGATCTTGACCTTGTCCGTGTCGTCCATGGCGAGCGACATATTCGCCGCCATGAATTCCGCCGGATGGTGCGCCTTCAGCCACGCGGTGTAGTACGCGAGCAGCGCATACGCCGCCGCGTGCGACTTGTTGAAGCCATAGCCCGCGAACTTCTCCATCAAGTCGAAGATTTCGTCCGCTTTTTCCGCGGTCAGACCGTTCTTCGCAGCGCCCTGGCGGAACAGCTCGCGATGCTCGGCCATTTCCTCGGCCTTCTTCTTACCCATCGCGCGACGCAGCAAGTCGGCGCCGCCCAGCGAATAGCCGCCGATGATCTGCGCCATCTGCATGACCTGCTCCTGGTAGACCATGATGCCGTAGGTCTCTTTCAGAACAGATTCGACACGCGGATCCGGATACTCGACCACTTCGCGGCCGTGCTTACGCGCGCAGAAGCTCGGGATCAGGTCCATCGGGCCCGGACGATACAGCGCGACCAGCGCGATGATGTCCTCGAAGCGGTCAGGCTGCGCGTCTTTGAGCATGCCTTGCATGCCGCGGCTTTCCAGCTGGAACACGGCGACCGTATTCGCTTTCTTCAGGATCGAGAACGACGCCGGGTCGTCGAGCGGCACCTGCCCGAGCGACCAGTCCTGCTTGGACGGATCGAGACGGCGGATATAGCGCTCGGCCCAATCCAGAATCGTCAGCGTGGTCAGACCCAAAAAGTCGAACTTCACGAGGCCGACGGCTTCGACGTCGTCCTTGTCGTACTGGCTCACGACGCCGCTTTCATCGCCCTGCGTATACAGCGGGCAGAAATCGGTCAGCTTGCCGGGCGCGATCAGCACGCCGCCCGCGTGCATGCCGACGTTACGCGTCAGCCCTTCCACGCGCTGCGCGAGTTCGAGCAGCTGATGCACTTCGTCTTCGTTGTCGAAGCGCTCCTGCAGGAGCGGCTCTTCCTTCATCGCGTCGGCGATGGTGACGTGCTTGCCCGGTTTGAACGGAATCAGCTTGGCGATGCCGTCCGTGAACATGTAGCCAAGGTCGAGCACCCGGCCGATGTCGCGCACCGCCGCCTTCGCCGCCATCGTGCCGAAGGTGGCGATCTGCGACACCGCGTCCGCACCGTACTTTTCCTTCACGTACTGGATCACGCGATCGCGGCCGTGCTGGCAGAAGTCGATGTCGAAGTCGGGCATGGACACCCGCTCCGGATTCAGGAAACGTTCGAACAGCAGGTTGTAGCGCAGCGGATCGAGGTCGGTCACGCCGAGCGCGTACGCGACCAGCGAACCCGCGCCCGAACCGCGGCCCGGACCGACCGGCACACCGTTGTTCTTCGCCCAGTTGATGAAGTCCGCCACGATCAGGAAGTAGCCGGGAAAGCCCATCTTGATGATCGTGCCGCACTCGAATTCGAGGCGCGCGTAATACGTTTCGCGTTGCGCTTCGCGCTCGGCCGCGTCTGGATATAACTGCTCGAGACGCTTTTCGAGGCCCTCCTTCGACAACTGCACGAGGTAGTCGTCGAGCGACATGCCGTCGGGCGTGGGGAACAGCGGCAGCTTGGGCTTGCCGAGTTCGAGCGTGAGGTTGCAACGCTTGGCGATTTCGACCGAGTTGGCGAGCGCCGACGGAATGTCCGCGAACAGCGCCGCCATCTCTTCCTGAGTGCGGAAGTACTGCTCTGACGTAAAGCGCTTCGAGCGGCGCGGATTCGCCAGAATGTCGCCTTCGGAAATGCACACGCGCGCTTCGTGCGCGGTGAAGTCGTCCGGCGTCATGAACTGCATGGGATGCGTGGCGACCACCGGCAATTTCAGCGACGCCGCGAGCGCGACCGCCTGCTGCACGTACTGCTCGCCGCCCGGCTGGCCGCTGCGCTGCAACTCGATATAGAAGCCGCCTGGGAACACCTTCGCCCAGTGCAACGCGTTGCGTTTGGCCGCTTCCTCGTTACCCGCCGCAAGCGCGAGGCCGACGTCGCCCTGCTGCGCGCCTGATAGTGCGAGCAAGCCCTCGCCGAGACCGGATTCGAGCCAGCCGGCTTCGACCTCCGCGCGACCGCGATACTGATTGGTGAGCGACGCCTTGCTGAGCAGTTCGCACAGATTCAGATAGCCGCGCCGGTCTTTGACGAGCAGCAACAAACGGGAAGGCTTGTCGCGGTCGTCCGGATTGGTGATCCAGACGTCGCAGCCGGCAATGGGTTTGACCCCTTTGCCGCGGGCTTCCTTGTAAAAACGGACGAGGCCGAATGCGTTGCCGAGATCGGTGAGGGCGAGCGCGCCCTGACCGTCTTTGGCCGCGGCCTTGACGATGTCGTCAAGACGCACGATGCCGTCGGCAATCGAGAATTCGGAGTGAACGCGGAGATGGACGAAGCGGGGATCTGACATGGGCGACATTGTAACGCCACCCGTCCGGACTTTTCAGGCCGAAACAACGCGTTGGCCGATCGGCTTAGGACACCATTGCGCAAGCCGCGCGCACAGCCGCTTCTACGTTGGCCGAGCACGCGAGCGGACGCTCGTGCAGAGCAAATCGACAGCAAGTTGACGAACGATTTGCGCTACCGCAACCCGTTGATCATTCGGCCGAGTCAGGGAAAGCGCCGGGTTGAGGGATAATACCGGTTTCGCTCTATTCGACGTGACCGCGCCGTATGGCGTTTGAAGGCGGGCAGCCCAATGCGCCCCCGTTTTCCGCGAGGCCGTCACTTCTTACTGCTGGACACTCATGAGTATCGTCAATCTCTCTTCGTATCATTTCGCGACTATCGAAGACACCGTCGCATGGCGCCCGTTCGTCACGGAGCGTTGCAACGCGCTTGGCCTGAAGGGCACCATTCTGCTCGCGCCGGAAGGCATCAATCTGTTCGTCGCCGGCACGCGCGAAAACACCGATGCCTTCATCCACTACATCCGCCACGACCCGCTGTTCGAAGGCAAGTTCGTGAATCTGCAGTTCAAGGAAAGTCTGTCGGACAAGCAGCCGTTCACCCGCATGCTGGTCAAGCTCAAGCGCGAGATCATCACGATGAAAAAGCCGGCCATTCGTCCGGAGCTCGGCCGCGCGCCGTTCGTCGACGCGCCTACGCTCAAACATTGGCTGGACCGCGGGCACGACGACCAGGGCCGTCCGGTCGTGATGCTCGACACGCGCAACGCGTTCGAAGTCGACGTCGGCACGTTCGACAATGCGCTCGACTACCGCATTACGAAATTCAGCGAGTTTCCCGAGGTGATCGAGCAAAATCGCGCCGACCTGGAAGGCAAGACGGTGGTGTCGTTCTGCACGGGCGGGATTCGCTGCGAGAAGGCCGCGATCCACATGAAGGAAGTCGGCATCGAGAACGTGTACCAGCTCGAAGGCGGCATTCTGAAGTATTTCGAGGAAGTGGGCGGCGCGCATTATCACGGCGACTGCTTCGTATTCGACTACCGCACCGCGCTCAATCCGCAACTCGAGCCGAGCAAGACCACGCAATGCTTCGGCTGCCGCGCGGTGGTCCCGCCAGAAGCGCAAGAATCGCCGCTGTACGTAGCCGGCAAGACGTGTCCGGAATGCCATCCGGACAGCAAGGCGGCGCGCGCCGCGTGATGGTGGCGGCGCACCACGCCACCGCCCGGCCATGACCTATCGCGGACGTTTCGCGCCCTCGCCCACCGGGCCATTGCATTTCGGTTCGCTGGTCAGCGCGCTAGCCAGCTGGCTGGATGCGCGTGCGCATCGCGGCGCATGGCTCGTTCGCGTTGAAGACATCGACGGCCCGCGCACCGTGCCGGGCGCCGCCGAAGACATCCTCGCCACGCTCGAACGCTTCGGCATGCACGCGGACGAACCGCCTGTCTGGCAAAGCACGCGGATGCCGCGCTATCAGGAAGCGCTGGAGCAATTGAAAGCGAACGGCGTGATTTATCCATGCGGCTGCACGCGCAGGGAAATCGCCGACTCGCTGCTCGACGCACACACGCGCAATACGACCCTCGCCTATCCGGGCACCTGTCGCGACGGCCTGCACGGCAAACCGGCGCGCGCATGGCGCCTGCGCGTGCCCGACGGCAACGCGGCGATCATCACGTTCGAAGACCGCTGGCAAGGCAAACAGACGCAGAATCTGGCCACCGAGGTCGGCGACTTCGTGCTGAAGCGCGCGGACGACCAGTGGGCGTATCAACTGGCGGTGGTCGTCGACGACGCGGACGCGGGTATCACGCACATCGTGCGCGGCGCGGATTTGATGGATTCAACGGCACGACAGATCTATTTGCAGCGCTGCCTGGGTGTGCCGACACCTGAATATCTGCATGTGCCCGTCGTCACGAATGATACGGGCGAAAAACTCAGCAAGCAGAACGGAGCCACAGCACTAGATAGCGAGAAGCCGCTCGAAGCACTGAGCGCGGCGGCACGGCACCTCGGGCTCGATCTGGAAAACGCTGCGGCCCATACGACGCTAGACGGCTTTTACGCTGCCGCCACGGCGGCATGGGCAAAACGGATGGGGTTGCCAGCAGCGTGAACGCGATTCGCGTTTGAAAATGATCTCGCCGGGCGCGGCGCGCATTGCGCAGACTGGTTGCGGCAACCGGCGCGGTGTGTGGTACGTGGTGCGGTAACGTGCGGCGCGAGGTTTCGAAGCGCCCCAACAAATCTTGCCGCGCTTCAAGCGGCGCCCCGCTTGCGGCCAAGCCCGGTTCCTTGAGATAAACCGAGCCGCGCCAGCGAACTACAAATCAGGTAGACGAAGACGACTTCCGCGGCATCCCAAACCCGCCCAGCAGCGCTGCCAGCGGTTGCTTGGACGCCGGCTTTTGCGGCGCGGCCGAAGCAGCAGCTTCCTCGATCTTGCGAACCGAAGAAGGCGACGGCTCATAAGGCTTCAGGAAGAAATCATCCACGGGCTGCGCGCGATGATGATGCGGCCGGTCGTACGAACCCGACGACGCCCCAGTGCGACGACGGCTGCCACGATCCTCACGGCCCTCGCTGCTGCGCTCGCGACGCGGCGCGCGTTCTTCATGATGATGCCGCACCGGCGCTTCCACCGTCAGGCGCTGCACGTCCAGCGGACGCTTGATCAGCTTTTCGATATCGGCCAGCTGCTTGCGCTCGTTCGGGCTGCACAGCGACAACGCATCGCCCGAAGCACCCGCGCGGCCGGTGCGGCCGATCCGGTGCACGTAGTCTTCCGCGTTGAACGGCAGGTCGAAGTTGATCACCGCTGGCAGTTCGGCGATGTCCAGGCCGCGCGCGGCGACGTCCGTTGCCACCAGCGCTTCGATCTCGCCGCGCTTGAACGCGTCGAGCGCCTGCATCCGCTCATTCTGCGTGCGGTCGCCGTGAATCGCGGTCGCGACCACGCCGTCGCGCTCGAGGCTGCGCGCCAGACGGCTCGCGCCGATCTTGCTGTTGCAGAACACGATCACCTGCTTGAGGCCGCGTCCGCGAATCAGTTGCACCACGGCGCCGGTCTTGTCGCCCTCGGCGACTTCGTACACGACCTGCGTCACGTTGGTCGCGGTCGAGTTGCTGCGCGCGACTTCGATGGTCTGCGGGTTGCGCAGGTACGTGGCGGCCAGCTTCTTGATTTCGCCCGAGAACGTGGCCGAAAACAACAGCGTCTGACGCTCTTTCGGCAGCAGGTTCAGGATGCGCTGCAGATCCGGCAGGAAGCCCATGTCGAGCATCCGGTCAGCTTCGTCGAGCACGAGAATCTGCACCTGGCCGAGATTGGCCGTTTTCTGTTGCACGTGATCGAGCAGACGGCCCGGCGTGGCGATCAGAATCTCGACGCCGCGGCGCAGTTGCTCGGATTGCGGATTCATATCCACACCGCCGAACACCACTGCGCTGCGCAGCGCGGTGTGTTTCGCATACGCCTGCACGTTCGCGGCAACCTGGTCAGCCAGTTCGCGGGTCGGCGTGAGGATCAGCGCGCGCACCGGATGGCGCGCAGGCGAAGCGCTCGTGCTGGCCTGCGGCAGCAAACGCTGGATGATCGGCAGGGAGAAGCTCGCGGTCTTGCCGGTGCCGGTTTGCGCGGCGCCCATCATGTCACGGCCGGCCAGCACGACAGGGATCGCCTGCTCCTGGATCGGCGTGGGGACGGTGTAGCCCGACTCTTTGACGGCTTTGAGGATGTCGGGCGCGAGGCCGAATTGATCAAAAGTCGCAGTACTGGGCGTGACGGCTGTGTCGGACATGGTGGCTTTCGCTAAAAATGCGCTTCGCGCGTGCGCGCGGCAGCGGCCGGAACCGCAGAGGGCATTGTGATGAAGGCGGAGCCACGGCGTTCCGCACGGGACCCGTTGGTACTGTCGGTACGGCGGGAAAAATTGCGGCCGGCTCCGGCCGGCGGAAACACCCGCCGGAAAGGCCGGTATTGTAGCACTTCAGCAAAAACACTCATGGCGCATGTGCCGGCTTTCTGCTTACGTCCGCGAAAGGCGGGTGCCGGCAGGCGGCGCGCCCGCCGGCAAATCGCGGCAAAGCACCGGCGCGCCTCGCTCGCAGCGTAGTTCGTGGAGACGACAGTTGCGTGACAGCGCGTCTCACCACGTCTCGCGCATCACCATCAGCCGCAGTTCGGTCATATCCTCGATCGCGTAGCGCACGCCTTCGCGCCCCAGCCCCGAATCCTTCACGCCGCCATACGGCATGTTGTCGACCCGGAACGACGGCACGTCGTTGATCACCACGCCGCCCACGTCGAGTTCGTCCCAAGCGCGATGCGCGTGCGCGAGCGAATCCGTAAACACGCCCGCTTGCAGGCCAAAGTCGCTGTCGTTGACGGTTGCGAGCGCCGCGCCGAAATCGTCGAAGCGCTCCAGAATCGCCACCGGGCCGAAGGCTTCCTTGCGATACAGATCCGTGTCGCGCTTCACGCCTTCGAGCAGCGTAGCCTCGAACATCGCGCCGTCCACCTTGCCGCCCGCGACGATTTTCGCGCCCGCCTGCACCGCGCTGTCCATCCAGCCGGCAAGGCGTTTGGACTCGGATTCGGAGATCATCGGCCCGACAAAGGTCTTTTCGTCTTTCGGATCGCCCATCACCAGCGACTTCGTCTTCGCGATCAGCTTCTCGCGCAGCGCATCGTAGATTTTCGTGTGAACCAGAATCCGCTGCACGCCGATACAGCTCTGCCCCGATTGATAGAACGCGCCGAACGCGAGCCGGTCGACCACGTAGTCGAGCTTCTCGCCCTGATCGCCGTCGACGATCGCGGCCGCGCTGCCACCCAACTCCAGGATCACCTTCTTCTTGCCGGCTTTCTTTTTGAGGTCCCAGCCCACCGCGGGCGAGCCGGTGAAGGACAGCAATTTGAAGCGCTCGTCGGTGGTGAAGAGATCCGCGCCGTCGCGATGCGCGGGCAGAATCGAGAATGCGCCTTTCGGCAGGTCGGTCTCCGCCAGAATCTCGCCCATGATGAGCGCGCCGACCGGCGTGCGGCTCGCCGGCTTCAACACGAACGGCACGCCCGCCGCGATAGCCGGCGCGACTTTGTGCGCGGTCAGGTTCAGCGGGAAATTGAACGGCGAGATAAACGAACACGGGCCGATCGGCACACGCTTCACATAGCCGTGATAGCCCTTGGCGCGCGGCGAGATCTCCAGATTGACGATCTCGCCGTCGATGCGCACCGATTCCTCCGCCGCCACCTTGAACGTGTCGATCAGGCGCGTGACCTCGCCTTTCGAGTCGTTGATCGGCTTGCCGGCTTCGATGCACAGCGCCAGCGCTAGCTCGTCATAGCGCTCGCGAAAACGCTTCACGCAATGTTCGAGCACCGCCTGGCGCTTGAACGGGGGAAAGGCGCGCAAAGCGGGCATGGCGTCGACGGCATGGCCGATCGCTTTGTCGATCGCGGCGGCGTCGGCCATCGCGACGCGGGTGGCGACTTCGCCGCTGAATTTATCGGTGACTTCGAGATCGGTGTTGGCGGCCACCGCAACGTTCGCCAGGTAGTACGGGTAAGTCTTCTGCAACATGACGCGTCTCCTTGATTCCGATGCCTTCACAGTTGCGCCGAAAGCCGCTTGATTTCGCGATTCAGCACGCGCTCGTTGTCCGAATAGTCGATCGGCAGATCGATCACATGCACGCCGGGCGTCGCGAAACATTCGCGCAGCAACGGCGCGAACTCCGCCGCCGTTTCGATGCGATGCCCCTTCGCCCCGTAGCTCTCCGCATACGCGACAAAATCCGGATTGCGCAGCGTCATGCCGTAGTCCGGGAAGTTCATGTTTTCCTGCTTCCAGCGGATCATGCCGAAGGCGTCATCGCGCACAATCAGGATCACCAGATCCAGTTTTAGACGCACCGCCGTTTCCAGCTCCTGCGAATTCATCATGAAGCCGCCGTCGCCGCACACGGCCATGACCTTGCGGTCCGGGTGCACGATCTTGGTGGCGATCGCGGACGGCAGGCCCGCGCCCATGGACGCCAGCGCATTGTCGAGCAGCAGCGAATTCGGTTCGTGCGCGCGGTAGTAGCGGGCGAACCAGATCTTGTACATGCCGTTGTCCAGACACACGATGCCGTCCACCGGCGTGGTCTCGTACACGTCGTTGACGACGCGCACCGGATACATGGGAAAGCGGTCGTCGTGCTGGCCTTTGGCCAGATGCGCCTCGAAATGCTCCTTGATCTCCTTGAAGCGCGTGAAGTCCCAATGCTCCTGCCGCTCCTTGAGACTTTCCTTGAGTTGCCACACCGCGTTGGCGATATCGCCGACCACTTCGATCTGCGGGAAGTACACCGTATCCACTTCCGCGCCGAGAAAGTTGACGTGAATCACCGTTTTCTCGCCCGCGTCGCCGCTGCGCATAAAAAACGGCGGCTTCTCGATCACGTCGTGACCCACGTTGATGATGCAGTCCGCGTGATCGATCGCGCGGTGCACGAAGTCGCCGTCGGAAAGCGTCGCATTGCCGAGCCACATGGGATGCGATTCGTCGATCACGCCCTTGCCCATCTGCGTCGTGAAGAACGGAATGCCGATCTGGTCGACGAATTCGCGCAGCATTTTGGTGGTGGTCTTGCGATTGCCGCCCGCGCCGATCATCAATAACGGATGCTTCGCGCTGGTGATCGCCTCGACCGCGCGCGCCACGGCTTTTTCCTCGGCGACGGGACGGCGGCTGAAGCTCTTCGGAATCGGCTTGCCGTCGCCTTCTTCATGCGCGACGTCTTCGGGCAATTCGAGGTGCGTGGCGCCGGGCCGCTCTTCTTCCGCCTGACGAACCGCCTCACGCACCATCGCCGGGATATTGGCGATCGAGACGATCTGCCGCGTGTACTTGGTGAGCGGCTCCATCATGCGGACCACGTCCACGATCTGGAAATGCCCCTGCTTGCTCGACTTGATCGGCTTTTGCCCGGTGACCATCAGCATCGGCATGCCGCCGAGTTGCGCGTACGCCGCGGCGGTCACGAAGTTGGTCGCGCCCGGCCCAAGCGTGGCCAGACACACCCCCGTGCGCCCAGTGAGACGGCCGTACGTGGCAGCCATGAAGCCGGCCGCCTGTTCGTGACGCGTGAGGATCAGACGGATTTTCGAGCGGCGCAGCGATTCGAGCAGATCGAGATTTTCTTCACCGGGAATGCCGAACACGTACTCGACACCTTCGGCTTCCAGCGATTTGACGAACAGGTCCGATGCTTTCATTGAGGGTCTCGCTTGATGATACGGACGCGGGCCGTGAGCCCAACGCTCGGGCTCCGGAAACGGACGATCGAAAACGACGACGGCCACGCCGGCAGCACCCGGCATGACTGCGATGGCAGGACGCGGCGACACGGCGGCAATGCCATGCGGGACAGCTTACTACTCGAATGGAAACGGTGTGCGCCGGCGGGCAATGCCGCGAAGCGCAAGGCGGGGGTCGAAAGAAGAAGCGGCGGCATGGAAAGAGAAAGCCGCCGCATCGCGCTCAGCGATTGATGGTGATGCAGTCGGAGAGCATGGGCGGCGCGTTTTCGCCGGCCATGGCGTCATACAGGTCCGCGCGCGGGCCTTTGGTCCACCACGTATAGCTGCCGGCCTGATATTTCGCGCCGGAGGCCGACAACGTGTTGACGAACAGCAGTTGCTTGCCCTTCACCGGCACGAGCGCGAAGCTCTGGCCGTTCGCCGTGTTCCAGTAAGTGACGTGCAGGATCTTGCCGGTCGCGCAGGTGTATTTGTGCGTCTGACGGTTTTTGGTCTGAATCTCGGAGAACTGCAACGGCGCGGCCCACGCCTCGCCGCATAGCGCCGCGAAACCCGCCGCCGTGGTGACTGCAACAAGCCATTTCTTCATGAGATGCCTCGATCGTTGCTACCAATCAAACACGAGTGACGCGCCGCACATTGCGCGTGGCGTTGCGGCTAAACGACCGGCGACGGACCGGTTATGGATCGATCACGTCGGCGCACGCGTCGGTCGGCGCGGCGGCAACATGCCCGACCAGCGGCACGATCTTCAGGCCTGCCGAGGCGACCCGGCACGGCGCGGCCGCGAGGCCACATCCGGTCAAGCCGGCGCACAGCGCGAGCAGCACGCCGAGAGCGCCGAGACGGCCGGTCCAACCGCGCCGCGTGGTGTTGCGGATTTCCAGCGCCATACTTACCTCTACTCCGGCAGGCTCGACGAGCCCAAGCACTCAGATTGCACGCGCGGCGATGACGCCGGACACGCGAGTTGAACGGCGCACGGCGAATCGCTTCGGCTGCCGCGATTCGCTGCGTTGCGCCGTCATTTACTTCGCCGACACCGGCCGCACCGCCGCCGCGGCCTGCTTCGCGCGCGAACGGGCTTCGTCGGTGGTCTCGCCGGTGGCGAGCGCCACGCCCATGCGGCGTTTGGCGAAACTCTCCGGCTTGCCGAACAGCCGCAGGTCCGCGTTCGGCACCGCCAACGCCGCGGCCACGCCTTCGAAGGCAATGCCGGCCTCGTCAAGCCCGCCATAAATCACCGCCGACGCACCCGGCGCCCGCAGCGACGTGTCCACCGGCAAACCGAGGATCGCGCGCGCGTGCAATTCGAATTCCGAAAAGCGCTGCGAGCACAGCGTGACGAGACCCGTGTCATGCGGACGCGGACTCACTTCCGAAAACCATACGTCATCGCCGCGCACGAAAAGTTCCACGCCGAACAGGCCGCGGCCGCCGAGCGCGGCCGTCACCTTGTGCGCGACTTCGCGCGAACGTTCCAGCGCGAGCGGGCTCATGGGCTGCGGCTGCCACGATTCGACGTAGTCGCCCGCCACTTGCACGTGGCCGATCGGATCGCAGAAATACGTGCCGACCTCACCGCTTGCCGGGTCGATGGCGCGCACGGTCAGTTGCGTGATTTCGTATTCGAAGTCGATAAAGCCTTCGACGATCACGCGGCCGTGATTCACGCGGCCGCCGGCCAGCGCGTATTGCCATGCGGGTTCGACGTCGGCGTCGCTGCGCAGCACCGACTGCCCCTTGCCCGACGACGACATGACCGGCTTCACCACGCACGGATAGCCGACCTTGGCGATGCCCGCGCGCAGTTCGTCGAGCGAATCGGCGAAGGCGTACGGCGAGGTCGGCAAGCCGAGTTCCTCGGCGGCCAGACGGCGGATGCCCTCGCGATTCATGGTGAGCTGCGTGGCGCGCGCGGTCGGGATCACTTCGGCGAGACCGTCGCTTTCGATGGCGGCGAGCGCGTCGGTAGCGATCGCCTCGATCTCGGGGACGATCAGATGCGGCCGCTCCTGTTCGACCAGCGCGCGCAACGCGGCGCGGTCGGTCATGTCGATCACGTGCGCGCGGTGCGCCACCTGGTGACCCGGTGCATTCGGATAACGGTCGACGGCGATCACTTCGACGCCCAGTCGCTGCAGCGCGATGATCACTTCCTTGCCGAGTTCGCCGGCGCCGAGCAGCATGACGCGCGTGGCGGATTCAGAAAGGGGCGTGCCGATCCGTTGGCCGATCTGCATGAGGTCTCCAGATAAAAGTCGGATGAGGGTGGGATTGGATAGAGCACGATGTTAACATGCGGGCCCCTCGCCGCGCCTTGCTCGCGGCGGCCGCACCATGATTCGCGCGTGCAGGGCAACGGCGTGGCGCGAAGGCGGCGCGCAAGGGCGCCGCGGCGCTCCGAATCGGCGCTTTCGCGTGCCGTTGCTCTCGCGTGCGGCGAGCTTAGTGCGTTACCCTTACGCCTTCGCCAGTTTGAAGAGGAACGACGCCATGCTCCAAAGCTCCTCCGCGCGACGTGTTGCGCGCTTCACCCCTTGCTTCAACTCTTATCTGCGCACCGCCATTGCCGCGTTGAGCGTCGCCGCGCTGTTGAGCGCCTGTGCGATCCCGAAACATCCCGACGAGCAGGCCGCCGCGCCCGATCCATTCAACCCCGCCGCCGCGCAACTGCTCGACGACACCAGTTGGGTGCTGAGCGCCTGGAAACAGGCCGACGGCACGGCGCGCGCGATCCCGGCCGCCGATCAGGGCAAGCCGATCACGTTGACGCTCTCCACCTCGACCGGCCAACGCCACGCCAGCGGTTTTTCCGGCTGCAACCGTTATATGGGCTCGTACGCGCTGAAAGACGGCAAGCTGAGCTTCGGCACGCTCGGCGGCACGCGCATGGCATGCGCGGCGCCGGGCGGACAGATCGAAGGGGCATATCTCAATGCGCTCACGCACATCGACCGCACCGGCGTGCAGATGCGCGCGCCGCAGCAGATGCAACTGGTGCTCGACAACGGCGACACGCTGACCTTCGACAGCAGCACGAAATGAACGCGTCACGGATCGTCCCGCCGATACGCTGGCGCGCTGATGAGCGAAGCGGACCGCGCACTGCGGCGCCGCGTTCCGGACGGTCCGTATGACGGGTGAAGGCTGTCCCGACAGCCGTTGTTTTTCACCGACGGCAGACCGCGCGCCGGTCTGTTTTCCAATTGGACGCAAGCATACTTGCGTCTGCCTTCGAAGCATCGGGCTTCGCCGGTTTAAACTCGACGGATTGCGTTTTTGCGCGTCCGTCATTCGCTGATGTCTAGTATGCACACGGTAGTTTTCGGCTGGTTCGGCGGGTCAGCCGTCTGGTTCATTCCTCTTTTGTGGCGTCTCGTGAAGTCGGCTCTGCCGGGTGGCGCGGGTCTGCGCGGCCCCGGCACGATCCGGCTGTGGCTCGGCTTCGTCTGCGTGCTGGTGGCGAGCTGCACACTCGAGGCGTCGCTGATCGCGGTGGCCGGCGTGAATGGCTTCGGCCATGCGCTGGCGGCGAGCTTCGGCCATCTGCTTGGGCATATCGGCACGCCTCTCGCGGCGCTCGCGCTGTTTTTCATCAGCCTGCCCTGGCTGATCGATTTCCGCTGGCGCGATTTCGCCGCGTGGGCCGACGGCGCGTTCGGCCTCGGCCTGTCGCGCGGCCTCGCCAAACGCGACGAGGAAGCGCGCCGCCATCGCAGCGTCGACGATGGTTTGCCGTCGCATGTTTCGCCGGCTGCCAATACGATGGCGCCTAAAACCAATGGCCGTTATGCGCGCCCGACGGTCTGGCGTCCGCCGGCGCGCGGGCGCGACGCGGCTGCGGCTGGCGCTGCGGCAAGCGTGGCGGGCAAGGATGCGGCGGCGCGTGGCGCTGCGCCGAGCTGGCGCGCGGGCACGACAACGCCGCGCAGCCAGGCGAAGCAGGCCGAGCCGGTACTGCGCACGGGCGCGGCGACGACACCGCCGCGGCATGTGCCGATGCAGGCGCAACCACTCAAAGCGGAGAAGGCTGCGTGGATGCCGGCTGAGCCAGTTGCGCCAGCTGGTTGGTTGCGCGAGTCTGGGTCGCGCGCGGCTGTGCCGGGAGCGGGTTCGGGGGCTGGTTCGGTCTCGGGTTCGGCAGGTGGATCGGGGGTGGCGGGCGGGTCGGGGGCGGCAGGTGCTTCTGGTGCTTCCGCTCGCGTTGGCGCGTCGCAGGTTGGACGTCGTTCGGCCGGTGAGCAACGGCCCGTGGGATCGGCAGGAGCCGGCGCGGGTTTGGCGGCCGGGGGCGCTTTTGTTGCGAGTGCTGCGGGTGCTGCGGGTGCTGCGGGTGCTGCGGGTGCTGCGGGTGCTGCGGGTGCTGCGGGAAAGGTACCTCAGGCAGCAGTGCACGCGTCAGCGACGGCACGGACCCTGTCGGGCAGCGCGGGTTCTCATTCCGCCGTAGGTTCAGTTGGATCCGACGCGGCCGGTGCGAGCCGCCCTTCGACGATGGCCCAAGGCGCGACGGCCTCGGCGGCTTCCGTCAATCGCGCGCCAGTGCCCCGGCAAGCTTTCTCGCCTGCCCCGCGTTCGAACGACGCCACGCCGACGCCGGCAGCGAGCCGTCTGGCGCCCAGCTACACGCGCCCGATGCCGGCGACGCAGAAAGTCACGCCGCCTGCCAGCGTCCAGGAAACCCTTCGCAGCATCGCGGAAAACGCCGCACGTTGGACTGATATCGCGGGCGTGAGCCTCGCGCGCAGCACTGGATCGGAAAACGCGAAGCTGACGAGTGCGCCGAACGCAGCGCCGTCGTTCGAGCCTGAGCAGCCGATTGTCGATGTGCCGCGAATGGATGCGACTGAAGCGGCTTTGACGCCGGATGCGCATCGTCCTTCGCTCGGGGTTGCGGACAGCGCGCCGGTCGATGCACCGCGCGTGGAAGCCGCGTTCGAAGTGCCGCCCGAAGTCAGCCACGAGCCCGTCGTGCAGTGGCCGATCGAGCCGCCAGTTATTCAACCGCCGTTGACGGCGGCGCCAGTGGTTGAGCACGCGCCGGTTGCTGCCCCTGCGTCTGCGCCGTTCGTTGAGCACGCGCCGATTGCTGCACCTTCGCCTTCGCCGGCATCGCAGTATGTGCCGCCGGTCGCCACGCCGACGCCATTCCAGATTTTCGCTGCGCAGTTGCAAGCAAGCGAAGCGCACGAGAATGAACCGCCGTTCGAAGACGATCCGACCGCATCGACACCTCACGCCGACCATCACGCGAGCCCGAGCGCTGAAACGGCACAGGCGCTCAGCCAGCCAGCGCGCCCTTCAGAAGTCATCGCACCGCGCGTCGCCGAGCAGACCGCTGCGCCGGCAATTGCCGAACAAGTGAAAGAAGCCGCATCGTTGGTCGAGCCGCAAGCCGCCGCGCCTGCTTCGGCTGCCGAAGTCGTGATCGATAAGACACTCGCGCCGTGGGAAGCCGAACTCGATGCGGTGCTGGCGCAACACGCCGCTTCGTCATCGAGTGTGCCGGCTGTCAGCCGCGTCGTTGTGTCGAGCGGAACCGGCGCGACGCCTGACGCCGCCACGCCATCGCTGAGCATCGCTCGCGCTGGCGAGTCCGCCACGCCCGTCGAAACGGAAACGGCGGACACGCCTGCCCTGTCGGATATACCTGAAACATCGGACGCGCCGCACGTCCCGGAGACATCGGTCACCGCACAAGCGGCGAACATCTCGGAGACGCCGTCCACCGCAAACGCGACTAATATCACCACCACAGTGGCGCCGCAAGGCATTACGCAGCAGACCTCGGACTCGCTCGCTAACGCGCACGCGTCGAACCTGCCCATCGCGGTGCCGTCGCAGAGCCACGCGCCGCAAGCATCAAACGTGGTTCGCTTTCCGGGCTTCGCGATTCAGACTGCGCCCGCGACATCCGACGTCGCTGACAACGAATCTTTCGCCGATGAAGAACGCCCGAACGAAGCCGCCATGCCGCCGCTAACGCCGGCAACATCGACATCGCTCGCGGCGCCATTTAGCACCGAGAAGACCCCATCCGTAGAGGCAACCGCGGCAACCGCAGCCACCGAGCCCACCGAACCCGCCGTCCAACCGCGCCCTCCCCTGCGCGGCCACAGTCCCGCCAACGGCTTCGAGTTCCGCGCGCCCGCGGCATCGATGGTCGAATTGCCCACGCTCGACCTGCTCGCGCCCGCGGACATCGACGTCGAACCCGTCTCCGAAGAAAAGCTCATCGAAACCGGCCTGCTGATCGAACAGCGTCTGCAGGAATTCAAGGTGCCGGTGACCGTCGTCGGCGCGTCGGCCGGCCCGGTCATCACACGCTTCGAAGTCGAACCGGCGCTCGGCGTACGTGGCAGTCAGATCGTCGGCCTGATGAAGGATCTATCGCGCGGCCTCGGCCTCACGTCCATCCGCGTGGTCGAGACGATTCCCGGCAAGACCTGCATGGGCCTCGAATTGCCGAACGCCAAGCGCCAGACGATCCGCCTCTCCGAAATCCTCGAAGCCAGCGTCTACCAGAACTCGCATTCGCAGTTGACGCTCGCCATGGGCAAGGACATCACCGGCCATCCGGTCGTCGCCGATCTGGCCAAAGCGCCTCACATGCTGGTCGCGGGCACGACCGGTTCGGGCAAGTCGGTGGCAATCAACGCGATGATCTGCTCGCTGCTGTACAAGGCGACGCCGGAAGAAGTCCGTCTGATCATGATCGACCCGAAGATGCTGGAGTTGTCGGTCTACGAAGGCATTCCGCATCTGCTCGCGCCCGTCGTCACCGACATGAAGCTGGCGGCCAACGCGCTCAACTGGTGTGTCGGCGAGATGGAAAAACGCTACCGCCTGATGTCCGCGGTCGGCGTGCGCAACCTGGCCGGCTTCAACCAGAAAATCCGCGACACCGAAGCCAAGGGCAAGAAGCTCGGCAACCCGTTCTCGCTGACGCCGGAAGCGCCCGAACCGCTCGCGCCGCTGCCGCTGATCGTGGTCGTGATCGACGAACTCGCCGACCTGATGATGGTGGCCGGCAAGAAGATCGAAGAGCTGATCGCGCGGCTCGCGCAGAAGGCGCGCGCCGCCGGCATCCACCTGATTCTGGCCACGCAGCGTCCTTCTGTGGATGTGATCACCGGCCTCATCAAGGCGAACATTCCGACGCGCGTGGCGTTCCAGGTGTCGTCGAAGATCGACTCGCGCACAATTCTCGATCAGATGGGCGCGGAGTCGCTGCTCGGCCAGGGCGACATGCTGTTCCTGCCGCCCGGCACCGGCTATCCGCAGCGGGTGCACGGCGCGTTCGTCGCCGACGAGGAAGTGCATCGGATCGTCGAGTATCTGAAGCAGTTCGGCGAGCCGCAGTACGAGGAAGGCATTCTCGACGGCCCGGCCACCGACGGCGGCGCGGCGCAAGACCTGTTCGGCGAGTCGCCGGATGCGGAAGCCGATCCGCTCTACGACGAAGCGGTCGCCTTCGTGGTGCGCACGCGGCGCGCGTCGATCTCGTCGGTGCAGCGGCAGTTGCGCATCGGTTATAACCGCGCGGCGCGGCTCGTCGAGCAGATGGAAACCGCGGGCCTCGTGTCGGCGATGGGCATCAACGGCAGCCGCGAAGTGCTGGCGCCCGGGCCGGCGGAATAAGCGGCGAATGGCCGGTGAACACCGCTGATTGCAGTTGATTGCCGGCGCTTCCGAAAGGTGCAAGAAGCAAGCGCAAACAACCTCGCCGCAAAATCGACCACAAAAAAAGAATCGGGCCGCTTTACAAAAGCGGCCCGTTTTTTTCATCCCGGGCGCGGCGCGTCGACATCACCCGCCTCGTCTTTCACCGCGTCGTCGGCATCTCGTGTTACGACGGCGAGACCAGCTTGAAATCCACCGGCGCGCCGAGCTCGAAATGTTTCGGATTCGCTTCGAGCAAACCGCTCTGCTGATCGCGCTTGAACACATATACGGTATCGCTGTTCTGATTGCCGACGATCAGCCAGTTTCCCGTCGGGTCGATCGCGAATTCACGCGGCGACTTGCCCATGCTCGATTGATGGCCGATCTTCTTCAGGTGCCCATTAGTCGGGTCGACTGAAAAGATCACGATGTCGTTGGCGTCGCCGCGATTGGTGGCATACAGAAAGCGCCCGTCCGGCGACAGATGAATCGCCGCCGCGCCCACCGCGCCCTTGAAGCCAGCTTCGGTCAGCGGCAGCGTTTGCACCTGGGTGAGCTTGCCGTCGTTGTAGTCGAACGTGCTGACCGTGGCGGCCAGTTCGCTCGTCAGATACGCGTGTTTGCCATCGGCGCCGAACACCAGGTGGCGCGGACCGGAGCCGGCTTTTTCCTGGTTGTAGCGCCAGTCGGTTGGGCCGAACAGGCCGCGGCTGCCGTCAGGCGTGTAGCGATACGAGTACAGCTTGTCCGCGCCGAGATCCTGCGCGAACAGATAGTGGCCGTCCGGCGAGAACACGGTGGAGTGAACATGCGAGTTGTCCTGACGGCCCTTCACCGGACCGCCGCCTTCGTGGTGCACGGTGAGCACCGACGCGCCGACCTGGCCGTCGGCCTGCAACGGGAACACCGCGAAGCTGCCGCCGGGATCCGCGGCCACCGAATAGTTCGCGGTCAGCAAATATTTGCCGTCCGGCGAGAGGCTCAGATAGCAGGGATCGTTGCCGTCAGAGGAGACCTTGTTGAGAAACGTCAACTGGCCGCTCGCGGCGTCGAAACGAAACGCGCTGATGCCGCCGCGTTGCGTGGCCGGGCCATTGTCGCCGGGCATTTCGTTGACCGCGTAGACGAAGCGGCGGTCGCGGCTCACCACGAGGTAGGACGGGTTGACCGTCTGCGCGGCCGAGACGCGCGTCGCTTCACCCGTCTTCGTGTCGAAGCGATAGACGTACAGCCCTTCGCTCTTTGGGCCGGTATAAGTGCCGACCAGCATGTCATATACGCCGTCGGCGGGAGCCGGGCCGGAATCTTGCGCAAACGCATGCGAAGCAACAATCGAGACCATGAGCACGAAACCTTTTATTATCGAGCGGGCAGAGCGCAATGGAGCATGCGCGACGCGCCATGAAGTGGAATCAGCAGCAGAAGGCAAGCGGGAATCCGCAACGGCACGCATCGCGGCGGCTCGGTGACGACGAAGCATATGACCTCCTCGGACAGCGGTTATTTGGTTGAAGCGGTTGTCATGGTGTCGCTGGTCTGCCGCGCAATCGGTCGAGCGTTGTTCTTATCGAAAGAAGTATAAAAGCGTTGTGCCGGATCATGCAGCGATTCCGTCGACCCGCGCCGGGTCAGCCGGCAATCGACAATCGGCAGCATGAATAGCAATTGTCCCGCCTGACGGGTCGTTTTTTCAATCGCGTCTCACACTACGGAGTCTTCATGAACGTCACACTCAGCCTGGGCCCGCTGGTTTCGTTGATCGCCGGTATTCTGATTCTTGTCATGCCGCGCCTGTTGAACTACATCGTCGCGCTCTATCTGATCATCATCGGCATCATTGGGATCTTCGGCGTGGGGTCGTCGCACTTCTGAGCGGCGGCGTTCCATGCTTACGCAAGGGTTACGCAAGCATGGAAAGTGCGACCGGGCGCCGTGCCGGCCCGGCTGCGCTCCGCATGGAGGCAAGACATAAGACGTGCGAAAGCTTCACGCGCCAATTGGCCGTGAAGCTCGAAGCAAGCGATAAACCCGGACTGCACGGCGAAGCAATGTTCGTTCGCCCGAAGCAGGGTGAGTTTTGCGCTCAGCGCTGTGAAGTCACCATCCGGTGCGCATGAAGCGCCGCAGCTTAACCGTTTGAAAGCTGGTCGAGACGCAGCCGTCCCTGCAACGACAGCGCACCGACAGCATAATGGCCGTCGCCTGCCTGATAACGGCGAAAGCACGCCCGTTCGACCAGAAAGGCTGCAGCGGTCAACAAGCCGTTGCGACTCAGGCCCAGGCGGCCATGATCGAGCGGCAACATCGAATCGTCGGCAAGTTGGCTGGCGGCCGAGAGAATCGTGATGCAATCAGATTTCGACGGGTTCAGCATAGCTTTGGTCCTCGGAAACGGCGTGTGTATGCGCCATGGGCGGGGCCGGTTCATAATCCGGAAAGCTCCTCCGGGCGTCGGCATGAAATCTGATTGTAGGCATTGATTTGACAATTACCAACCCGCGTTTTTGCGTCGCGTGATGAACCAAAACGCATCGCGCCAGTCGGGTAAAGGCAACGACACTTCAACGACACCTCGCGCGGCGCGACACGCCGCGCGCACTACTGACCCGCTCCCATGCCCGCACTCATCGAAGACTATGCGCTCATCGGCGACGGCCATACGGCCGCGCTAGTTTCCCGCGATGGATCCGTCGACTGGCTCTGCTGGCCGCGTTTCGATTCGGGCGCCTGCTTCGCCGCCCTGCTCGGCACGCCCGAAAACGGCCGCTGGCTGATCGCGCCGGTCTCGGACACGCCGCCGACCATCACCCGCCGCTATCGCGGCGAGACGCTGATCCTCGAAACCGACTTCGACACGCCCGAGGGCGCCGTCACGCTGATCGATTTCATGCCGCCGGGTAACGGCTGGTCGGAAATGGTGCGGCTCGTGGTCGGCAAACGCGGCACCGTGCGCATGAAAATGGAACTGGTGCTGCGCTTCGATTACGGCTTCTCGGTACCGTGGGTCGATCGGCTGAAGCACGACAGCGGCATCAAGGCGATCGTCGGACCGGACACCGCCGTGTTGCGCACGCCGGTCGAGTTGCGCGGCGAGGACATGAAGACGGTCGCCGAATTCACGGTCAGCGAAGGCGAACGGGTGCCGTTCTCGCTTGCTTATGCGGCCTCGCATCTGCGCATTCCGCCGGCGCGCGATCCGCACACCTCGCTGGCGCGCACCGAGAATCACTGGCTCGAATGGTCAGCGCGCAGCACGGTGGAAGGACGCTGGGCCGAACCGATCCGCCGTTCGCTGATCACGCTGAAGGCGCTCGCTTACGAGCCGACCGGCGGCATCGTCGCCGCGCCTACGACTTCGCTGCCAGAACAACTCGGCGGCACGCGCAATTGGGACTACCGCTACTGCTGGCTGCGCGACGCCACCATCACGCTGCTCGCGATGATGCGCGGCGGCTACTACGACGAAGCGCGCGCGTGGCGCAGCTGGCTCGGGCGCGTCATGGCCGGGGCCCCGGATCAGTTGCAGATCATGTACGGCATCGCCGGCGAGCGCCGTCTGCCTGAATTCGAAATCGACTGGCTGCCGGGCTATCAGGACGCGAAACCGGTGCGGATCGGCAATAACGCGGTCGGCCAGCGCCAGCTCGACGTCTATGGCGAAGTGATGAATGCGCTGCATCTGGCGCGCGTCGGCGGCCTGCAGGCGGACGACACCGCATGGAACGTGCAACGCGCGCTGCTGAAGCACCTCGACACGATCTGGCAGGAGCCCGACGAAGGCATCTGGGAAACGCGCGGCGGCCGTCAGCATTTCACCTTCTCGAAAGTGATGGCGTGGGTCGCCTACGATCGCGCGATCAAGTCGGCGGAGATGTTCGAGCTCGAGGGCCCGCTCGACGAATGGCGCGCCACCCGCGCGCAGATCCACGCGGAAGTTTGCGAGAAGGCCTGGAATCCAGCGCTCAACGCGTTCTCGCAGTGCTACGGCACCGACCAGCTCGACGCGAGTGTGCTGCTGATGCCGCTGGTCGCCTTCCTGCCGCCGAACGATCCGCGCGTGAAAGGCACCGTGGCCGCGATCGAACGCGACCTGATGCACGACGGCTTCGTGATGCGCTATCGCACGACCGAATACGACGACGGCCTGCCGCCGGGAGAAGGGACGTTTCTGGCGTGCTCGTTCTGGATGGTGGACAACCTGGCGCTGCAAGGGCGCCTCGACGAAGCGATCGCAATGTACGAACGGCTGCTCGCGCTCTGCAACGATGTCGGTTTGCTCGCGGAGGAGTACGATCCCGCTGCGAAGCGTCTTGTCGGCAATTTTCCGCAGGCGTTTTCGCACGTGGCGCTTGTCCACACCGGCCTGAACCTGATGAAACATGAACAGGCCATGGCGCAGGCGACCGGGCAACCGCCCCATAACGGCAGCGGAGCGACGGAACTTGATGCTGCTGCAACCCCGGATAGCGGCGCGGCAACATCGCCAGTAGCATGATTTAATGACAGTTTGCGTGCTAGCCGCGCGCAAAATGCTGCATTGCACAAGTACGCTTTGTTCGATATGATCGACGAGACTGTCGGCCGAAAAACAATGTGCCTACAACCAGAATGGCCTGCCGCAGCGCCACACGCGTGTTTGCGAAGCCTCATGCGAACCGCTTAAAACGGAGCACCCATGCTCTACCAACTGCACGAATTCCAACGGGCGATGTTGAGCCCGCTCACCGCCTGGGCTCAGGCCGCGTCGAAATCTTTCGCGAATCCCGCCAGCCCCTTGGCCTACGTGCCCGGCGCCACGCGCCTCTCAGCCGGTTACGAACTGCTCTACCGGCTTGGTAAAGATTACGAAAAGCCCGAGTTCAATCTCCATCAGATTGTCAAAGACGGCCACAACATTCCGATCATCGAACAAACGATCATCGAGAAGCCGTTTTGCCGCCTGATGCGCTTCAAGCGTTTCGCGGACGACAGCGACGCTGTCATCCAATTGAAAGACGAGCCGGTCGTGCTGGTGTGCGCACCGTTGTCAGGACACCACGCCACGCTGCTACGCGACACCGTTAAAACGCTGTTGCAGGATCACAAGGTCTACCTCACCGACTGGATCGACGCCCGCATGGTGCCGCTCGAAGCCGGCCAGTTTCGTCTGGACGACTACGTCGCCTACATTCAGGAATTCATCCGTCACATTGGCGCGAAGAATCTGCACGTGATCTCGGTGTGTCAGCCGACCGTGCCGGTGCTCGCCGCCATTTCGCTGATGGCGAGCCGCGGCGAAGACACGCCGCGCACCATGACGATGATGGGCGGCCCGATCGACGCGCGCAAGAGCCCGACCTCGGTCAACTCGCTCGCCACGCAGCACTCGTACGAGTGGTTCGAGAACAACGTGATCTTCACGGTGCCGCCGAATTATCCGGGCGTGGGCCGTAAGGTTTACCCGGGCTTTTTGCAGCACACCGGTTTCGTGGCCATGAATCCGGAACGCCACGCGGCGTCGCACTGGGATTACTACCAGAGCCTGCTGCGCGGCGACGAAGACGACGCGGAAGCGCACCGCCGCTTCTACGACGAGTACAACGCCGTGCTCGACATGGACGCGGACTATTACCTCGATACGATCCGCGTGGTCTTCCAGGAATTCAGCCTTGCCGAAGGCACGTGGGACGTCTCCGGCGAACGGGTGAAACCGCAGGACATCACGAAGACCGCGCTCTTCACGATCGAAGGCGAACTGGACGATATCTCCGGCGACGGCCAGACCTACGCCGCGCACGAGTTGTGCACCGGCATTCCGGCAGAGCACAAGCAACACTTCACAGCGGAAAAGTGCGGGCACTACGGCATTTTCTCGGGACGCCGCTGGCGCACCATCATCTACCCGCAGTTGCGCGACTTTATCCTCGCGCACAACAAGGCGCCGAAGGTAGCGAAGGAAAAAGTCGAAGCCTGAGCTTCGCACGCATAGTCGATAGACAACGGCCTCTTCGGAGGCCGTTTTCGTTTATGAAGATCCCGAAGCCTCGATGCGCGGGCGACGCGAGCTTACTTCCGCAACAGATAGGCGAGCAGCAACTCGGTGTTCATCTGAATCACTTCACTGCGCTCGCTCGCACTGCTGAAATCGCGGCCGAGGGTGGCTTCGAGCGTGAAGCGGTTCGACACGATGTAATAGCCCATGCCGGACAGCGTGACATAGAAGCGAAGCGGGTCGACATTGGTGCGAAACAGCCCCGCGCGTTGACCGCGCTCAAGAATGCCGCCTAGCGTGGCGACAATCGGCGAAATCATTTCGCGGATGCGCGTGGACTTCTGCATATAGCGTGCTTCATGCAGATTCTCGTTATTGATGAGACGCAGCAACTCGGGATGATCGCGGTAGTAATCCCAAACAAAATGCGCGAGACGCGTGATGGCCTCGACCGGGGCAATGCCATTGAGTTCGAGCGTGCGCTCCGCTTCGTTGAGCGCGCTGAACGCGTGCTCGAGTACCGCGGTGAAAAGCTGCTCCTTGCTACCGAAGTAGTAATAGAGCATGCGCTCATTCGTTTCCGCGCGGCGAGCGATCTGATCGACGCGCGCGCCGAATAGCCCACCATTTGCAAACTCTTCGGCCGCCGCGAGCAGAATGCGGCGCCGTGTGCCTTCAGGATCTCTTTTGATTTTCGGCTGATTCATGGTGGCATCGTCTTCGTGAGCCGCGTTATCCGGATCGCGCCGCCGGCCTCTCCTCGGGCCTTGCACCGACAGCACTGAACGGGCTGGTTGGGGGAATACCCTTCTGCGGTCTTTCGAAAAAGCGCTTCGATTATGGCACATGGATTGCGGATGGCAATTGGGGAAATCGGCGATAATGTGCTATTTAGTTCAAGCTGTGCGGCCGCAAGCCAAAGCACCAGCCAGAGCCCCACGCCGTGACCGTGACAGATACCAGAACACTCGCAGACCGCATCGAAGGTCTGCTTCCCCAGACGCAATGCACCAAGTGCGGTTACCCCGCATGTCGTCCCTATGCCGAAGCCGTTGCAAGCGGCGAGGCCAATTACAACCAATGCCCGCCGGGCGGCGCCGAAGGTGTCGCGCGACTCGCTGCGTTGCTCGGCAAGCCGGTGATTCCGCTCAATTCCGCCAACGGCATCGAAAGGCCGCGCCCGTTGGCGGTTATCGACGAACAAGTTTGCATCGGCTGCACGTTGTGCATGCAGGCCTGTCCGGTCGATGCAATAGTTGGCGCACCGAAACAGATGCATACGGTGATCGTCGAGCTTTGCACCGGTTGCGATTTGTGCGTGCCGCCTTGCCCCGTCGACTGCATTGCCTTGCCGCCGGTCACAGGTGAAGCAACCGGTTGGGACGCGTGGAGCGAGGCGCAGGCCGACGCCGCGCGCGCACGCCACGACCGGCGCGAAGCGCGTCTCGCACGCGAGCGCGAGGCTGCCGAAGCGCGTGCTGCAGCGCGGCGAGCAGGCACCACTGTCACTGCTCAGGTTACCGAAACAACTGCGGCCGCCAGCGCCGCGCCATCGGCCGCACCCGCCGCTGACGATGCCGAAGCCAAAAAACGCGCGATCATCCAGGCCGCGCTCGAACGTGCTCGCAAGAAAAAAGAGGAACTGGCCGCCAAGGGCCAAGGCCCGCTAAACACCGAGCGCGTGAGCGCGGATGTGCAGGCGCAGATCGACGCCGCCGAAGCACGCCGCCGCCGTCTCGGCCTCGCCGCGGACGACACCGGCACACCGTCCGACAAGCGCTAACCGCACCGTCACGCCCAGCATGAACGCGAACAAACGCCGCGCCATCTACGAGACGCTTCAGAGTCTCAATCCTCATCCGACAACCGAACTCGAGTACACCACTCCGTTCGAACTGCTGATCGCCGTGCTGCTGTCGGCGCAGGCCACTGACGTGTCGGTCAACAAGGCCATGCGCAAGATGTTCCCGGTCGCGAACACACCGCAGAAGGTTTTCGATCTCGGCGAAGAAGGCGTGACCGGCTACATCAAGACCATCGGCCTCTATCGCACCAAGGCGAAGAACGTCATCGCGACTTGCCGCATTCTGCTCGATCAGTACGGCGGCGAAGTGCCCGAGGATCGCGAAGCGCTCGAAAGTCTGCCGGGCGTCGGCCGGAAAACGGCCAATGTGATTCTGAACACGGCATTCGGTCATCCGACCATTGCGGTCGACACGCACATCTTTCGGGTTGCGAATCGAACCGGTCTTGCGCCCGGCAAGGACGTTCGCGCGGTCGAAGTGGCACTGGAGAAATTCACGCCTGCCGAGTTCAAGCAGGACGCGCACCACTGGCTGATCCTGCACGGCCGTTACGTGTGCAAAGCGCGCCGGCCGGAATGCTGGCATTGCGTGATCGAGCCGCTGTGCGAGTTCCGGCCGAAAACGCCGCCGCCGGATCTGTAAGCGCAACCGGCGCCG